>CAYRVG010000113.1:0-38789 GCA_964427765.1 uncultured Candidatus Cloacimonadota bacterium
CATTATCATCTTGCGGGTGCCGGTATAGTCGCCGGCCTGCATGCGGTAGAAATAGACTCCGCTGGCAAGGGATTCCTGGTTATTATCCAGTCCGTCGAACACCACTTTGTAGTTTCCGGCTGCTTTTTCCTCGTGGACGAGGTTTCGCACCAGCTGTCCCTTGATGTTGTAGATCCCGATGCTGACGGGGGCGGCTTCCTTGACGCTGTAGGAGATGGTTGTAAGGGGATTGAAGGGGTTGGGGAAATTGCCCTTCAGCTCTGTAACAGCGGGGATCACGGGATCGTCGTTGGACACGACCTGCCCGGTCCCGGTAAGCTGCACCGTCATCTGGGGATTGACCGGATCGTCGGTGTTGATCAGCATGTCTGAATTGTAGTCGGTTTCGGCATCAGGCGTGAAATTCACGTTGAAGGTGAGGAAGGAGCCGGCATCCACCACAATGCTGATCATGTTGTTGGGAGTGCCGTTACCCTGGTAAACACTGAAGGGTTCCTGCACCTCAACGCTTCCGATGAGCACGGCGTCGCCGTTGTTATGCACCGTGAAGGGCAGGGTCTGGATCTCGCCCAGGAAGATCTCGCCAAAGTCCAGAGTGGTCGCATCCAAAGCTATCTCCGGCGCGCCGGTGATCCCTCCCGTGGTGGGGAAGATGATGTCGTCGATCCAGGCGCAGTCGCTGCCGCTGGAGACCATGCTGTCCTTGGAGTATTCCCATTTGAAGATATTCATGCCTGCCTGGACGTCATAACTGACCTGGCTCCAGACATCCGAGGTCCCGGACCACTGATTCCTCATCACTCCGTTGATATAGAAGCGGAGGTAGTCGTAGTTTTGTTCGCTGGATACTTTCTTCCAGAAGGAGAGGGTACCCGGATTCTGGCAGTTCATAGTTAAGCTCATGTCTGTTGTTTCGTTGTGGGTGATGGTCGCCGATTTGGCCGAGTTTGAATTATTGTAACTCTCAGCATCGATCGTCCAGTTTCCGCCGGTGAATTCCCAGGGGAAGTTCGAGAAACCGGATTCGAAGGTCTCGGCCACGATCCCCAGGCTCACAGAGTATGTATGGGTCGAGCTGTAGTCACCCGTGAACAGCATTGTGCTGATATTGACCACGGTCCCGGCCGGGATCTGGGAGCTGAAGGTGACGAAATAGACCATCTGGCATTCTCCGCCGGGAGGAAGGGCGGTGAAGGAGGTCACGATCTCCTCCGCCACGTGCACGGCGTTGTTGATGACCATGGCGGTGTTGATGTCACTGGCCTGGGTGTGTCCGCTATTGCTGAAGGGGAAGGAGAGGGTTACGCTTTCCCCGGGATCGATCATGCCGTTGTTGTTGCCCAGGAAATCATCCACTATGATACCGCCCCAGGTAAAGGCGGGGGCGTTTATGATGAAGCTGCGGTTGTATTCAAAGATCTCCGAGCCGACATCGATCGAAACCTGGACTGTGGGCGTATGCTGGTCCGGGACGTTGCCGGCGATCTGGATGTCAAAGCCATCCACGGTTCCGCCGCTTCCGTTGGCTGCGATATCCGGTATGGTTTCAGTGGGGTTGAGGATCGTGATATACTGGTCTGTCGTGGTGAGGGTGACATCCACATCCGTGGCCGGGTCATTGCCAACATTGTCAAAGTTGAAATTCAGGGTGATCGTCTCCCCGAATTCGGGAACGTTGTTATTGTCATCCGTGATCACCATGTCGTCCACAATGATGTAGGGCCCGCTGGCCGGCAGGGCTTGTACGGTCCCGATGTGGGTAACCTTGTTCAGGGCTGTGATGGTGAGGCTGAGATCCATGGGCTGCAGGGGTGGATCGGAAAGGTTGAGTACAATGATGCCAGAGGCATCGACAATGCCAGTGCCGTATGTGGTTCCGTCCCCGTAAAGGGTGACCCGCGCGCCGGGTTCCGTTTCCACCTGGAACGAACTCATTCCCAGGAAAAGCACGGGATTGTAGGTGGCTGTAATTTCCGTGGGATCTGCGCTGCGGACCTGAAGTGAGGCATCGCCGAAGATCGTCCAGCTCTTGAATTCTTCTATTCCAGCCGTGCCGTACACCTCCATCATTCTGGAGGAACCGTTGAAGTACAAACCGCCGATCGTATGTTTTGCTTCGGCAACGAGAAGATCGACCGCTTCATCCTGGCCGCGCATGGGGGGGTCCCAGCTTTGGTTGACGGTGCTGGCATAGATCGCGATCGCGCCGGTTGGATCTCCGGTTGTGTTGTTCGTGGCCCGCAACCAGGCTTCGGCGAAGCACGTGCTACTCACGAAATTACCGTTCAAGCAGGCCACGCTGACAATATGCGGCAACATGAAGTCATTGGTCAGGGCGTTTATATTGGTGTTGCTGAAACCAGTTGTACCCCATGATGTTGTGCTGCCATGGCCGCAGTAATTGATGATCCCGCGTCCGGCATTCAGGTTTGTGGTGACCTGGGAGGCTGAGGCGCTCGGGTCGTAGATCTGGTCAACTGAGGTGTAACCATATCCCAAAAGGTCATCGCGGATGAGGTTCATATGCTGGATGTCGGATTCACCCATGTCGCCCTGGGAGCCGCCACCCTGGCTGGAAGCAATGCCCATTCCCTGGGACAGCCAGACGCTGCCGGTTTGAATATCCCTTTCATACCAGACGGTGCGTTCGATCTGGGTCTCCATTTCCTCAACAGTCTGGGCGGAAAAACGTCCCACGTAGATATCCGGGTAGCTGTCTGCTCCGGCAAGAAGCGAATAGGACGGATCGGATCCACCCCCGCCGAAGGAAAGTGATGGGACCTGCGGGGCATCGCCAAATATCTGCACGAACATCAGGCCGTCATTGAGGTCATACTGGTCCTGGATGTATGTCTTGATCTGGTTCGCGGTGGGGCCGGCGACACTGACGTCAACGACATCCACCCGGTAACCGTTCTGGCGTTTCCATTCCACCCAGGGTTGCAGCGTGGCGTCGAACATCTCATGCTTGATAACCAGGATCCGGCCTTCCTCTCCCAGTGAGGGGTATTTGGCATCCCCAAAGTTCAGGAACATGTTCTCATAAATTCCCTCAAATTCAGGTGCGTAGGAAGTTTTGGGGATCGTCAGGGAATTGGTATAGTCGGTTCCCACGGCATCCAGCGCGATCTGCAGCTTGGTGTAAACACGCAGGGTGTTTGTGGCGGGATAATATACGAAGGGCTGAAACCTGACGGTGATGCCGCGGTAATCCCTCAGGATGAAGGGCTCGGTCAGATACGAGGTTTCCCGGGGCCAGGAATCCTCACCGGAATATAATTCGTTGAAAGTGTAGGGAACCGATGCCGGATCAATATCCCGGGTCAGGTTACCTTTCGAGGGGGCCACGGGAAGCTCGATCTCAACATACTCGCTTTCCAGCAGGTCGATCTGCATTTCGGCTGTATTGGGGATAATCACACTGCGGGCCAGCACAGGTACCTGCGGGTATCCGGCTTCGAGCGAGATCCCTTCTTTCTTGAGGTTCAGGTGATGCCAGGTGCTGCCATTGATCTGGACGGGTTCGGCATTGAAGTGCCCGAGCGTCATCTGCATCACCATATGCTCGGGAGAGCTCTCGAGCAACAGTATTTCGTTCTGGTAACTGCCGACAGTTACCTGTTCAGCGTTAAGCGCCGCTCCCAGCGCCAAAACAAGGGTTAATATCAGAAACAAACGTTTCATTGGGTCCTCCATGGATCATTCATTTAAAATACAGGCGCCGGCATTCATGGCCGGCATCCGGCGTATCATTCTTGTAGGTAAAATCACTATCTGCAGGTGATAAATATGTGTCAATATAAAAAATCATTTTCCCCGCGGGGGTTTTAATAACAGGAAGGCGACGCGGATTTTGCGCCGCCTTTCCTGATTTATGCTATTTCATAAGCATCATCTTAAGGGTTTTAGTGTAGGTGGAAGTTTCCATCCGGTACATGTAAATCCCGCTGGCAACACTGCTGCCGTTTTCATCCCTGCCATTCCAGATTATCCTGTGGTTCCCGGGGGATAGATCCTCATTCACGAGGTTGCGGATGAGCTGGCCCCGGACGTTGTAGATGCTAAGGCGCACCTTGCCGGATTCTTTGGTCGAGAAGCGAATCGCTGTCTCAGGATTGAAGGGATTGGGATAGTTTCCTTTCAGTTCGGTTACGGCCGGGATCTGGGGATCGTTGTTGCCGACGTTGGCGTTGACGGTTACCGGGATCACAATTGCCGGGTCTACCGCGTCGTTTGAGGTGATGATGACCTCAAGATCCAGATTTATGGCGGGATCGGGCGCGGTGTAGGTCAGCGTGTAGGTCCTGCTTTCGCCGGGGGGTATGATGTAGTTGTAGTCGTTGGGGATCTGGACCCCGTTGTGGACGAGTCCCATGCAGGCGGGGGCGGAGATCATCCCGCTGAGGTTGACCGTACCCAGGTTTCTCACCATGAAATCAGCCGAAAGGACGTCATTGGCAGCCACATCATCAAATACGATCTCCTCGGTGGGAACGTAGATCATGGCGACGTCCCCGCTTCCGGTCATCGGGAAGACGATATCGTCGATCCAGGCGCAATCGCTGCCTGAGCTGACAGATGAGTCTTTGGAATATTCCCAGGTGAAGGTCCGGTTGCCGGCGGTCACGGGATAGGAGGATTGAGCCCAGGCCTGGTTTCCGCTCCAGGAGCCCATTTCCGTGCCATCTATGCTAAAGCGCAGGAAGTCGTAATTGGCTTCGGAGGACACTTTTCTCCAGAAGGTTATATTCCCGTCCGCGCCGACGTTCAGGGTCAGGGAAAGTTCGGTTGATTGATTGTGGCTGATCGTTCCAGATTTGGCGCCGTAATCCCCGGAGTGCGCGTAGTCCGGTCCGCTCTCAACGGTCCAGGGTTGGGGGCTGCTGTTTTGCCAGGGGAAATTGCTGAAATCGCCAGTTTCGAAATTCTCACCGGTCACGCCTATGGGCAGGAGGATACAGTGGTTGATGTTCTGCAGACCGGCCGAGACGGCAAGCCCAACGGGTATTACATCGCCGTCCTGAAGGCCGTCTCCCAAGGTAACTGTGAAGTTGATCGGGATGACAACGCCCATGGCGATCGAGGGCAGCATGAAATGGGTTGAGCTCAAAGAGACGTCAGGATTGTTGACGATGATATCCAGAGAACCGCTATCCGCCGCCATGTGTCCGTTGTTGGTGATGTCCACCGTTACGGAGACGTCTTCTCCCGGTTCAAGGAAACCGTTACCATTGGTGTCAAACAGAGTGACGTCCGCGAATTCCAAGTTCGGCGCGTTGACCACGATACTTCGGGTGGATACCCATTCGTCTATGCCGTCCGTGACCGTGAAATCAAACGTGACCGCAAGCTGGTCCGGAATGGAGGGATCGATCATCACGCTGAAGAGGTCATCAAGCGTAATATCGGAGCCGGCGGGAATATCCGGCAGGGTTTCCGTGGCGTTGATCAGGCTGACATAATCACAACCGGTGCTGATGGTGACGCTAAGATTGGTGGCGTCCTCGATGCCGACGTTGTTGAAGGTAAGCCCCATGCTGATGGTCTCGCCCGCTTCGGCAATGCCGTTGTCATTGGGATCGATCACGGTGATCGGGCTCACGGTCACGTAGGGTCCCACATTCGGGACGACCTGGACGTTGGCGATAAGAGGCTTGCGCAGGGAACGCGTGACCACGATCTGGGCGGTGCCGGGCTCGTCGAAGGGGATGTAATCCAGGGTCAGGTTGCCGCTGGCATCGGCAAGGCCGACACCGTGCAAAACGTTATCCATCGAGATCGCCACATAGCTGTGTGGATCGGCGGTGATATCCATGGAACCGAGACCGAGGAAGATCGTATCGGGAGCCTGGAAGCTGTTGTCGGCAGGGATTCCAAGATAGGGTATCAGGCTGGGATCCCCCATGTTGGAATAGATTTCCCAGTAATAGTTGATGCGGGTGCTGTTGGATTCCACAACCGCCATGTTGCCCATGAAGATCGCGGCACCAACGCAGGTGGCCCAATCCTCGAAAGGCTCGTCATGGTCGTGGAACATGGCGTCATACACGCCTGTATGTCCGGGAACAAAGGGAGGTCCGGAACCCACGATGGGGTTTTTGTACCCCACACCCCAGTAAAAATCCTCATCCCAATAGGTGCTGTTCGTGCCGCCGATATAGCTGATTGCGCCTTTGTCCACCGCGCGCAGCCAGGCCTCGGCGAAGCAGGTGCCCGTGTTGAAAGCGCTGGTCAGGCAGCAATTTCCCACCACCACGGGATACTCGTTCTCATTCTGCAGGGAGTTGATGTTGTTGATGGTAAAAGTGGGGTCTGCCCAACTGGTCTGGCTGCCGTGAGCCGTGTAGTTCACGTAGCCCACGCCGGCGGAGACGTCCGCCACGATCGCCGCGTCGGAGGATCCGGAAGCCGGATACAGATAGGTGTGCGAAGTGATGCCGTGGGCGGGATTGAAATAGTTGTCCGTGCCGTAATTGATCTGCCCGTTGGCATGGGTCTGGGACCAATAGCTGTCATAACCGGCGATCATCACAACTTCTTCGAGATAGGAGTCGTCCGGCATGGTGTACATTTCGTGCATGAGGGTCTTGTTGACCTGGTTGGTGACCTCAGCCGGGGTCGTCGCGGAAAACCGGCCGAAATACATTTCCGGAACGTAATCGGTTCCCTCCAGACGCACATAGGTGAGGTCGGTGACGTGGCCACCCGTGTTTCCGGAATTCGCCGGAACCTGCGCCACATCGCCCACGATCAGCAGGTAGGAGGGCGCCGGGTTTTCCGTCGTGGCGGCGTCCCAAAGGCCTTGCATATAGTTCTTGATGCCGTTGGTGGTGGTCCCGGTTTCATTGGTCGTGGCCAGGATAACATTGAATCCCTCACGGGTCTTCCAATCCACAAAGGGTTGCAGCGCGGTCACAAAATCAGGATCGGTGATTATCACATAACTCATCGGATAGCGTCTCAGCGATTCGCGGTCGGATTCCGGATTGAGCAGAACATTCTTCAGCATGCCGTCAAAAGCCGGCGAATAGGTCCTCTCGCGCAGGGCCTGGGTCGCGGCGTGGTTCGCGCCGATGAAGCGGACGTTCACCTCGGCGCTGTAGATCACCTCGATCTGGCGGGTCGAGGGATTGTAGCGGACGGGGGCAAAATCCAGGGCAAACAGGCGATACCCGCGCATATGGCCTATCTCTTCCACCTTAATGGCGGGTTCGTCGGTCCAGTTTGAGCCATTGTAGAAGTCCCTGTCCACCACGAAGGGAATTGACTGGGGATCGGCGCTTTTGGAAACGGATTCCTGCCTGGGAGTGATGGGATAGTGGATCCCCTCATCATCCAGGGAAAAGGTGCGGCGCAAAACGAGCGTTAATTCTGTCTCAACCTGCGCGCCTTCGGGCACGCTGATGATCTTGCGCATCAGGGGAAGCCGGGGCAGCCCGGTTTTATTCGTGAAGGCATAACTCCGCGCCCACAGGTCGGTGAAAGTTCCGTCCTGGGTGCGGACTTCCTGGTAATTTAGCTTATCAATGTCATAACGAACACTCAGGCCATCACCGCTGCTGCGCGTGAGCTGGACGGATGTGGGAGCGTTCCCGGTTTTGATGGATCCCTGGCTGGCTGATAGGATCACCACCAAACCAAGGATCATGAGCATGAAGAAATACTTTTTCATGTCCTCTCCTTTAACTATGTTTCTATTTTGTTTATACACACTTTACTATATAATATATGCAATTTAAGCGCCGAAGCAGCAGTTATTTTCCAAGCCCTGTATCGCATGGCGTGCCAAGCATCTCATAGCCGGATTAAATCATTGGTGAAAATCATTTGCACCGGCTCGCTTATAAAACGAGTGGATAAAAGAACCCAAATTATCCCTTTTCCCTGAGCGATTAGTTCTCATCATACCTTTTCACAGTATCCAGCAATTCCTGAGAGTATTCATTGATTTCACCCGATGAAAGGCACTATGACAGCAATTTGAAGATTCTTCTGTTTGAATCCTGCCTTTTTAAATTCCTGATTCTCTCAGACAGTTGGATAATCTGATCCTCAAAGTCCCTTTCTTTCCTCCAAATGGTTTTTAATTTATATCATATTGGTCTATTTTTTTGTTTTTTTCGGTCTCTTCCTTCGCGTTTATCGACTTTATCAGGATTGTGGCAAATTCCCCGCTGAGCAGGGCAAAGAAACCCATGCCCGTGAGAACAAGGATTGCGGAGACCACCTTGCCTTCGAGAGAGATGGGATGGACACCACCGTAACCCATGTTGGTCATGGTGGTAAAGGCAAGCCAGACAGCTTCGCCAAAAGAATGAAGACCGGGATTTATCCCAACTTCATATCTGTTGTAGGCCAGGGAGCAATAGCCAAAGATGATCAGCAGGCCGATCAAATAAAAAGCCAGGGCTGATTCCATTGGCTTTTTCCGGAAAGTTTTGAAGATCCCCACGATGCCCCGGAACCCGCGAAGGAAACGGAAAATCCTGAACTCGCGCAGAAATCTCAGGCCTGGGATGAAGGTGATCGCTGAAATCAAGTCAAATATCCGGGTGATGAAATACTTTCCCTTCCTTTCAGCTTGGAAAAAGTAGTAAAACCAATCTCCCAGAAATATGATACAGATGATAAAATCTATGATGGAGGCGATTCTCAGCAATTTGGGCGGAAATTCCAGAATAAATTCCAGAGATAACTCTATCAGAACATACAAGGAAAGAATGAAAATGAAATATTGGTAAGCCTTATCCTTGTCTTTCATCCTGATTTCTCTAAGAGTTTTCTGCCAAAATTTCACTATCATTATCAATACCATTCCGTTGGTTAATAAACATATTCCCTTTCGATGAAGGTTCTGTACTCAAAACGAATACAGGCTTCCCTTACACTTGTCTCCTGATCTTCTGTTTGTTGCCGAAACTTAGGATGATCGATGCGGACTTGTTTTCTCTTATGGAAGTGGATAATCAAAGCAATTATTGCCAATATGACTACAATCGTAATCAAAGCTTCCATAACTACCTCTAATTTTTAAAAACCTATGTTGAGATAACAAAATATTTGACCGATTTAGTCAAGGTAATTCTCGAAACATCCCTTACCCATGTTGTTTATCCCTCATGCATTACATCGCATCCCCGATCCGTATGTCTTTATCCGACCAATTGGTCCCTTCCGTTAAAGCTGTAATGAATAGAACACGGATGACTCGGATGGACAGGACCAATGGGATATTGTCCAGGAATTTGCACGAATGCGTTACACTGGCTCCCCGGGGTCTCCGAAACGGAGCGCAGCGAGTTTTTGGGGGTGGTCTGCCGGTCGGACCACCAGCTTCAGCTGGTTTTTCACAGTCTCCCAAAGCCGGCCAAAGCCAGCGATACGACAGGCTGAAGCCAGTGTTACGGAATTAGGAACGCGGATGAAGCGGTTTTTAAAAGACGTGGAAGGGTGAAAAGGGTGAAGGGTGTAACCATACTTGCAACACAGACTTCAGTCTGTTGGATGTCCGCGATTCATCCCGAGACACTCCAGGGGGGAAGCCGAATTCCGCTGCGTTGAGCGGACAAGGTCCGATGCACTTTCTGAAGGGCTCTGTGAGTCCTGTGGCAAATCGGAATTTGCCACCCCAATGTTTGCCACCCCACCGCCCAACAAGTTGTGTGGCGGGGACCCCGGATCATACACCCAAAAACTCGCTGCGCGCCTTTTCGGGGACCCCGGAAAACCACCCATGTCTTATCAAATTTATGTATCATTACGGAAAAGATCCACCGGGTGGGGCGGATCTTTTCCTGATATAGCTTTTATACGCGGTCTATAGATTCAGCCATTCATCCTTGATAACAGGTTTGGTTTGCGGCTCGGGATCCTCGATCTGGAAGAAATCCTCGTTGATGTCATAGTTTATCTTGATGCCTTCTTTTCCGAATTCTTCTTTCGTTGTCAGGATCACCGTACCGTTTTCCAGGAAGGAGAATTCGTATTCGGGAGACTGGATATCAAAGGGGATGTTCAGTTCTTCGATGGTCAGGGGCCAGGCTCCGAAAGGATCCCTATCCTTATAAGCTTTGGCGGAATCAGCGATGGTGTAGAAATGGGGCTGGATGCTCTCGACCTTTTGCTGAAGAGCCAATAGTTCAGCTTGTTCCCTGCGCATCTGGCGCATGCCAAAAATGAAGATGAAGACGACACCTGCCAAAAGCAGGATCATCACTATTTCCACCAGGCCAACCTTGTGGCGGGGATCGATCTCGGTAGCCTGGGTTTTGGTTTTTTGGGGGGCAGGGTTTTTCTGCCCATTGGATTTCTTTTTATCCATGGATTCAGGCATGGGAACCTCCAGGGGATATTCTTTTTTATTCATTATTTGTATAACGCTTATTTTGTCAAAGTATTTATTACAAGCCCCAGAATCTGAATGACCTCTGAAGCATTATCTCATGGGTGATGTTGTCCCCGATCGGCGCATACTGGAATGTATAGGCAAGGCGGAGCTTGTAGGGCAGGATCCAGCGCAGCGAGGTATCATGGGAAACCACTATCCGGGTTTTTTTCTGCAGGTCCGTCTCTTCCTGCAGGGTCAGGGTGTAATCCAGGAAGAGCCTGGCTCCCAGATATTTGCTCATGGACAAGGAGAGATTGTTCAGCAGTATGGAAGAGCTGAATTTGGTGATGTCACTCATGAATTGATCCATGTTGGTATATTCCGCCAATTGGTTTGGATCGTTGGAATATTCAGTGAACAGGTTTTGGATGAAACCCGCGCTGATGCTGAAGTTATCAAGTTTCAGCAGCCGCCGCATGGTGTTTTCCAGGGGATAGAGAAACGGAGCCAGGAGTGAAGTGTTCAGGTTTTCCGAGATCAGGCTCAGGGCTTCGTCCTGAAGCAGGCTTCCCCTCTGAGTGCCGGAAAGTTCTTCCGAACTAGAGCTGTAACGCAGCCGGGACAGGATGCTGGATATGGTCATGTCATCCGGGTTGTCGCTTTTCAAGGCAAAAATCAGGCGTTCGAAGACCGGTTTTGAGGTATCCGTGTCTGTGCTGACGGTGAGTGTGATTACCGTTCCGTCAAGCGCGCGGCGGGTGAATGTTCCACTGACATCGACCAGATCCTGGGAATCAATGATGGTCACATCCAGGCTTTCCGTCTGGAACACGGTGCCGAAGAAATCCAGGGTTCCCTGCTCAGATCTGAAGCTGGCTTCAGCGGCTTTCCATTCCTGCCCGTCGTAAACGATGTTCAGGAATCCGCCGGGCTCGATCCTGAAGTTGGTGGGATAGGTGGAAAACCGGATGTTTTCTCTCAAGCGGATCATCAGGTCCATGGTAAATGGCAGGGGAACAGGGTCTTTTTTCTGTGTTTCAGGTTTGCTTAATGTGCTGCGGAAGCTGTATATAAGGTTCAACAGGTTATCCGTGTTTGGCGGATAGACCACATCGGCATTTGATACGAGCAATTCGGCTGAGATCGTCATATCCTCGAACGGGCCCCTGACTGTGGCGTAGGGGGTGCCCTGTCCCCGCAGGATGACGTTGCTGATGCTTCGGGGAGTGGTGAACATTGGGATGCTGACTATGGCGCCCGGCTGGTCTATCCGAAGCTCCAGGCTTCCCAGGTCAAGGAAGCCCACGTTAAGATGTGAATCCGGGTCATCGTCAAATTGGTTTTTGACTGTTAGTTTGCCTTCCCCGATAAAACAGCTAAAATCGTTCAGAAGCAACTGGTTGTTATCGATCACGGCCTGAATGTTGAGTTTACGGATCTGTTCCGGCTGATCCCTGAGGGAGATATTTGCGTCTTTCACATCGATCTTCCCGCTTTGAACAGAGAACTGGCCATCAAATGTTCTCAGGCTTGCCTGGAGGCTAACATTTCCCCCGGCCGCGGTGATGATATCCACCTCATCCGTCAGCCAATCGAAGAAATGCCCTTCAGCATGGAGATCCAGGATATTATCGCCATCATAATAGGCGTTTGTGTACAGATTGTAATCCAAGGCTCCGGATCCCCACACAGTTCCAAATTGAGCTGAGGTTACGGAAAGTGAATCAACGGTCAGCAATCGCGGAGTTTGGGAGATCTTGATGTAAATATCGTCAAAATCGCCAATATCAGGGATCGACATGTGTTCGGACATGACAAAAGCGTCGAAATTGATCTGTGTTTCTTCTTCCAGCAGGTTACTCAGGTACACCCCCAGGTTGCCGTCGATCTCCCCTTCCGCGAGAGGTGAATACATCAGGTCGGCCATCGCGAGCTGGTTCGTCACAGCCTGCAATCTTACGTCCAGCCCGGAGAGAAGGTCCAGGGTGCCGGTTAGACTGACGAGCCGCTTGAAATCATTGTTGATGCCACCTCTAACCACCACCTGTTCGGGATAACCCTGCAGATTCAGTTGTCCCGAAAGTGGTCTGAGCCCTGGTATGTTTACTTTCTGCAAGTTCAGTTTGGCATTGATGATCCTTGAATCGTTCCGGTTGTAGTTGGCGTAAAGATCCAGACCGCTTATATCCGGGAGTACAATATCCGGAAGAAATGATGATATCAGATCGCTGCCAATATCCCTCAGGATCAGCTCAATTGATGTGTCATCAAGGTCATCCAGATGCGTGGACCCGCTCAGATACAGCCTGTCATTGAGATTGAATGAGTTCAGGATAAGTTTTTGTTCGTCTATCCGGGCGATCACGGAAAAATCGAGCGGCTGCCCATTCAATGTTCCGGCATCGCTATCCAGGATGGCCATCCCCTTTTTTGTGGCAATATCATAGGAAGCGATGAGATCCAATCCAGTTAAGTAGTTCAGATCCCCATCCAAGGCAAGACCAAGGTGCGAGGAAAGCACAAGCTGGTTGCCGGTTAAAAATGATGAAATCTCACCACCGACAACCGGATCGTAGGGTTGCAGGGCCTTGAGCGGGTATATATCCATCAGTGCCAGTTCACTGAAATTGGCATCCAGCAGCAGGTTGCGGTCCAGGATGTCCCCCACGAGGCTGATCCTGTCTCCTTCGGGGGTATCCAGTTCCAGATCCACGTAGTAATTGAGAGTCTCGCCCTGCTGGACAGGGATCAGGTTCGCGTAACCGGATATAGACTGAATTTCCATTTTGCCCCTTGCCAGAGAAAGGTTCAGCAGTTTGGCTTCCACTGCGGGGAGTTTCTCGTAAAAGGCAAGTTCAACTTCCACCGCCCCGTATATTTTAAACTTCTCTTCATCAAAGCTGATGGGCGCAGTATCAAGAATGGCGCTCAGTTTGCGGTTTTGGGGATTGTACTGCCCATTGGCGCTCACTTTCTGATTTTCCCAACTGGCATCATTGAGCGCGAAGTTGAGCATACTATCCTCATAAGCCGCTTCCAGTTCAATATCCCGGACTTCGTACTGCTGATAGGATATCAAGTCCGAATCAGCTTTCAGGGTGATGACGGGATCTGAAATTGTGCCCCTGGCGGTCAGAGCCGCAGTGACCATTCCCTTTAAGGCGGGATCTATCAGGCTGAGATCGATCTGCGCTTCCAGCCTGCTGGGCTCGAAATTAAGTTCTTTGCCAAGTATGGCAAAGCTTGCGCTTCCTTCCAGAGAGCTGCTCCCGATCCTGCTGCGTGAGAGTTCCGTCTGAAGTTTTCCGTCCTGGTATTTCACCCTCAAAAGTGGGATTTGCAGGGGAAAATCGGAAAGAAGCAGAGCTTGGGTATTCCAGAGAATTGCTGTGCCGTCAAACTCAAGCGGCGAGTTTTTCTCTTTTTGGGAAGCATCCAGAACCAGGTTGATCTCGGTTGAAAAGTCGCGGATATTGGGATGACTGATATAGTGGGGGATATAATTGTCTATCTGGGCATGGGAAGACGCCAGACGCCCGTCTTGGAGAATGCCGGAGGCGGATATCGTGCCCTTGCTTTGGCTCACGGCGGTCAGGCTGATACTGGTAACATCCGTGTTCAGGATACTTATTTGAATGTCGTTTAATTTCTCTGAGGCAATCAGACCCTCTTTCCCCATGATATCCAGGGGGTAATCGAGATCAAAACGGAAACTGGAATCCGTTATTTTGAGGCTGTTGAAGTATTCCCCGAGATCGGGGATCTCGAACTCCCCGGGAGGTTTTTGGGACCTGGGTTCATAACTGTAAATGAAACTGACATCAGCCCCGGCAATTTCCACCTGGTTGAGGATATTGCGGATCTTAAAACCGGAGAAAATGAACTTGAGCAGGTTGAATTGCACGCGGGCGGTGGAAACCTGGAAATTCAGCGAACTGTCCGCCGCGGCGAAAGAAATGCCCTCAGCATAGACCTGCCTGTCGCTGATGCTGAAATCCTCTATTTTGAAATCCCCCTGGAGTGCTTTCCCGGCCTCACGTTCCACGATCCCTTTCACCACGCCCTGCAGGTCAAACGCGTACCACGCCACGAAAAAGAGGGTGTTTATCGCCAGCAGGATAAGGATGAAGATCAGGAATTTGCGGGGGTGTTTCATCCGGGTTAGACCAGCTTTCCGTCCACCAATTCAAAGGTGTTGTGGCTTTGTTTGGCCAGTTCCCTGTCGTGAGTTACAATAACGAAGGTTTGACGGAGTTCAATGTTCAGTTTGCGGATAAGTTCCCAAACCTCGCTGCTATGCTGGGGATCCAGGTTGCCCGTGGGTTCGTCTGCCAGAACGATCTTGGGATCGTTTATGAGCGCCCGAGCCAGCGCGAGGCGCTGCTGTTCACCGCCGCTGAGCTGGTTGGGATAATGCAGGGCGCGTTCTTCCAGGCCCAGGTGGCGCAGGAGTTTATCGGCGTGTTTGTAAGCTTCCGCCCTGTCCGCGCCGGCAATGAGCCTTGGCAGGGAGACGTTTTCCCGGGCGTTGAGATCTTCGATCAGGTAGTGGAACTGGAAAACGAAACCAATGTCGCGGTTGCGTATATTATGTGCCTGGGGATTGTGCGCGGAGATCTCAGAACCGTTGATATGGACCTTTCCGCTGTCCGGGTCATCCAGCAAACCGAGGATGTGCAGCAGAGTGCTTTTCCCGCAGCCGGATTTGCCGGTTATGCAGACCATTTCACCGCATTCCACCTCAAGGTCGGTGCCTCTGAGGACCTGGATGTTCTGGCCCCTGTCCTCATAAGTTTTGTAAAGCGAGTAGCCGGCAAGGCAGATCAATATTAACCTCCTCAGGGATTGCGCAACAGGTCGATGACCTGCATCTTTTTGATCCTGCGCAGGGGGATCTGGATGCAAAACAGGATGAGCAGCGCGGCGACGCTGAATATTATGACCTGGTTGAGTGGCGAGACATAAAATTCCAGGCGGTCAATGAAGTAAACATCGCCCTTCAGCCGGTAAAAACTCTGGTTTGCCACCAACCAGGATAACAGCCAGCCGAAAAGTTGCCCCAAAACTATGGAAAGCAGGCTTACCGCCGCCATCTGGTAGCCGAGAATATTCCTGATCGTGGCTGATCCGGCGCCCAGGGCCTTGAGCACCGCGATCTCATTCTTTTTGTCATAGATCAAAGTGATGACGCTGCTGATCACGTTTATCCCGGCTATCAGGACCAGGAAACTGAAGATGATGAAGATCAGCCATTTCTGCATGCTCACAATGTGCAGAAGCGTTGTATTGGCCACCGGCGCGGCGTAGAGATCGATCCCCAGATCCCGGTCATAGATTGGGGCAAGCCGGGCCGAGTCATCCACATATTCGTTTTTCAATTTCAATTCAATGCTGTTGTAGCCGGTTTTTTCTCCCAGGATATCCCGCGCGTCCCCCATGCCGCTGATGATCAATGTCCTGTCGTTTTCATAATAGCCGGAGTCGTAGATCCCGCCGATAATGAAGTTGTGTTCATTGGGATACATGCCCAGCGGGGTGATCTTGTCCAGGCGGGGATATACGGTCCGCAATGTATCTCCCAGGGCAAGACCGAGCTCGCTGGCGAGGTAATGGCCCACGATCACTGAACCTGCTGAAGGGATTGCCGAGCCTTGCGTGACATATTTTGCGTGGTCTTTTCCGGCCCCTGTCCCAGGTCCATAGGCGGTGAGTACGCTGCCCCGCACCTTGCCGTTGTGATGGGCCATCAGGCTGAATGAAAGAACCGGTGTGGCGGAGGCTATCTCGGAAC
Source organism: uncultured Candidatus Cloacimonadota bacterium (assembly GCA_964427765.1). Classification (GTDB taxonomy): domain Bacteria; phylum Cloacimonadota; class Cloacimonadia; order Cloacimonadales; family Cloacimonadaceae; genus Syntrophosphaera. Next base: position 16,119 of record CAYRVG010000113.1, read on the forward strand.
GTTCACCAAGTTTGGCCAGGGCGGTTGACGCTGCCTCCGGGCTGATGTATTCAGCAAAAGAGCTGCCGACCTTGATATGGGGAAAGGAATCCAGAAGAACACTCTTGAGAGTCCTTTCATAACCTTCGAACAAATTGAGCGCGGCGGAAAGTATGCCCACGGAGAGCAGGATGCCCAGTATCATGAACACAAAGCTGAAACGCAGAAGGTTGCGCCTGGGATTGCTGAAATAGCGTTCCACGAACAGGCGTTCCGCGTGGTTCACGTCCTTTTCTCCTCCCCGGATCGAAGGTTCAGGGTTTTTTCCACGGATATGGGCAGGCCCTGAATGGGGGAAATTCTGTTTATGATGAGCTCTGAAATAAGCCCCAGTGAGATAAATTGCAATCCCCCCAGGATCAGTGTAATACCCAAAAAAAGCAATGGCCTGTTGGAAAGAGGCTGGCTGAAGAAGATCTTGAGTATGCTCAGATATATCGTGATGGCAGCTCCCAACAAAGTGGAGATCATGCCGATACGGCCGAAGAGGTACAGGGGGCTTTTGATGTAGTGGGTTACCATCTTCACCGTCAGAAGGTCGAAGAAACCGCGCATATAGCGCTCATAACCGTATTTGGAGCGCCCAAACTTCCTTTGCCGGTGCTCCACCGGGATCTCTGAGATCCTGAAACCGAGGGAGTGGGCCAGGGCGGGGATATAACGGTGCATCTCGCCGTAAATGTTCAATTCACGCACCACTTCCCTGCGGTAGGCTTTGAAACCGCAATTATAATCCTTGAGTTTGAGGTGGAAGGTCAGAGCGGTCACGAAGTTAAAGAATTTTGAGGGCAGGACCTTGTGCCAGGGATCTTTTCGTTTTTGTTTCCAACCGGAGACCACATCCCATCCCTCGGCAATTTTTTCCAGGAATCTGGGGATCTCCGCGGGGTCATCCTGCAGGTCCGCGTCCAGGGTGAATACCACATCCCCTTTGACGTGGCCAAACCCATGCTGCAATGCCGCCGCCTTGCCAAAATTGCGGCGGAATTTTATGACCTTGATATTCTCATCCTTTGCTGCGAGTCTGGCCATGACCTTAAAACTCCCGTCAGTGCTCCCGTCATCAATGAAGATGATCTCATGGTTGTGCGGGGCGCAGCTGACTTTGATCTCTCCCACCAATTGGCGTAAGGAATCCTGTTCGTTGAGTACCGGTATGACGAATGAAAGTAACATTTGCTTATCCTGCTATATGAACACTCTGGTGATTGTCATCACAATTCCGGAGGAAATGGGCATTTCCACGTTGTCATCGATGGGAAGCTGGCTGGCTTCGGCCAGGGTGGCGGCGAGGGCGCCCGTGAAAGCCGTGAGCGGATGCCCGGCGAAGAACAATCCAAAGATGAAACAGATCGTGAAACAGGCCAGGCTTCCCTCCAGCGATTTGTTCGAATGCCTGTATTTCCTCCTGCCGAGATTCATGCCGACCATGGCCGCGAATGTATCCCCCAGGGAAAGGAATGCCATGGCGCAGAAGGCCACCATGGGCTCGAAGAAAGCAACGCAGAACATGGCTGCGAAAAGGAGGTAGGTTGCCCCCGTGAAATCCCTAACCTCGTGCCGGCGCAGCACCAAACCGAACATCCGCCAGAAGGTTTTGCGGAAATTTTTCTGCCAGAGACGGTGGAATTCGACGATCAGCATGATCACAAAAGCCGTGAGAATGATGAAAAACATCAGTTTGCGGTTGAAACCCAGGACATAACGGTAGCCAAAGGGAATGGCGAGCGAACCAAGGTGTATGCTCTTGCGCAAAGTTTCTTTCAGATGCAGCATCTGCCAGCCTGATATTACTCAGCTTACGGTTTGGTGTTCCTCAAAGGAAATGATACGCACGGATTCCGGCGCCTTCCAGTTGACCAGGGCGTGTCCCTTTTTCCCGCGGGGTATGGTATGGCTGTTGTGCTCGATCTGGAAAAGCTGCTGCAGGTCTTCAAGTGTGGCGTTCTCAAGCAGGATGAGGGGCTCGGGATTCTGCTGTCCGAAAGGGAGGAGTAATTCGATCTCCTGCCAGTCCTCCCGGGAAAAACCGGATAACGGGAGACTGGCTTCCGGCTTGTTTTGGAGGAGAATGTTTTCACCGTCAAGTTTCTTGTTCAGATACCGGTTGTAACATTCCAGAAATCCTTCGTAGTTTTCGGGCTCCAAACTGAATCCTGCCGCCTTGGGGTGGCCGCCGTATTGTTCCAGGTAATCCTTGCAGGCCCCAAAAGCATCCACCATGTTGAAGCCCTCCCCGCATCGTGCTTCGCAGACAATTTTTCCATTGTGCGTCTTGAGCATTATCACGGGGATGTGCAGCTTGTTCAGGATATATGTGGCTGAGGTTCCCAGAAGCGTGTAGGGGATTATGTCCTGATCGTCATAATAAATGAATGATTTGCCTTCAAACCTGGAAGTGATTATATCCAGGTAGTTGAAAACCCTGTGCAACTCTGATTCCCATTCCTTTTTTTGTGCCTCCATCGATTCAAATAACCTGGCCTTGGCATCGCCCATCTGCAGCAAAAACCGCATGGCGGTGTGCTGGCCGTTTTGCTCGCGGCCGTTGGCTATGATCCGGGCAGTATTCTGGATGAAGTTGAATCTGTCCGTGTCGTTATTGATACGGTTGTAGTTTCGCAAAAGAAATTCCACGCTCGGATCCTGGATTTCTTCCCAGTTTTCTATCACATGGCGCACCAGGATGCGGTTCACGCCGGTCATCGGCACCTTGTCCGCTATGGAGCCCACCGCCGTCCAGAAATAGTAGGAGAGCGGAACGCCGCGCCCCAGTTTCCTTGCCAGGAAGCGGATGAGCATCAAAGCCACCCCGACCCCGGCCAGATATTTGTAAGGATATTTGCATTCAGGCAGTTGCGGGTTCAACAAAGCAAAGGCACGGGGGAGTTTTTCCGGCTGGATGAGGTGATGATCGGTTATGATCGTATCACATCCAAGTTCGTTTAAACTCTCCACTCCCTCATAACTTGAGATCCCGTTGTCAACCGTTATGACCAGCCGATAGCCGCCCTTGTGCACGAAATCAATGAATCCCGGCTGGATCCCGTGGGGCTCGATATTGCGGTTGGGGATGAAATAATTATGTTTCTGGTAGCCGCAGGAATCCAAAAAATCATACAGGATAAAAGAGCTTGTAATGCCGTCCGGATCGTCATGGCCGAAAATGACCAGGGGTTCGTTGTTGAACATCGCCTGGCTGATCCTTTCAGCCACTTCATCAATGTTTGCCAACAACCCTTCGTCGGGCAGGTCTTCGATCCCCGATCTCAGCTCTGTTTCGGATAATCCTCTTTTCCTTGTGATCTGGCTTAGCAGACTCTCTGGGCTTGGTTGTTTGGAAGGATCTACCATTCCCGTATGTCCTCCTTCTCTGGGATATCCCGCGGCGCGGTGCGGTCCGGGGCCTTGTTCAGGATATCAAAACCGGTGAAACCGAACATCAGCAGGAAGGAATTATCGGTCAGCCGGTTTTTCTCCAGATCCCCGCGCCTGACATACTGGAGGCCGCAATCAATGCGGTTTACGTCGCCTTTCAAGGGTATTGTCAGCCCCAGGCTGAGGGCCAGTTCATCGACGGTCTCCAGAGCCTCGTCGTCCGCCCTGAAGGGCAGCCTGCGGTAGGAAACGCCTCCCCGCAGGGGCAGCCGCAGGAAGATATTGTCGTTATCCTCTTTGGGCTCATAGGCGGCTCCCAGGGAGAGTTTCCAGGAATCTACGTAGTGGTCGGGGTCGATCCTTCCCCAGTCCTCATAATGGAAATCGCAGGCGAGCTTGAAAGCCTTTATGGGCAGGGCCGTCACACTTGCCGCGTAATGCGCGGGAATTTCATATTCATAATCCACGGGATCTTCGGTTTCGTGGATCGAGGTGCGGATCTCCTCGCCCTTCAAGGTCCAGGCCGGACTGTAGTTTGCGCCAAAGGCAAATTTGTCCTGGTGCCGGAGATAGCCCACGGTGAAGCCGGGATTCTTGTAGCTCCGGGCCAGTTCCTCCCTGGTGTTGAAGAGCCCGTATTCCGCTTCCTGCGTGAAATTCCGGACATCATGGCCAAGATAGTAGTTGCCGCTGATCCCGAAATTGTTGTTTCCCAGGTTCACGCTGTAGATAAGGTCCAGCTTGTAAAGATAGCGGTCGATGCTCTGCTTTTCGAGGATGGCAGTGCTATCCGCGAGCAGGAATTCGCGTTGGTTGGAAACCACCCCGGAGGCGCTTGAACTGAACTGGAATCCGAAGCGGTGTATCTTGAGGGGAATGCTAAGGTTGAAATAGGGGAAGTCCAGCGAATCGTCCAGATAGTCAGATTCATTTCCGTCCCCATCCCTGGATCTATAGGCGTTGTAGCCCATCACGATCCCGGTGGAGAAAAGGCTGCGGTTGCTCAGATTGTGCATGGCCGGATTTGAATAGCTGGTGTTCAGGCGGAAAATATCGCTGGCTCCGGCTTCACCCATGCCCAGGCTGTAAATATCATTTCCGTAATAGCGTATGGGGTAACCGTCAAAGGAGAATATGGAGTTTCCCGCCCCTAACGGGAAGGCTGCCAATATCAGGAGAATTGGCAGTAAAGTGTTTTTCTTCATTGAGTTATCTCTTTTTCCTTTTGATATTCTTGGCTGCTGTGCTCTGTCCTGGTTTCCTGGAACTTCCCTGTTTGCCGTTTTTTCCGCCCTTCTTGCCCCGGACCGGTTTCTCGGGATCCGGAGGGACGCGGAAGAATTTCATGGCGTTGGAGAAGGCGTGTTCGGCGACTTCGTTGGGAGTGATGCCCCGGATATCGGCGATCTTTTCCGCGACGAGATGCAAAAAAAGCGGGCTGTTGCGCTCCCCTCTGTGCGGGTGTGGAGGCAGGTAAGGGCAGTCCGTCTCGAGCATGAACTGGTCCAGCGGCATCATCCGTATCACATCGTCCAGCCTGGAATTGGTGTAGGTCACAGTGCCGGTGAATGAGACATGCCAGCCCTCATCCAAAACCTGCTGCGCGAAGATGATATCGCCGGAGAAACAGTGGAAAACAACATTTTTGGCCCCGGCATCTTTCAGGGTTTTATAGCATTCCTGGTGCGCGTCGCGGTTGTGGATCACCATTGGGAGGTCATAATCCAGAGCCAGGGAGACCTGGTTGGCAAAAACCTCGCGCTGCACGGGATAAGGTGAGAGATTGCGGAAAAAATCCAGCCCGATCTCGCCGATCGCCAAAACTTCCTTTTCCCTGGCGAGGCGCTTCACCAGTTCCGGGTCAAAATCCGTGGCTTCGTGGGGATGGAATCCCACCGTCGCGAAGATATGCAGGTGTTTTTTTGCCAGTTCCAGGGAATCCAGCGAGGTTTCTTTATTGAACCCGATATTGATGATGTATTCAATGCCACTGTTGAAGCATTCCCGGATCAGCGATTCACGATCCGGGTCAAAATCCGGCAGGTCGAGGTGCGCGTGTGTTTCGAACAGTCTCATTTATAGCATTTTATCCCTATTTGATATTTAGAACAATAAAAATTCAAAGGGAGTTTCTTGTCAATTGAAAAAGAATCCGCCCCCCACGCGGGAAATAGATTGAACTCTGATGACCTGATCAACTGATCGACAGGATATCTAAATGGATCAGGGATGAACAGGACGCAAGGGATGACCGGGATCTTTGCATAAAATGCGGAAGGAGGTAACCTGTCATCCCGGCGAAGGCCGGGTCCAGTTCTTTTGTTTATCTGGACCTCGGGACAAGATAACCGATGGTGGAAGCTTGGAACGCAATTTCGAGGAAAGAGCCCCTTTTGGGGCGACACAACAAATGGAACACGGATGACAGGATCATAGGGATATTCGTCCACAGATTACACGAATTGTCACGAACGCGGATAAACTGATCGACAGGATCAATATGGATCTGTAGCGTGGAAAGGTGAAAGTGTTGAGATGGAATGAAAAAAGTAGAATTATGCCACAGAGAAACATATGTGAATTGAAAGTCTGAATGTGCGAATTCACGGGTGTTTTCGTCCAGGACCGGTACGATGGTGCTCTTTCCCTGGCGCCGCGGATCGATCCAGGGCCAACCAGGAACGCCTGTTTGATCCGTGCCCGGCATGGGTTTGCGTATCCGGGGGAATCAGTTATCTTATGTTTATCCAAGCTTAAAGGAGATGACAATGAAAAGAACGATTTTCGCCGTATTGGTACTGGCACTTTTGGTGTCTGTGTCCTTTGCCCAGGACAGGATAACCAGCCGGGAAGAGCAATTGAAGCCCCGCTATGAAAAGCGGGAGGCTTTCACTGTCGCTGGTGTCGAAACCCTGAACGACATGGAAGACGAAACTTACGCCAAGGCCTGGCAGAGCTTCTTGGAGATCCAACCCGATATCTCCCATGCCAAGGTTGGAAACTTCTATGGGATAACTTACACGGCTGAGGGCATTGGACCCGAAAAAGACGCTGGATACATGTATTTTGTGGGCATGGAAGTAATGGAGGGGATGAAGATCCCGGAGAAAGTGAAGATACACAAGGTCCCATCAGGTTATTACGCGGTTTTCCAGCACCATGGCAATATCGAAAGCATCGAAGAAACCTATGAGTATATCTATGGCAGATGGATCTTTGAAAGCGGAAACAAACCTGCCGACCAGGATATGTTTGAGCTTTACGATGAACGATTCCACCCTGAATCCGAGGACTCTGTGATTGAGATCTGGGTCCCCATCGTTGCCAGAGGAGAGGCAGAGCCAAAACCGGAGCTGAAGCAAGAACTCAAACAGGCTGAAAAGGAAGAACTCAACCCCAGAGTGGCTCCGGAAGTGGTGCCAGACAACAAGCCGGATATGGGAATTGAGAAAGAATAGTTCCAAACTCACTGTATCTTAAAGCAAAATATTGTAAAGACAGGCTTTAATAAATAGCTTAAGGCCCTTTTACCTGGCATGTATGCCACTTCGGATGCTGCCTGCCAGATCTCCGCCGCTCGGGAGGTGGACGAAGCGAGTCTCACGGAGACGGACAAGCCAGGCCGGAGGGCGACCCTGTTTTCTGGTGGCAGGGGATAATCTCTTGTTATCTCTGGCCCAGCTTCATGGCAGATTGGGATCCCGAAAATAGAATTGGGTGAGTCTCGAAGGGAAGCTGGCACTCCACAAGAAAATGCCTCAGCCAGATGTTTTTTTTGATAAATGCAAAGGGATTGACAAAATAAGGCTTTCAAAAAGAGTTGAACAAAAAGCAGCCTGGGATGCGATAACTTAATGAGGAAATACATAGTCTCCATCGTGGGACGTCCGAACGTGGGCAAGTCCACATTGTTCAACCGCCTGTGCCGCAAGCGGATGGCGATCGTTGACCCGGAATCCGGGATCACCCGCGACCGCAAGTATGAGGATGTGGAGTGGAACGGAAAAGTATTCAAACTCGTTGATACCGGAGGGATAATTTTCAACAGCCATGAGACAATCGACAAGATGATACGCCACCAGGCGATCCTGGCCATTGACGAATCCGACGTCATTATCTTTATGGTGGACGCGCAGACCGGCAGCACGGACATTGACCAATCCATTGCCAAGATCCTCTATCCGCACAGGGACAAGGTAATGCTGGTGGCGAACAAGGTGGACAATGATAAAAGTGAGTGGGAATTGTATGATTTTCTCCGCCTGGGTTTGGGTGATCCCTTCCCCATATCCGCAGCCCAGGGCCGGAATACGGGTAATTTTTTGGACGAACTCCTCTCCCTGATCCCGGAAACCCAGTCCGTGACGGATGGAGAAAAATCCGCCAGCACCAGGATCGCGGTCGTGGGAAAGCCAAACGTGGGCAAATCCTCAATTGTAAACCTGCTCCTGGGAAATGAAAAACAGATCGTGACAGAAGTTCCCGGAACAACGCGGGACTCGATAGACAGTGTTTTTCGCTACCACGGCAGGGAATACATACTTGTCGATACCGCCGGGCTGCGTCGTAAAACCAAGGTCAAATACGGCGTGGAATATTTCAGCGTAATGCGCACCATAGAGTCTGTGGATAGATGTGACGTGGTGGTCCTTGTTTTGGCGGCGGATGAGGATATTTCCGAGCAGGACGTCAAGATCGCCTCCTATGCCAGACGCCGGACCAAGGAGATCATGGTGGTCTTCAACAAGTGGGATCTGGTGGAGAAGGGAACCGGCACAACTGGTAAATTCATAGCCGAACTTCATTACCAGATGCCTTTTCTGCAATTCGCGCCGGTGCAATTCATCTCCGCAAAGACGGGCCAACGCATAAACCGCATCATGGAAACGGTTGTGAAGATAGAGGAGGAAAGCGAAAAGCGAATATCCACGAGTGAGTTGAACAAGTTCATGGAAAGGTTTGTGGAGCACCGTCCACCCACGCACAAAACGGGCAAACTGGTGAAGATCTTCTATATTACGCAGGCTGCGATCAAGCCGCCCACCTTTGTTTTTTTCTGCAACAAGCCTGCCCTGGTGAGTGAAAACTACAGGCGCTACCTGCACAACCAGATCCGGGAGATGTTCGCTTTTGAGGGCGTGAGCATCAAACTGATCTTCAAAAGCAGAAGGGAAGAAGAACTCATAGGATGAATGTCATAATACTTTGGGCATTGCTGTGCGTATGTGCATATCTGATCGGCAGCGTCCCCTTTGGATATCTGGCGGGGAAACTGATCCATCGCCAGGATATCCGCAGCGGGGGAAGCGGCAACATCGGCGCCACGAACGCCTTGCGCCAGTATGGAACCAGAACTGCGGTCCTGGTGCTGATCCTGGACATCCTCAAGGGATTTGTGGTTGCCTGGCTCTTATATCGGGTAGTCCCGGAAAGATTTTATCCGATCCTCAGTGAAAATTCCCTGGATCCCTTCCTCTATTCGCTTCCTGCCCTGGCAGTGATCCTCGGGCACATGCATTCGGTTTTTCTTCGTTTCAAGGGCGGAAAGGGCGTGGCCACCGCTGCCGGGGTTTTCCTGTATATCGCGCCACTGCCTCTATTGGGGGCTCTTTTGGTATTTGTGATCGTGGCTGCCGTCACGAAGTATGTTTCACTGAGTTCAATAATCGCCGCCGCTTCTCTTTTCATCATCCATTTTATCTGGAATCTGTTCGGCAGGGGACCATTTCCCTGGCTGACCCTGGTGATCGCCGTCTTGATCATCATCAAGCACAGCCAGAATATCCAGCGCCTGCTGGAAAAAAGGGAGAACAAGCTGAGTTTCAGAACCAAAGGCGGATCCTGATGTGCGGGATCATTGGAGTTTACGGGAGCCCGGACGCATCCAGGCTTGCCGCGCTGGGAATGTTTGCCGAGCAGCATCGCGGCCAGGAAAGCTGTGGCATGGCGGTCAGCGACGGCAGGGTGATCCATATGCACAAAAGCATGGGCCTGGTCAAGGAAGTTTTCCATGCTGACATCCTCCGCTCCCTGCCGGGAAAGATAGCCATCGGGCACGTGCGCTATCCCACCAAGGGGACCGCCACCCGTTTTAACACCCAGCCACATCTTGTGGAGACCCTTTTCGGGCCATCCTACGCGCTGGCAAGCAACGGGGACATTGTAAATTACACCTCCGTCCGGTCCAGGCTGGAGGAGCAGAACGTATATTTCAACAGCGACAACGATGGTGAACTGCTGGTGAAATACATAGCCTGGCAGATATCCATGGGACACAGTATAATAGACGCGATCAGGACCCTTATGGGAGAGATCAGAGGGGCATATTCCAGTGTTTTCTGCACCAGGGATGAACTATACATTTTCCGCGACCCTCTCAGCATCAGACCGATGGTTTGGGGCAGAACGTCAGAGGGCACTTTGATCGTCGCTTCCGAGAGCTGTGTCCTGGATACCCTGGATGTTTTGGAACGGAAAGAAGTGCCTCCAGCCGGGATCATCCGGATCAATGCCGCAGGCACCACAGTCCTGGAAAACGACCCCAATCTTTACCGTGAGCAGGATCACAACAGCTACTGTGTTTTTGAGCACATATATTTTTCCCGTCCGGATAGCTTTCATTTCGGCGAAAACGTCTTTGCGGTCCGTGAAAAGATAGGTACCATACTCGCGGAGGGAGATGCTGAACTTGAGGCCGATTGCGTTGTCCCCGTTCCGGATTCCTCAAATTTCATGGCCGTGGGTTACGCCAGGGCGCGCGGTCTTCCTCTTTCGCTGGGTTTGATACGCAACCACTATGTGGGGAGGACGTTCATCAAACCGGAGCAAACCATCCGCGATGAAAGCGTGCGCCAGAAATTCAACGCCCTGCCCAATTTCTTCACGGGTAAAAAGGTCGTCTTGATCGACGATTCGATCGTGCGGGGCACAACGATCCGCAAGATAGTGAAGATGATCAAAGCTGCCGGGGCAAAGGAAATACACCTGCGCATCGGCTCTCCGCAAGTACGTTTTTCCTGCCATTATGGCATAGACACGCCGCATCCGCAGGAATTGGTGGCCAACTGCTTCTCCCTGGAAGAGATACGTGAGCGTACGGGTGTGGACAGCCTGAGGCATCTGGATTTGGAGAGTTTGAAGAAATGCCTGCAAAAACCCGGTGAATATTGTTATGCTTGCTTTGACGGACATTATCCTCTGGAGAGACAATGATAAGAGAAATCTTAAAAGAATTCACCGGCAAACGCATCCTCGTATTGGGCGATGTGATGCTGGACCATTATGTCTGGGGCAATGTGGAACGCATCTCCCCGGAAGCGCCGGTGCCGGTCTTGGAAGCTCAAAGTGAGGAGATCCGCCTGGGCGGGGCGGCAAACGTTGCCCTGAACATCCGATCTCTGGGAGCAAAGGCTCTGTTGTTGGGAGTCATCGGAGAGGATCCACCCGCGGACACCATGAAGAAGCTGCTCAAGGAAAAAGGGATCGGCGGCGGATACCTGGTGCCGGATCCAGATCGCTCCACCACGCTTAAAACAAGGATCGGCGCTGTTAACCAGCAAATACTGCGCATAGATTACGAATCCAAAACGGATATCCGGGAAAAGGTAATCGACAGAGTGCTCGACTGGCTGGGAAAACTACTTCCTGATTGCGACGCGTTGATAATTGAGGATTATAACAAAGGCCTGCTTACCAAAGATCTGATCCGTGCCACATTGGAGATCGCCAGGATCAACAAGGTTCCGGTTGCGGTCGATCCGAAGCTGCAGAATTTCCTCGCCTACGGCGGGGTCGAGATATTAAAACCCAATTATAAGGAGATCCAGTCCGTCTTGGCAACGTCCTTTCGGGATGATAATGAGTTTTTTGAGGCCGCGCTTCGTTTAAGGCGGGAAATGCAGGTGAAAAACCTGATCGTGACCCGTGGCAACCTGGGAATGTATATCTTTGACGGCGATGGCAAGCCCATGCATCTGCCAACCGTTGCCCGGCAGGTTTACGATGTATCCGGAGCAGGGGATACCGTTATCAGCGCACTGACTCTGGCCTACGCCAGCGGGGCGGACATCAAGCTGGCCACGGAACTTGCCAATCACGCCGCCGGCGTGGTGTGCGGCATAAAGGGAACTGCCAGTGTCAGTCCTGAAGAGATAATCGCCAGTTATGATGAGCAGCAATAAGATCAAGGGCCGCGAAGAGATGGCTCAGTTGAGCAGGGATGCCAGGGAACGCGGCATAAAGACCGTGTTCACGAACGGCTGTTTTGATATCCTCCATGCGGGACATGTGCAATACCTCGAGGAGGCCAAAAATCTTGGTGATGTGCTTGTTGTGGGGGTTAACAGCAATGCCAGCGTCCGCAGGCTGAAAGGGGAACTGCGCCCCATCATGCCTTTGAGTGAGCGTCAGATCGTTCTGGCTGCCCTGGAATGCGTGGATTGGGTGGTTTCCTTTGATGAAGATACGCCCCACGCGCTTATTGAAGCCATTTTGCCGGACATTCTGGTTAAAGGCGGCGATTGGAAGGAAAAGGACATTGTCGGCTCGGACGTTGTACTTGCCGCAGGTGGAAAAGTGATAAGCCTGCCTTTCCGGAGGGGGCTTTCAACCTCCTCAGTCATTGACAGGATTTTGCGAACATATTCGAATAATAGTGAACGATAAGGTGCTAAGTTGGAAGAACAACACATTCAGGATATAGGAACGGTCGTTGCTGTGCGGGAGAATCATGTGCGGGTGGAGATCGAACGCAGTGCAAGCTGCGGATCATGCTCACTGCGTCACATGTGTTTTGGGCAGAATACCCCTGCGATATTTGATCTGGAGACGGATCTGGAACTTGTGGAAGGTGACCGGGTTCAGCTGTACATATCGCCCGGAACCCGGGTATTTTCAGCCATAATGGTATTTGCCGTGCCGCTGCTGTTTCTCTTTGGGGGATTCATTATCAGTAGAATGTGGTTGGATGAACTGCCTGCAATAGGGATCGCCTTTGCCGCGACGGCGCTTGGTTTTTTCATCATCAGGCTGGTGGATCGAAAGATCGGGGTAAATCTTAATGTGCGGATCGGGAGTAAAATATGATCATAAAACTCAATGAAATGGTGTTTTATGGCTTTCACGGGGTGCATGACGAAGAACGTAAACTCGGACAACGCTTTATTGTGACGGTCCATATGTGCACAGATCCGGAATCTGACGAGGGTATCAGACATCTTGACGACACAGTTGATTACACCAAGGTTTACGCGGAGATCAAGCGAATTCTGGAAACGCACCAGTTCCGCCTCCTGGAACTTTGTGCCAAAATGATCGCGGACAATCTGTTGGAGGACTTCCCCTTGATCAAGGAAGTTTCTGTTTTCATTAAAAAACCGTCTGTGCCGATCCAGGGCATACTGAATTCCGTCGAAGTTGAATTTACGAAGTCACGATGATTGCTTATCTTTGCCTTGGTTCCAACCTGGAAGATCCGCGCGAACAGGTTCGTAAAGCCTCGCGTATTCTGAGGGCGGAACCGGGGATCCAGGTGAAACGTGAATCCTCGTTGATACGCACCAAGGCTTATGGCAAAGAGGACCAGCCGGATTTTTACAACCAGGTACTGGAGATTGAGACGGAGCATGGACCACATGAGCTGCTGGGCAAGCTTATGCAAATTGAATCCCGAATGGGCAGGATCAGAAAAGAGAAATGGGGTCCGAGAGTGATCGATCTGGATATTCTCTTGTACGGTGAGATGGTTTTGCGATCAGATGAGCTGACCCTGCCTCATCCGGATCTTCACAACCGTAGTTTTGCACTGAAGCTTCTGGCTGAGCTTGCCCCCGGGAAAATGCATCCGGTTTTAAAGAAAAGCATGTCTGAGCTGAAAAATGAACTTGATAAGGACAAAGGACTCCAAATGAAGGATCTTTCTGCGATAATCCTTGCCGCCGGAAAAGGCACAAGAATGAGATCTGAACGGGCCAAGGTAACATTTCCCCTTGCCGGTAAAACCATGATCCAGCGGGTGGTGGACAGCGCCCTGAAAATTGATTGTGCCCGCATATACGTCGTGGTGGGGCATCAAAAGGAAAGCGTAATGGGCTGCCTGGATGAGAATGACCGGCTGGAATTCGTGGAGCAGGCTAGACAACTGGGCACAGGCCATGCCGTGATGATGGCCGAACCATTTTTCCAGGATAAGAATGGCGATATCCTGGTTCTTTCTGGCGATGTGCCTCTATTGAGCAGTGAAACCCTGGAAAAAATATACCGGGAGCATATGGAAAGCGGAGCTGCCTGCACCGTACTTACCGCCTGTCTGGAAGATCCAGGTAAATATGGAAGGATCATCAGGGACGACTCCAATCAGATGACAGACATCGTCGAATTCAAAGACGCAACGCAGGAACAGCTTACTATCCGGGAATGGAACACCGGGATCTATTGCTTCAATGCCAGGGCTCTTTTCGACGGCTTGAGGCAGATCTCCAATTCCAACAGACAACAGGAATACTACCTTACGGACGTTATTTCGGTGCTGAGGGGACATGGAAAAAAGATCTCCACTGTGGAGCTGGAGAATCCTGTCGAGGTGACGGGCGTGAATTCCCAGGAGCAGCTTGCCGAGCTGGAGGATCTGTTTGTCAGCGGTATCCGCAGACGCTGGCTTAACAGCGGAGTGGTGATCCACAATCCCTCCACGGTGTACATCGATAACGAAGTGGTTTTGGAACCTGATGTTGAGATCGGTCAGAACTGCGTTCTCAAAGGCAAGACGACCATAAGCAAGGATTCCCGCCTGGGCCCGGGTTGTTATGTGGAAAACAGCTTCATCAGCGACAGCTGTACCCTGGAAGGACATAACATACTGGTGAATGCGCATATTCCCGAAACACATATCGTGGAGTTCGGCGAGAAAGTGATCGAGGAGTCGGCCTATGAAGGATAAATACATCTATTCCCCCTGGCGCTTGGATTATATTCAGGGTGAAAAGCCAGGGGATTGCGTGCTCTGCCGCCATCTGGACAGCCAAAAAGACGAGGAGAACCTGATTGTCCACCGCGGGGGGCATTGTTATGTGATGCTCAACCGCTATCCCTACAACAACGGGCACATCATGCTGGTCCCCTATCAGCATCTGAAGAACCTTAACGATCTTCCATCAGAGGTATTGGAAGAGCTTGGCAGGCTGATGCAGCTCTGTGAGCAGGTTCTGATCAACGCTTACCATTGCGAGGGGATCAACGTTGGGATCAATCTTGGCAGGGCAGCTGGGGCCGGGATTGATGAACATCTTCACATTCATATGGTGCCGCGCTGGTTGGGGGATAGTAATTTCATGAGTGTGGTTGGCGGGAAGAGAGTCATACCCGAAGCGTTTGAGACAGCTTACAAGCGTCTCCGGAGTGAATTTGACAATCTCCTGAGAGACAGGGAATAGCGTAATAGGTTTGACAGCAAAGCGCGCAAAAAATAATTGGTTATCAGGCCGAAGATTACCGTACTTGATACTGCTGCTAATGGCGCTGGCGCTTGTGGTATTGGTTTACATCCAGTTTCTGGCTCCGCGTATGGGGAAAACTGGATATGATGAGCACAATCTGCCCGCCATCAAGGTTGTGGTCAGGAATGGCTGTGGAATTGAGAGCCTTGCTTCTGATTACGCTAACTTTATTAGGGATAAAAACATTGATGTCCTGTATGTGGGCGATATGCCCCATCCCATCTACAACAAATCCCTGATCGAGGCCAAAGTGGATGACCGGCAGGATCTACAGCGCCTGCAGAATATGACGGGGATCACGCGTTACACCCTGGCTGTGGATCCCAGCTTTGAAGCAGGGTTCATCATTATTCTCGGCAGGGATTATGAAGAGTTTATGAGAAAATTACAGGGAGGAGATATTGACCGACAAGGATAAGCTCGAAGCCGTTCTAACCTGGCTTTCAGAAAAACAGGCGGAGAACATCCGCGTTTACGATGTGAAGGAAAACAGCTCATACACGGACCTGATAGTAGTTTGCGAAGGCACTGCCGACCTTCATAACAAAGCCATTGCCAACCACGTTCTGGACAATGCCAAGCAAAACAAGCTGAAAGTAATTGGCAAGGCCGGCCTTGAATTCGGCCAATGGGTACTGCTGGATATTGGCGATATAATTGTGCATGTCTTTTTACCCGAAAAACGCCAGTATTACAAGATCGATCAGTTTTTTGCGGACCTTGCCGCCTCTGGCCAACCCGGGATGAATACATGATCAAACACATATTGCACGGGAACATTACCTCCATTCTCGATCGTCTGGGATACACCCATTCCGGCGAGTTCACTGTGGAAACACCCAACAATCCCGGGCATGGGGATTTTTCCACCAATGCCGCCATGGTCCTTGCGAAAGAGAATAAGATCAAACCCCGGGAGCTGGCTGAGAAGTTGGTCAAAGACCTTAAAAAGACCAAGTTTTACAAGAAAGTGGAGATCGCCGGACCCGGCTTCATCAATTTCACACTGTCCAATTCACTGTACCAGCAGATCCTCTGGGATATCCGCAAGCTTGGCAGTGTTTTTGGAGATTCAGATTACGGAAGGATGGAAAAGGTTCTCCTGGAATTTGTGAGTGCAAATCCCACCGGGCCCCTGAACATTGTAAATGCCAGGGCTGCCGCTTACGGTGACACCCTCTATAGGATCATGAAGAAAGTTGGCTACGATCCCGCGAGGGAATTTTACATCAACGACGCGGGCAACCAGGTGGACATCCTGGCGGAAAGCCTGGAATTGCGTTTGCGAGAGCTTCACGGCGAAAACATCGGTGAATTCCCCTATGAGGCCTACCATGGCGAATACGTGAGAGAATTGGCCCAGAAACTCAATACCACCGAGGGAGTGCGCATATTCATGATGCCGGAAAAGGAACGCACAGAACGCCTGAAGGAATATGCCCTCAACGAACTGCTGGAAATGCAGCGGATGAGTCTGGAACGGTTTGAAGTATATTTTGAAGGATGGGTTTCGGAAAAAACCCTGCGCGCTGAAGGAATGCTGGAGGAAGTTCTCAGCTACCTCACCGAGGCAAATTGCACTTACGAAAAAGAGGATGCCATCTGGTTCTCCTCCAGTCAGTTTGGTGACGACAAGGACCGTGTTCTCATGAAAAGTGACGGTTCCATTACGTATTTCGTTCCTGATCTTGCTTACCACCTTACCAAGATCCAACGCGGCTTCACCAAACTCATAGATATCTTCGGACCCGACCACCATGGCTATGTGCCCCGCCTTAGAGCCGCCTTCAAGGCCTTGAAGTTTGATGAAGACATGCTGGAGATCATCTATCTGCAGCAAGTGAACCTCTTTGAAAGTGGTGAGCGGGTGAAAATGAGCAAAAGAGCCGGCAAGATCGTCACCATGGACGATCTGATCGACGAAGTGGGCAAGGATGCCGCGCGGTATTTCTTTATCGCCCGCAAGGCCAACGCCCATCTGAATTTTGACCTCGAGCTTGCCCTCAAACAAAATAACGATAACCCTGTATATTACTGCCAGTACGCTCATGCCCGGATCTGCAGCATCCTGAAAAAAGCACGCAAGGACAAGATTTATCCGCGTCATTTCAAGAAGGAGTTGTGCCAGAAACTAAGCAAACCCGAGGAACTCCTGTTGATCAGGAAGATGGCCGATCTGCCTGAACTCCTGCAGACGGTTGCGGAATATCGCGAACCCCACAGGCTGGCTATCTACACCGAGGAATTATGTGGCCTCTTCCACCGTTTTTACAATAAATACCGTGTCGTCAGCCCAAAAAACAAGGTACTTTCCCAAGCAAGACTGATGCTGATCGAGACCATCAAGGATACCCTGGCCATGTGTCTCGAGCTGATGGGTATCAGCGCTCCGGAAAAAATGTAAGGATGTTGTTCAGATCATGCCTGTTATCCGTCCCATGCGAAGTGAGGATCTGCCTGAAGTGATGCGCATCGAGAATCTTGCTTTCCCGCAACCCTGGTCTGAGGATTTTTTCCGGGACGCGGGCCAGTCAGAATCCTGGGTGATATGCTCTGATGATGGGATCCTGCGGGGTTACATCATGTATTACACGGTCCTGGATGAAGGCGAGATCATCAATTTTGCCATAGATCCGGCTTTCCAGCGCCGCGGGCTGGGCACCCGGCTTCTCAGCCAGACGATCAAGATAATGCAGAAACGGAATATCAGCAGGTTTTTCCTCGAAGTTCGTGCTTCAAACATTGCTGCGCAAGATCTTTACCGTAGATTTGGTTTTGTGAAGTTGGGCTTGAGAAAAGGCTATTACACCAACCCGGCTGAGGATGCCATCATCATGGGAAATATAAATGAACGGTGAATTGAAAGATTATGATTTCCTGGTCATAGGCAGCGGGATCGCTGGCCTGGTCTATGCTTTGCAGGCGGCAAGGCTGGGAAGCGTGGCAGTGGTTACCAAAAGCGGACTCTATGATTGCAACACGGATTACGCCCAGGGCGGGATCGCGGCCGTACTGGACGTCAGGGATTCATTTGAAGAACATTGCAGGGATACCTATGCCGCGGGAGCCGAACTGGGCAAAATGCAGGTCATAGAGCATATCATCAGCGAAGGCCCCAAACTCATCCAATACCTGATCGATCTCGGCACGGATTTCACCCTCCAGGACGATAATTACGACCACCGCCTGGAAAACCTTTCCCTCACGATGGAGGGGGGCCACACCCACCGGCGCGTGGCTTATGCCGCGGATTCGACAGGCCACAAGATCATGGAATCCCTGATCGCCAACTGCCGTGCCAACCAGAATATTTTCATATATGAAAACTGGATCGCCATTGACCTGATCACCCAGCATCACATCATGCAGGACAAGGGTTTCGTTCCCGGCATTTCCTGCTGGGGAGCATACGTCATGGATCAATCCACCCATGACGTGCACATCTTCCGGGCCAGAAAAACAATGATGGCCACCGGCGGCGCCTCCAGGATATACGCCCACAACACCAATCCCCCTGTTTCCACCGGAGACGGAATGGCCATGGCCAGGCTGGCCGGAGCGCGCCTTGCCAACATGGAATTCGTCCAGTTCCACCCCACGGCGTTCTGGACACCCGGGGGAGACACTTTCCTCATCAGCGAAGCCGTGCGTGGCGAGGGAGCCATTCTGCGCCTGCAGGACGGAACCCCCTTCATGGAAAACTACCATCCGCAGGGGAATCTCGCTCCCAGGGACATTGTCTCGAGAGCCATCGACGCCGAACTTAAAAAACGGGGTGAGAAATTCTGTTACCTGGACGCCACGGGCATTCCTGAGGAAAAACTTCACAAGCATTTTCCCAATATTGACAAGCACCTTCAGGAATATGGGATCGATTTCACCAGGGATCCCATCCCCGTATCTCCGGCAGCCCATTATTTCTGCGGTGGGGTGCTATCCACCATCGAGGGCGTGACGGATATCCGCAACCTCTTCGCCGCCGGGGAGGTTGCCTGCTCTGGTCTCCACGGCGCCAACCGCCTTGCCTCGAACTCCCTCCTGGAAGCCCTCGTAATTGCCTATAATGCGGGAAACCATCCCTCCAACGAGGAGGAGGTGGCCTTTCCTTCCATACCGCCCTGGCAGCAGATGGAGGAATTCAATGAGAATGAATGGGTAGTGATCTCCCACAACAAGGAGATAATCGGCATGATCATGGATGGCTATGTGGGCATCCGGCGTTCCCGGCGCTTGCTTAAGTACGCCCTTTCCCGCATCGAGAACATCTATAACGAAGTGAATAATTTTTATCAGCACAACGCGGTCCGCCGCGAAGTCGTGGAAACGCGGAACATGGCGATCATCGCCATAGCCGTGATCCGCAGCGCCCTGATGCGCAGGGAAAGCCGCGGCGCGCATTTTTTGATTGACGAACCCGAACGCAATGACGAGTTGTTCAAGATGGATACGATCATCTAAAAGGTAAGCATGAAAGGACTTTTCATTACATTTGAAGGCATAGAGGGCAGCGGGAAGAGCACACAGATGCAACTCCTGGCCGAAAAACTGGCTGAGTTGGATATACCCGTTCTGCTCACCCGGGAACCGGGAGGACCGCCCATCTCCGAAAGCATCAGAAATATCCTGCTCGATCCCCTGCACCGGGAAATGCTGCCGGAGACGGAGCTGCTTCTCTATTCAGCCAGCCGTTCCCAACATACCGGGCAGTGGATACTTCCCGCCCTCAGGGAAGGAAGGGTTGTCCTTTGCGACCGCTATTACGATTCCTCCATGGCTTATCAGGGCGCGGCACGTTTTCAGGATCTGGATTTCATTCGCGTACTCTCAAGGTTTGCCACTTTCAATACGGTTCCCGATCTCACCTTCCTGCTGCATCTATCTGTCGATGAAGGTCTTAAGCGCATCAATGGGCGTCAGCTCGACCGGCTTGAGCAGGAGGACGCGGGTTTTCACGAGCGGGTGCGCAGGCAATATCTGGAACTTGCCAGAGAGGAGCCCTCGCGCTTTGTCGTCCTGGACGGCGCACTGCCGCCGGAAGGGATCCAGGACATGATACAAAAGAAAGTTTTATCAAAATTAGGAGTTTTAAGTGAATAGAAAAAAACAAAAAACCACTTTGATCACGATCGCGGCAGTGTGGGTGCTCTGCGCGGCCATGCTTTTCACGGCAACCTCGGTTTTTGCCCAAAACCGCACCGACGGGAGTGACCTTTATTCCCAACTCGGCCTGTTCAGCGAGGTCTTGAACAAACTGAAACAGAACTATGTGACCGAGCTTGATGATGAAGAGCTCATCAAGGCCGCCATAATCGGAATGCTCGGCTCCACGGACCCCCACACGACCTATTTCACCAAAGCTGAGTTCGAGGATTTCACCACCTCCACCAAAGGATCTTTTGGCGGGCTCGGCATCCAGATCGACAAGATCGGGGAATACATCACGGTTATCTCGCCGATCGAGGGCACCCCGGCTTTCAGGATGGGCATCACAGCCGGAGACAAGATCATCAAGGTGAACGAAACCAGCATCGTGGGCGTGAGCACGGACGAAGCGATCAAACACATGCGTGGAGACGTGGGCACATCCGTGGTCATCACGATAAGCCGCCCCGGTGTTTCCCAACCCCTGGAATTCAAGATCACCCGTGAGACCATCAAGATCAAAAGCGTCCCCTATGCCTTCAAACTGGATAATGGAACCGGCTACATCCGCGTGAGCCAGTTCAGCGAAGGAACTTCGCATGACCTGCGCGTGGCCCTGAACGAACTGGAAGGCGAGGGCATCAACGCCCTGATAATCGACCTGCGCTGGAATCCCGGCGGTTTGCTGGACCAGGCGGTGAATACGGTCAATGAGTTCATTGGCCCCAATAAACTTGTGGTTGAGACCAAGGGCAGGAATCCTTCCGCCAACCGCCAGCATTACACGCGCCTGAGCACCCAGAACCGGGATTATCCCATTATCGTGCTCGTCAACGAGGCCTCGGCCAGCGCCTCAGAGATATTCGCCGGCTCACTGCAGGACTGGGACAAGGGGCTGGTGATCGGGAAAACAACCTTTGGAAAGGGAAGCGTCCAGCAACTTGTTCCTCTCATGAATGGGAACGGAATCAAGATAACCACCGCGTATTATTACATCAAGTCCGGCCGCTGCATCCACAAAAAGATCAACGACAGGTTGCTTCTTGGTGAAGAGGTCACGGAAGACGACAAGGCGGCCGAAGAGGAACTGAACCTCAAGCAGATCTATCAAACTGTCAACGGACGCGAGGTTTATGGCGGCGGCGGCATTACCCCCGATATCGAGATCGAATCGGACCGCCTGACTGAATTTGCCATGGAACTGCGGCAGCATAACTCTTTCTTCAATTTCGCCGTGGATTACATGGTTGAACACGATCATATCCTGGATAGGGATATCGTGATCGATGACCCGCTCATGGAGCGTTTTCTCAGCTATTCGAAAGCCAAGGGGATTGAACACACACAGGCGGATCTGGACAGCACGGATGTCTATATCCGGACCATGCTCAAAAGCGAACTTCTGCGCAAGGTGTATGGCGACCTGGAGGCCTACAAGGCAACCCTTTCCCTCGATAAGCAGCTCCAGGCAGCGATCGACCTCCTCAACCGCTATGATACCCTGGAAGGGCTTTTTGCCCACGCGGTTGAGGAAAACAAAATATAAATGAAGGATTTGCCTTCCTGAATAGTATCTATTATAGATCGGGAAATAAATGAAGCAGCTTCAAGATCACGGTACTTTGAACCCCAAGAGGAGAATGTCCATGAAACAAACACTTGTCATGATCGCCTTTCTGGCTGTCAGCGCGATGGCCATCGCGCATCCGGCCGCAGATATCAATGCCTCCTATTCCGCGCAGGATAAAACCCTTGCGATCTCTTTTGACCACAAGGTCAGCGATCCCACTGAACACTTCATCCAGGGTGTCGAAGTGCGGCTGAACGACAAGATGATCATCTCCCAGGTGAACACGGCCCAGGATTCGTCCACCGGCGGTAGTTTCATCTACAGAATTCCCAACCTGCGCAAGAATGACGTTCTTAAGATCACCCTCATCTGCAACAAAACAGGGAAGAAATCTGCCTCAATGATACTGAAATAACCCCCCATACAAATCCATATAAACATCTCCCAATGGAAGGTGGCTGTGCACACAACAGCCACCTTTTTTCTCCTGCTCCCGTTACCGGCCCAAAAAGCGTAACACAGAAAAACACGGAAAAGAACGGAAAAGCACGGATCCTTAATAGATCAGGGATGAACAGGATGCAAGGGATGACCGGGATCTTTGTACGTAGCGTAGGATTCCGCGTGGCGCATGATTCCAATCATGCGGGTCATAGTGCCCCGGAGGGGCGACACACGTGGCGCATGATTCCGATCATGCGGAATGTTAACTGCGCCTGCCGAAGCACCGATCCCTGCGTCATCCCGGGCTTCCGGGGTCCTCGCCGCGCAACTTGTTGCGGGGTGGGGTGGTATTATCCGGGATGCAGTTCCCAGGAACGTCAAGCGTCCCCGCTTGACAGGCTTCGCAGAAGCCTTCTGATAAAGCCCCTTGCGGGCGCCACACTCATAGCGAGGGCGCGTAAGCCCCTCGATAAGATGGCAAAAATGAAATGAGCCCCTTGCGGGTGACACAAAGCGTAACGCGGAAAAACACGGAAAAGAACGGAAAACCACGGATCTTTAATAGATCAGGGATGAACAGGATGCAAGGGATGACCGGGATCTTTG
>CAYRVG010000114.1:0-10124 GCA_964427765.1 uncultured Candidatus Cloacimonadota bacterium
TAATTTGGGATGCGTTGATTTTTTCCATGAAGCCCACTCTCGGAAGGCGTGGGTTTTAGGCAAGAAATATTCTCTGAAAGTCCCTCAGACCCCGCGGGAATTTAGCCGGCAAAAAAAGCAGGCCGGAATATTCCGGCCTGCCTGGTAAATGGGCTTATTAGATGCTATGCCTCGCCTTCTTTGTTATGCTGCAGAAGACGGTACAGCAGGCCGCCGATGATGCCGCCAACGAGGGGAAATATCCAGAAGATTCAAAGCTGTTTGACGAAAAGGCCTCCGGCAAAAAACGCCACGCCGGTACTGCGGGCGGGATTAACGGAAGTGTTCGTGATGGGAATGCTGATCAGGTGTATCAGGGTGAGGGCCAGACCGATCGCGATCGGCGCGAAGCCGGCCGGGGCTTTCTTGTGGGTCGCTCCCATGATCACCATTAGGAACATGGCGGTCATGACCACCTCGGTCAGTATTCCCGCTCCCATGCTGTATCCCTCTGGGGAAGCGGCTCCGACTCCGTTTGAAGCGAATCCGGCGGCGGGGTTGAACGTTGCCACGCCGCTGGCGATGAGGTAGATGACGGCGCCAGCCACAAGGCCTCCCACCACCTGGGCCAAGATATAGGGAATCAAATCCCTGGCGGAGAAACGCCCGCCGGCCCATAATCCGACGGATACGGCGGGATTAAAGTGTCCGCCTGAAATATGCCCCACGGCGAAGGCCATGGTGAGGACAGTCAAACCAAAAGCCAGGGCCACACCCGCGGTTCCGATCACGTGTCCGGCCAAAACGGCCGAGCCGCAACCTCCCAAAACCAACCAAAAAGTTCCAAAAAATTCGGCGCCCATGCTTTTACGATTCCAGGCATTTTTCACTCCTTTCTTAAATGGTTTGTTTAAGCCGCCAATAACCAAGATTCATATTTTGACGGCATTTTCCATCTGATTCAGATGTGCCTGCTGGTGCATTTTTCGTCAAGTTATTTTTCCATGGACAAATCCAAAATGCCTGTATGCGCCAACCGGGCTTGTTTTCGCCTCATCGACCCCGGCTTTCTCTGGGCAGTTTCCTCACGAGCCTGAAACCCATGCTGAAACTGCCGGCAGGGGAATAGCTCCCACGGTAATCGTTTTCGCAGTATGGAGCGTTGGAATTGTAGGCGCCGCCCCTCCGAACCCTGTTCGAGCCGGCGATGGGACCATGGTAGTCGGAACTTGGCGTACTGGGGATATCTCCATAAATGTCCCAGACCCATTCAAAGGCGTTTCCGCTCATATCGTAAAGATACAGTTCGTTGGCTTGCTTTTCTCCCACGGGGTGGGCGGTGTTTGAAGCGTTCAGGTAATACCAGGCCACCTGGTCCACGTCGTTGCTGCCGCTATAGGCATAGCCCTGGGAATCGTTTCCCCCCAGGGAAGCGAACATCCATTCCATTTCTGTCGGGAGGCGATAGCCGGTCGCGGCGAAATCGCAGCTTATTCCCGTATGGTTTGAAGGGGTGGAATCCCAGCCAGCAGGCCATTCATCAGGGTTGGTTCCATGGTCCAAATAGCTGTAGCAGGGGGCAAGGCCTTCCCCAAGGGAGCGGCGGTTGCAGTATTCAATGGCTTTGAACCAGGTTATGCCGACGCGGGGATTGTCTGGATCTCCGGAATAACCGTCGCCCATTACATTTTGCCAGGAAAGCTGTGTAACTTCTGTCTGGCTGATAAAGAATTCTGACACTGCCGCGTCCGAAGTGCCGGTGAAAAATGTGCCGCCCTCAACCAGGACAAAATCCGGCGGCATTTCCAGAGAGGTTAGGGCGGTGATTCTGAAAAACTGCCTGCTGGAGTTGGTGCCCGCGTTGAAATTGAGGGATGGGGTTTCGCCCAAAAGATTCCACTGCTCCTGGGAAGGATCATTTGCCGAATAGATTCTGTAGGAAATCGCGCCGGGAAGCGCGTTCCACTCCAGAAGGAGGGAATCCGGCCCCAGGAGGGTTAAACCGGGTTCGACAACACCGATCACAATCGTCGTCGATGCCCAGGCAACGTTGGACCAGCCGGAATTGCCGGCGGTGTTGAGGGATCGGATTCGATAGTAATATGTGGTATGGGATTGCAGTGTAAGATCCCTCCAGGAAGTCGTATTGGCAGGCAATGTGACCACCGGCATCCAGTTTTCGGCATTGATGGAGCGTTCAATTTCAAAGCCGCTTTCATTTGCTGAGTTGTCTATCCACTCAAGGTCTATGGCGTAAGTTGAGAAAGGCTGGGCTGAAAGTGAAAGTGGGGGCTGGGGTATATTTTCCAGGGGATAAATATTATAGATAGCCTGTTGATTGCTGTTGTAATCCATCCCGCCGGGAGTCAGCTCGTCCAGATAGTAATATCCATCGTATTCGCCGCCCCAGCACCAGTTGATATGATAATAACCTGTCTGCTGATATCCGTCCAGGATATACAGGTGGGAAACACCAGCTCCGCTGCGAGTCGAAATATAGATCAATGGGCGGCCGGCGTTCAGTTCATTGGTCAGGATGGATTGCCATTGGGCATCTGAATGAGAAGCCCTTGTAGTGTAAAGAGGCTGGGAATAGCCAAAGTACTGGTTGAAAGCACTGGGCATGTAACTAACGTAAAAAGTGGAAACATCAGGGGCGTAGTTTGTGTGGAGTGATAACCCGCAATGAAACATCAGTTCGGGAATTGCCGTATTTCCGGGAGGGCAGATTGAAGGCATGTCGTCCCAATTGTAAGATGTCTGCCCAAAGTTAGCGGAAACCGTGCCGTAGGGGGGATTTGCATAACTCACTGAACCGCTGCCTTGTTCCGGATATCCCCAGTATCGCATCACCTGGGCCATCGCGGCAGCACCGCAGCCAGCCCAAGCGTAACCTCCCGCGGGGCTTGCAGGGTCCGGGGGGCACTGTGTATTGTAGGGATAACTCTGGTGCCAGGTGGTGTTGAGTAATTGGGGAATCTGACGCTGATCCTGGTTTAAGGGAAGAGAACCGCTGATCAAAGCATCCCATTTGGCGCGGTTGGAGGGTTCACTTCTGCGTTGGGTTATAGCCTCCGCAATGGCAGCTTCACAGCCGTTAAGCCAATCAGCCACAGCAGGGGAACCTGGGTTTGGACAGAAAGAGCCACTTTCGCTCCAGGCAAGGACGGGCTGGCAGCAGTCGTCAGCTGAGAGTATAACAAATCCCATGTCCGGAAAGTTCAGAATGTATATATAATTCTGCCCGTTGAATTCAATTAATTCCATTTGAATTTCAGTTTGGTCTGGCAATTGTGGCAAGACCAATTTCATCCAGTTACGGGCTGCAAGTTTCGCTTCAAATTCTCCAACCGGCTTGGCTGACAACATTCCCAAAGCAAATGCCAGTATTGCACTCAGAAGAATAACTTTAACCATCGGTACAACCGTCATTTTCACTGGACTCTCTCCCTATTCGTTGAGTTAAAAGATGGAAGGATCATTCTCAAACATTCTTTTTGAGAGCAGACTGGAGCTTTCAGACCATTCGTCAAGTTATTTTCTCAGGCCCAATATCCATTTTTTTATATAACGGTAGATTTTACCCCCCTGCTTATGTAATGCCACACCCAAAGCTTATCCCTGCATGTCCGGGTGACCCGATCCTAAACGGCTGCATTACACTTTGTCCGCGATTTGATCATCAGAACATATTCACGTTCAGGCCGCTTCGGAAATTACCCTTCTTATCCAGGCCAAATCTCAAGCCAATAACCGTGCTGTAGCGGAAGAAAGTGGAAAGCTCCACCTTGATCTCAGCTCCGTAGCTATGGTGGCTTTCCGCGCTTGAAGTATCCCAGGGCATGCCCAGTTCGAAAAAGAGGCCGCCGCCCACGTCCTCAATATATACCTGCGGATTCCAGAGCCCTTCCCGCACCTTGAAGAGCAGATGGTTGAGGCTGCCCTGGAAAACAAAGCCGCGATTCGCGTCGATCCCATCGCCATAACCAAAGACAGGCGCGAAAACCTCGTCCGTATCGGCAACCGGATCGTTAGCCCAATGCAGCCTCAAAGAAAGGTCCGTGGCTCCGGGAAGGAGCTGCCTGAGGCTGTGATAGCCGCCAAAGCCAAATCTGTCACGGTCTGAACTGGTGAGATCCATGCTCTCCACCCTGGAGTAAAGCTCCGTGTACCCCCGCTGCCCGAAAGCGCTCCAGGCCATGCTGAGATAGGGCCGCCAGATCTTGCGCGCAAACCCCTCTTTGGTTTCAAAACCCAAGCCCGCGTCGATCTGGTTGATCCCGAAATTATTGTTTCTATAGAGGCTAAAGTAATTGGCAACGTCCAAAACCCCGCCGTCGGAAGTGCTGTAACCGATATCCTGGCGCAGGGGCATCAGGATGTCGTTGCTGATGTTGATGCCAAAATCATAGGATCTATTATCCGTATTGTAAAGCAGCTCAATATCCCACCAGGGGATGTAGCCCAAAAGGTCTGTGCCGGCCAAACCGATGCCGTAGCTTTGCCCAAAAGACAGGGGCATCCGGTAGCGCCGGGGCACCAGCAGATGCTTCAGATTGGGCCAAAAGGCGCTGACGCTTGTGTATTGGCGGCTAAGTGTGTAATCCTCCTCCAGATCATATGGCGGAGTGGATCCAGGCGGCACCTTGAAGCTGTAAGCCCTTTGTTCGATGGGATCTGAGGCCAGTTCCAAACCCCCGGGCTGCATGGCAAGATACCAGAGCCTTCCGCCGCAGGCCACCGCGTCGGTCATATAATCAGCGGCTTCCAAACGCAGATATTCCTGCTTCAGGGGGTCCCGGACATAGGAGTGACTTTGCTTTTCATAATTTGCGGTATAGATGATCCTGTCACCCCAGAAACCGCTCAGCCGTTCCTGGTAGGGGGTATCCACAACCGGGATGAGCTGCCGCCCGTCGAACTCATAGATGCTGCTGTTGCGAAAATGCTCCCGCGCCCCCAGATAGAGCCTCCCGAGGTTTTCAAAGATATCATGCAGAAGGTGGCCGTCGCTTTCCCAGATCAGCCGGCTCTCATCGCCTTCCAGGCAGAAAAGCTGGGATCCGCGGCTTCCCTCCTTATCCGCGCAGTAGAGAAAACTGCCGTCCTCGCGTGATAAAAAGCCGCGGATATTGCCCTGGGCCAGAACTTTGCCTGATGAGCCGTCAAGATCTCTGGCAAGGATCTGCACCTCATAACCCATGGCCTGGTTGGTGGTGTTGGGATAGCCCCGACGTATGCGGTAGCGGCTGTAGTACAGTTTGTCACGCGTGACCTGATACCCGGCCGGAAAGCCTGAAGCCTGGCGGTGGATCATTTCATGACTGTCCGAATGCGGGTCATAGCGCATGATGCGGGTTTCGCTGTAGGAACCACCCGCCCCAGTCTTGACTTTGTGCCGTTGGGTGTAATAGAGCCTGCCATCAAAGGCTCTCAGATGCGTTTTGTTATAGCCGCTGTTGCTGTGCAGAACCTGAGGCTCTTTCAAATCCACGTAACGCTGCTTTGTATCCTGACGCCAATCCTCCCAAAGCTGCGGAAAACTTTTACCATAGACCTGCCTGGCAACCTTGTCAATGCCCAATCCCGGTAAGATCGGAGAGGCAAATGAGCTAAAACTCTTTCCATTCAGAGCATAAAACTCTGCAAAGCTGCCGGCCCCGTATTGCCCGGCAAGCCAGGAATAAAAGGCTCCACCCAGCACGTAATAATTGGAAAGCGGCGTGTCATCACTCAAATAACTGCCCTTCACAGCAGAAGGAAGCTTGTTGTGATGAGCCAAAGAGGCCACGATCCCGGGGTAATACCCATCTTTTAGGCGTCCGGAATAAGGGCTGAAATTGCTTTCCCCATAAACGGTTATCCCCTCGATCATCCACATCGGTAGGAAGGCGTTCACCCTGACGCTATCGCCAAAGATCAGGCGCATCACCCGTGGCGCGCCACTATCCTGGCCGATCTGCAGGATATGGATATACTCGTGCACCCCCACTCCGCTCCACCAATCTTCCAGGAAGGCCAGAGATCCATCCGTGGGGAAGTGACTGAACAGGCTGATCTTATTGTTGCCCACATCGGCCAGGCCATTGGCCTCCACGCCTGTGTCCTCGATCATGATGGAAACCCTGGCGTTGTAACCGCCTGTGAGCTCCTCCACGTACTGCCTGTAATGCTCCATGGTCTCAAGCAACCGGGCGGCCTCAAGCTGCCTGGAAGGGCGGTGATAGACCAAAAAATACTCCGATTCCAATGTCCGCCAGCCTCTGAAAGCGAAGAGAGCCGAGTTTGCCAGCACCAAAGTGGCAATTATCAGGAATAGTTTTTTCATGAAAACAAAAGTTTCGCTGTCAGGGAAGCAGTCAAGAAAAAATAGCCTTGTGGGAAGCCATTGACGAATATTTGAAATCTTTTCCAGCTTCGCCTGTCCAAACGGGCCTTATCAGATTTTGACGGCATTGTGTTTCTTTTTCAAGTATGTTATGCCATTCAATTTCAGTCAGGTTTTCACAGTTTTACCGATCTGCCGGATTCATAATGATGGCCATGGGTACGCCAGATTCTATACTGAGATGATCTACGATGTTCCTTTTCCGCTGATCCCGAAACCGCAAGCATCCGCACTATGAATCTGTATTGCTCTCAGAGAGTATCTCGTTGACGAATTTGGGCAAAATGAATGAGCCGTAGTGAAGGTCTTTGTGGTAATAGCGGGTTTCAAGCCCAGCGGCTTCGATCCTTCCCGCGACATCAGGATCCAGGGGGTTGTGTTTTTTGGAGGCCAGCTGGAAAAGCCAGAGTCCGGCCTGGTAGGTCTGGATCGCGGCTCCATAGACTTTTACGATGGGGAACAGGCTGGCCAGGTCCTGTTGCACGTCCCGGATCACCTTCCTCAGTTCCTCGATCCAGGGGCTTTCGGATTGCAGGCAGAGGATGCCGTCATCTGTCAGGATACTGTGGCAATCCTGGAAAAACGGCCGGCGGAAAAGCCCTTCGGCAGGGCCGACAGGATCTGTCGAATCGATCAGGATGACGTCAAATTTCTCCTGGCATTTCTGTACAAAGTTGATCCCGTCGGCAAAGAGCAGTTCAGCCCTGGGATCACTTCTGGCAATATCCGGAAAGGGGAAATGTTCTCCGGCGACCCGGGTTACCATTTCATCGAGCTCAACCTGGACGACCCTGCGGAGGTTCTTGTGCTCCAGGACGCGCTTGATCGTGCCGCAATCCCCTCCGCCGATGATCAAAACGCTGCGTGGATCCGGATGGGTGAACAGGGCCGGATGGGCAAGCATCTCATGATAGACGAATTCATCACGCTCTGTCAGCATCAGCACTCCATCGAGTAGCATCACCTTGCCGAAGGAGGGGGTCTGCACGATCTCGATCTGCTGGTATTGGCTCTTCTTTCTGTGCAGGACCTCGCTGACCTCAAAACAGAGGCCGCGATGCTGGCTGTGATAATCCGTATGCCAATAACTCACGACTCAATCCGGTTTGTGTTTGAGGGGTTCGCCGTCGGTGTCAAACAGGCCGCGACGCAGTTCCATATGGCTGATGTGTTCGCTTTTGAAGCGCTTTTTCAGGTGGTTGAAAAGGTCCCAGGGCGAAATGGTCTCGCCGCAGGTGAAGATGTCCACGGCGGCATAGCCGTATTCAGGCCAGGTGTGGACCGCCACGTGGGATTCGGCGATCACGACCACGCCGCTCACACCGTGAGGTGAGAAGGAATGAAAGGTATCGGATACGACGGTAGCTTTGCCGATCACGCAGGCATCAATGAGGGCTCTGCGGATCGCCTCTTCGTCTGTGAGAATGTCTTTGTCGCAATCGTAGAATTCCACGAGTATTTGTCTGCCAAGAGCTTGCATTATAAGTTACCTCTGCTGTAAAAATTTTTGGATGTAAGGAGATCCGGATCCCTTGAGATGCCGGGTTTTTTGGGATAATCCCTGATAGGGAAAGGGGACAGCGATCGACCGGCCTTAACTGGCCAGAACCACTATGAACAGAGGACTCAATGTTGCGCTAAAAGCAGAAAGTTGTAGCAATACCTCCTCATCGTCGATCCAGTAACAACAGTAAAGTCCTGCATAGAGGGCTTCACAATGCTTGTGAACACGCAAAAAACGTTCTTCTTTCACGGCGACTCCTTTTAGCATAATTTTTTGTACCCAAAACCCCGATGGACAATTCCTGTCAATGATAAAATTCTGTACCGCTGCGCAAAGGGCGGGAAATTGAGAAATACAGATAACTCTTGACATCATTGGCTTATTCATAAATAATGATAAAAGCATGGATATGACAATGAAACATGAATAAGCTCAGGATTTCAAAGGAGATCTGATGATCGCGATCAAGGCTGTCAGCACAAAAAAGGACCTCAGGGACTTCATCATGCTGCCTTTCAAACTCTATAAAAACGATCCCAACTGGGTGCCTCCCCTGATCTCTGACCAGAAGAAGTTTTTCTCCCCCAAACACAATCCCTTCTTCGAGCACTCTGAGGCCCGGCTTTTCCTGGCTGAAAAAGAAGGCAGGATCATCGGCAGGATCTCCGGCCACACCAATGCGCGGCACAACGAGAAACACAATGATAACACCGGATTTTTTGGCTTCTTTGAATGCATAAACGACCAGGAGGCGGCAAACGCGCTCTTCCAGAAGGCCGTGGAATGGAACAAGGAAAAGGGAAAAGACCGCATCCGGGGTCCCCTGAACTTCACCATCAACGATGAACTTGGGCTGCTCATCGATGGCTTTGACACCCCGCCCATGCTGATGATGACGCACGCCCTGCCCTATTACCAAAAATTGTACGAGAAACACGGCTTCGAAAAGGCGATGGACCTTTACGCCTTTTACAGCGACAGGGATGATATCCCCGAACGTCTGGATCGTTTGTATGAAGCACTTCTCAAGAGGACCGGGGTTAAGATCCATACCCTCTCCCGGAATAAGAAACAGCGCCGCAAGGATCTGGAAAAAGTTTTCAAGATCTACACCGAGGCCTGGCAGTATAACTGGGGCAGCGTGCCCCTCACGAAAAAAGAGTTTGAGCATCTGGCGGATGAATTGCTGCCTCTGGCGGATCCGGACCTTTTGATCTTTGCCGAGATCGACGACAAACCCGTCGGTTTCAGCCTGGCTTTGCCCAACTATAATGAGGTCCTCAAGGTCATGAACGGCAGGGTGAATCCCATTACGATCATCAAGGCGCTGGCCGCCAAACGCAGGATTTCCACTTCCCGGGCCATCATCATGGGCGTCATCAAGGAATACCAGGGCCGGGGGATAGACACCATCCTACACTACATGTCCTACAAGACGGGCATCCGCAAAAATGTCAACCGCAGCGAGTTCTCCTGGGTGCTGGAGACCAACAAGATGATGATCCGGGTGGCGGAAATGCTGGGTGCCAGGCCTTACAAGACCTACAGGATCTACGAGAAGCCGATAAAATAGGCCGCCGGAGTGCGATCAGCGTGTTTTCCCGGTTCATTTTTCCTGGCCATGAGGCTAAATTAGCAGTCTGATCCTGCGACTGCCAGAATCTGCTTGACATTCGCACTGCTCCGTTTATCTTTTCTTTAAATGGAGTTTAGATTATGAATACCCAAAAATTAACGCTCAGGAGCCAGGAGACCTTGCAGGCAATGCAAGACCTGGCACAGGAATACGGGCATCAGGAACTGCGTGACCTGCACCTTTTGGCAGCCATGCTCAAACAGGAGGATTCCCTGGTGCCGCCCGCCTTGCAAAAGCTGGAGGTGAATGTTTCAGCCCTTGCGGAGCAGGTTGAGGATGAACTGAAGAAACTTCCCCGGGTGAGCGGAGCGCAGATATATCTATCCGGCGAGGTGCTGGACATCCTGCACCAGGCGGAGCGGGAGGCGGAAAAGCTGCAGGACGATTACGTGAGCCTGGAGCACATCCTGCTTGCCACCCTGCACAAAGGAAAGGAAGCGGCGAAGATCCTCAAAGCGAACGGCGCCGACGCGGATAAACTGCTGCTCGCGCTGAAGGAACTGCGTGGCAACCAGAGGGTTACGGACCAGAATCCGGAGGCAAAATTCCAGGCTCTGGAGAAGTATTCGCGCAACCTTACCCGCCTGGCGCGTCAGGAGAAGCTGGACCCGGTGATC
>CAYRVG010000115.1:0-2137 GCA_964427765.1 uncultured Candidatus Cloacimonadota bacterium
TGACCCTGGCGTCAAGCCTCCCAAACCCGGAACGGAATCCGATGTAGGGGTGTTTGGCTATACATCAGAAAAACTGTCCGCTATTTCAGGACTTGACAGAGTTGTGTGTGAGAGTTACGCGTTACGGGGTTATGGGTTACGCGTTGCGAGCAAACTCCGAAAAACTTTGACAGGCAGGGGAAAATATCCAGGGAGGGAGTTTTCCCTGCCATTAAAAATCTTGACAATGAACAGGAAGACAGGATAGTGTAAACTTTCAAATCACACCCAAGGAGAATGCTATGATAAGTGAAAAACTAATTCCGTATCTTACCGATTCGATCAGAACCTACTGGGATCTTGACGCTTTCACGGATTATCCGGGCCCCGCCCTCAAGTATTCAGATGTGGGCAAGCGTATTCTCTGGATGCACAAGCTTTTCAAGGCCTGCGGACTGAAGAAGGGCTCCAAGGTCGCGCTGGTGGGCAAAAACAGCAGCAACTGGGGGGTCGTCTGGCTTTCCGCCGTCACGTATGGTGCCACCATAGTCCCGATTCTGGTAAATTTCTCTCCGGAAGACGCGGCGCATATCGTGAATCATTCAGATTCAGAACTTCTTTTCATCAGCAGGGATAAATTCGACATCATGGATGAGGACCAGCTTCAGAAGGTGAAATATGTCTTTTCGCTGGGGAAAACGGAGCTTTTGCTGAACAAGGTGGACCATAAAAGGGAGATAATCAAACAGCTGGATGAAACGCCCGAGATCAGGAACGTCAATGCCTCCGGTTTCAAAACATCCGATGTCTGTGATAACGAGGATATCGCGGCGATCATCTATACATCCGGCACCACGGGTTTCTCCAAGGGTGTGATGCTTTCCCATCGTTCCATCCTGGCAAATCTCATCTACGCCAGGGACAAGCTGACCTTCAAGGTGGGGGCGAAGGTTCTGGCTTTCCTGCCCCTCGCGCACGCCTATGCCAGCGCCTTCGATTTCGTCTATCCGGTCACGCGGGGCAACCACATCAATTTCATGGACAAGATCCCCGCGCCCAAGCTGCTCCTGAGCGCTTTGCAGGACCTGAAGCCCAACGTGATCCTGGTGGTGCCCCTCTTGATCGAAAAGATCTACAAAAAGCAGATCCAACCGCTGGCTCAGAAGCCCCACATGAAGGCCCTGCTGAAGATCCCTCTGGTTAAGGACGTGATCGGCAAAAAGATCAAAGACAAGCTCATCGCCGCCTTTGGGGGGAACGTGACGGAACTCATCGCGGGGGGTGCACCGATGAATGCCGAAGTGGAGAAATTCATGAAGCAGATCAAGTTTCCCTTCACGATCGGCTACGGCATGACGGAATGCGGCCCCCTGATCAGCTATGCCCGCTGGTTCGAACACCGTTTTGAATCCAGCGGCCAGGTGGTCCAGGCCCTGCGTTGCAAGATCGATTCCCCCGATCCTGAAAACGTACCGGGCGAGGTCATCCTCTCCGGTGATCCCGTTTTCAGCGGTTATTACAAGAACGAGGAGGCCACGCGGGAGACCCTCAGGGATGGCTGGCTCTACACGGGCGACATGGGCACCCTGGACAAGGACAGATTCATCTACCTGCGGGGCAGGAGCAAGAACGTCATCCTCGGCCCCAGCGGGGAGAACATCTATCCCGAACTCGTGGAACAGAAACTGAACAATCTGCCCTACGTGATGGAAGCCCTCGTGCTGCAAAGGGAACACCAGCTGCACGCGATGTTGTATCCGGATCTCGAAGCCCTGGACAAGGACAAGATACCGGAATCCAAGGTTGAGCATATAATGGAGGAGAACAGGCAGCAGGTCAACAGGATCCTCGCGGATTTCAGCCGCATAGTCAAGATTCAGATAGTCAACGAACCCTTCCAGAAAACGCCCACGCAGAAGATCAAGCGCTATCTATACAATTGAGGGAGCAATCCCTTTGACAGAAACCGGGGCTTTTAATATTGGGGACAAAAGAACACTGGAGTATCCAAATGAACAAACATATCAAAGACCTGCTCTGTTTTCTGGATGGCTCGCCCACCTCCGTGCAGGCATCGGAGCAGATACTGGCAAGGCTGGCAGGAAAAGGTTTTACATTTTTGGACGAAGGGCGGAAATGGAATCTGAAGCCGGGCGGG
>CAYRVG010000116.1:0-47428 GCA_964427765.1 uncultured Candidatus Cloacimonadota bacterium
CGCATATAGAGGAGCACGCCTTTCCCCTCCTTGGAGATGAGTTCGAAAGAGCGCCTCAATTGTTCGCCACAATCGCAACGCAGGGAAAAGAGAGCGTCACCGGTCAGGCATTCTGAATGAACACGCACCAAGGCAGGTTCATCTTTTTTGATGTTACCCATCACCAGTGCCAGATGGTATTCATCCGATACTGTGCTGACATAGGTGTGGATCTTGAATTCTCCAAATTGCGTGGGAAGTTTTGCCCGGGATACGCATTCGACCAGATTTTCCTTTTGGCGCTTGTATCTGATGAGGTCGGCAATGGTGATGATCTTCAGCCCGTGTTTTTTGGCAAAGGGGATCAGATCGTCCAGCCTGGCCATCTCACCGTCTTCCCGGATTATCTCGCAGATCGCCCCCACGGGCCGGCGTCCGGCCAATTTGGCGAGGTCCACCGCGGCTTCCGTATGCCCGGCTCTTTTCAGTACTCCCCCTTTTTCCGCCAGCAAGGGGAAAACGTGGCCCGGGCGCATGAATTGGTCGGAGTGGCTGTCTCTACAAGCCAAAGCCCGGATGGTTTTGGCGCGTTCAGAAGCGGATATACCCGTCGTCGTGCCTTCGATGACGTCCACAGATACGGTGAACTTGGTGCCGTGGCGATCGGTGTTCCGGATCGTCATAAGCGGGATCTCCAGCCTGTTCAGGGCTTCCTCTTCCATCGGAACACAGAGGAGTCCTTTACCATGGGATATCATAAAGTTGACGTGGAAGGCTTCGACAGCGTCAGCCGCCATCAGGAGGTCGCCTTCGTTTTCACGGCTCTCGTCGTCCACCACGATCAGCATCCCGCCTTCGGCGATGATCTTAACGGCAGTCTCGATCGGGCAGAAAACTTCCTTCCATTTGGTATCTGTCATGTCACCACTCTTCATTGTCCTTTAAGATCAAGTTTATATCCTGTCCCCCGTTGTCAATGCCAAAGTACTGCTGCAGCCAGTCCAGGGCATAGAGAAAATCTTCTGGCGGTCCCGCTTTCAGGTCCAGTTTCCTGCCGCTGAAAGGCTGCGTGAATTGAAGGCGCCAGGAATGCAGCGCCTGCCTACGCAAATGCCTGGTGAGGAGCTCGGTTACCTTGCGTTTCATATTCTCTGGTACCAACGCATGCACCTGCCGCCGTGTATTGTAAAGCAGATCACCCAGCAGGGGAAGGTTCCGGTGCGCGAAATGGACCCTGATCTGGTGCATTCTTCCCGTTTCCAGATTTATCTTGACCAAAGAGAAATAATGGAAGTATTGTACTACTTTATAGGTTGTCACAGCCCTGCGTCCCTGCTCCGCAACGCACATTTTCCTGGGATTCCTGATGCTGCGGTCCATGTTGGTCTCGATGGTGTCCTCCGCCGGTTCAGGTATCCCGCAGGTCACCGCCAGATAGGTTTTATCCACCTCGCGCCTGGCGAACATCTCACTCAGAGCGCTTTGGGCGCGGTCATTTTTGGCGATGATCATCAGTCCGGATGTCCCGCGGTCCAGCCTGTGCACGATGCCCGGGCGGTCCGCCTCCCTGCCGCTGGAAAGATTTTCGCGCCAGCGGAAGACCATGGCGTTCACCAGGGTCTCGTCCGGATTGCCGTAACCCGGATGGACGATCATCCCGGCCTCCTTGTTGATGACGGCGAGGTCATCATCCTCATAGACAACTTCCAGGGGTATGTTTTGGGGCACGATCTCCCGGGGCGGCAAATCCGGCAGGGAGACCTCGATCTCATCACCACTATTCAGCAGGTAACTTTTCTTGACCGGGATCATGTTCACCAAGACGCGATCATCCTCGATCAGTTTCTCGATGAAGCTCCGGCTGTAGAGTTCCTGGATGCGCATATCCACAAGGTATTTATCCAACCGGATGGGTTCATCACGGTCGTAAACAACCTCAATCTTCTTTTTTGACATTTTTGCTGAAATGCAGGGTGAACACTCCGCCTGTGGCGTCTCCCTTGGTGTTGCGGACCACCGAACCGTTGATCACCGCCTGCTGCTGGTATTCCTGGTCCGGGATCTTCGCGTCGTAGATATTGTCTCCCAAGCGCAGGGCGTCCGAGATTCTGGCAAAGATCTTCTTTGCCAGGTCGTCTTTCAGGTTTATCTCGTGGATATTCTTCACTTCGTTGAGTGTGGGATATTTCCGGCGCAAGGTGTCGTTGCAGTAACTTACATCCCCGTTGGTCAGCAAGATCAGAGCTCCCTGCGGCAGCAGATTGATGAGCTGTTTGATCCGCTGGTCGTGTTCGTAGATCTTTGCTTCCTTGGCCTGGTCGAAGCCCTGGATGCTGCGCAGAAGTGTCTTGAGCCCAAGCATGAGCTGCTGGATGTCCCTGTCCCACTTATATTGCTCCAGATCGATCTCGATATCGTAATTGCCCTGGGAGATCTCCTTGACTGTCTTTTCCACTTCCTCTAGGGATCTCTTGATCCTCAGGGGGATGATATTGTAGATCACGATCGCGTATATGAAGATCACCAAAGCGAATATGATCACCGTGGTTTGGACATCGTTGACCAATGGTGCCAGTTCCCTCGCGTTTGAAGTCATGATCAGAAGCAGGAGCAATTCCAGGAGGATCAGAGCCACAAGGATGGACAACATTATATGGTAAACAGATTTTAATGAGCGTTTCATAGCAGATCCTTTTTGTTTGCGGCGTCATAGATCAGGTCGTCAATTTTGTTCTTCAGACCCATCAAGATAAGTACGTCGCCTTCGTTGATGACATCGTTCGCCCCTGGCATGTCGTTCAGGCGCTGCTCTATCACGTTTTTCCCCTCGTCGCTCACGGTCAGATGGTCGTATTTAATGGCAATCACGCTAATACTCCTCTCGGTTGGCAGGGCTAGTTCCTGCAGGGTTTTACCCACAAAACTCAGCGGAGCCCGGAGTTCGATCACGCTGTGCCCACTGGAGAGGTTGAAATACTCGAGCACGTTCTTGGAAACAAGGGTTTTGGCAAGCTGGGTGCCCACCACCTCTTCAGGCAGTATGCTGCGTTTGACGCCTATGAGCTCCAGTATCCTGCCGTGCAGATGGTTCTCCACCTTGGCGTAGATGATCCCCGCCCCGATCTTTTTGAGGATGGCGGTGGCGAGGATGGATTCCTGGATATTGCTGCCGATAGCCATTATCACAGCGTCCACTTCGTTCAAATTGAGATTGCGCAGGACGCTTTCCTCTGTGGAATCCATGCAAACTGCCTGGGATACCCTGCCGCTTATTTCATCCACGAGTTCCTGTCTTTTATCTATGGCGATGACTTCCTGGCCATTCTCCGCCAGGATGTTCGCGACAGTCATCCCAAAGCGTCCCAAGCCAATAACAGCGTAGCGTGCCATTGTTTCTCCCTTTAGCTGATTGCTATCGTTTCTTCAGCGTAGTTGATATTTGTGTGTTTTCTCTTTACGGCGAAGGCATAGATCAGGGTCATGGGCCCTATCCTGCCTATGTACATCAAAATCGTTATCAGCACTCTTCCGGTATTCGTCAGTTGCCCGGTTATCCCTGTTGAGAGCCCCACGGTGCCAAAGGCGGACAAGGTCTCAAACATGATATCCTCGAACGCATGCGGCTCCACCAGCAGCAGCAGCGAGACCACGATGAATACTATTGTGGCCGAGAGGATGGTTAGAACGGTTGCCTCGCGGAAATTGACGAAGGGGAGGCGGCGCTTGAAAGCACTGATGTCCCGCTTCCCCTTTATCATCGAGATAATTGTGAGCACGAGCACCGAAAAGGTGGTTGTTTTCACACCGCCGCCTGTGGAACCTGGTGAAGCGCCGATGAACATCAAAAACATCGCCACAAGCAGGGATGTCCGTCCCAACGCCGCGGTGTCTATCGTGTTGAAGCCCGCTGTCCTGGTGGTCACGGATTGGAACATCGCTGCCATGAAACGCCTGATGGGGTTGAATCCTGCCATCGTGCCGTTGTATTCCAGGATGAAAAACGCAATGAAGCCCGCCACTATGAGGATGCCGGAGGCGGAAAGCACGATCTTGGAATGCAGGCTAAGCTTTTTCACCTTGCCGCCGGTGAAGAAGAATCGCCCCAGGTCGATGATGACGGTGAAACCGATACCGCCGATGAAGATGAGCAGCGGCACCACCAGACTGACGATAATGCTGCTCCCGAAACCCATCAGATTATCGCTGAACGTGGAAAAGCCCGCGTTGCAGAAAGAGGATATCGAATGGAATATGGAAAAGTAGATCGCCTTCTGGGTGGGAAACACCTGGGAGAATTTAAAGAACAGTAGAACCGCCCCGATCGCCTCGATCACAGCCGTCACCAGCACGATGTTCTTGAGCAGGGCGATGATGTTGATGGCCCTGGAGCCGCCCACCATATGGGTCATAACGTGCTTGAGCTTGAGGTTGATGTTCCTCCCCAGCAGGAGCGCGAAAACCGTGGATACCGTCATGATGCCCAATCCCCCCAGCTGGATCAGGATCAGGATCACCATCTGCCCAAACATGCTCCAGTAGGAACCTGTATCCACCACGATCAGCCCTGTCACGCAGGTAGCCGAAGTCGCCGTGAAAAGCGCGTTCACCAGGGGCGTCACCCTGTTTTGGGCGGAGGATACCGGCATCATCAACAAAATGGTCCCGATGAATATCGCGATGGCAAAACTCATAATCAGCGTGATCGGCGGATCGTTTGAAAGCCAGCGGTAAAGCTTCCCCTCTGAGAAGCGGAAGAGCAGATACTGCAGGATGAAATAGGTTTGCCGGATCAGCAGGAAGAAGATCACGAACTTCGCGTTATAGAAAACAAGCAGGATGCCCAGCGCCAGAAGGATAATATCGAAGATTATCATCTTCTGCGTGCCCCGCACCTCCCCGTAGAGAACCCTGTTCAGGATCGCCAGACCGAGAACGGCCAGGTTGGCCAGCGCAGTGTAAAGCTCCACCCCGGTGTAATTTGTATAATAGCCGATCACCGGCTCAAAAAAGAGGACCAGCAGGCTCCAGAAAGCCAGCAGATAGGCCACTGACTCAACGTAACCAAGCAATTGCTGGAAAAACTTACGCATCAATCTATCTGTTTCTGTTTTCTCACAATCTCAAGCACGGATCTTGCCACCGTAGCCACATCCGGCGAGGCGTCGATCTTTGAAAGCAGCCCCTTTTCCAAAAAGTACTCCTTCAGCACTAGGGTCTGCTCGTAAAACTCCCGGAACCTCTTGGAAATGGCTTCCGGTCGGTCGTCTTTGCGTATCGTCAGTTCACTTCCGCATTCATCGCAGATGTTTTCCTGCTGGGGAGGGTTGCTGATGAGGTTGTAGTTCGTTCCGCAGGAAGGGCAGATCCGCCGCGAGGAGATGCGCTTGATGGCTTCGTATTCACTCAGTTCGAGGAAGAAAACCTGCAACACCTCAAAATGGCGTACAAGATAATCCGCCTGGAGCAGGGTTCGCGGAAAACCGTCAAAAACTATCCCCTCACGGTCCGGCAGTAGTGATCTTGTTATGATCTCAAAGACCAATTCGTCGGGAACCAGCTCACCGTTGCTAATGATATCCTCCACCTTCCGACCCAGGCTTGTCTTTTGCAAAACCTGCTCCCGGAAGAGGTCGCCGATGTTCACGTGCTGGAAATTCAGTTCCTCGCTCAGGAGGACAGCCTGGGTCCCCTTTCCGCTGCCCTGGATCCCGAAAAATACATAACATTGCATATATTTAACCTCAGTTTATCCTATAAATTCAAATGCAGGGTGTTTGTCAAGTTTTCTGGAATTCCAGAATAACGAAGGCCAGCGCGTATTCCCGCTCATGCGAAAGGGAAAGGTGGATTTCTCCGATCCCCCGCGACCGGCGGATCGTCTCGGCCCCACCCCGGAGGAGGACCCGGGGCCTGCCGCTGGCGGCTTTGACAACTTCTATATCCTTAAAATTGACATCCTTGTCCCAGCCCGTGCCCAAGGCTTTCATCACCGCTTCCTTGGCCGCGAAACGGGCCGCGTAGGATTCAGCAGGGTTTGCCTTTACAACGCAGTATTGGATCTCATTTTCCGTGAAAACCCTCGCTGTAAAGCGCGGATATTTATTCAGCAATCTGCGGATCCGCTCCACCCGGATTATATCGCTGCCGATTCCTGCTATCATGCTTTGAACCTTTGTTCCATCTCCAGAAGCCATCTTTTCAGATCCAGGCCGCCGGCGTAACCGGTGTGGGAGCCGTCCGAGCCAATGACCCTGTGGCAGGGAATGACGATGGCCGTCGGATTCCTCCCGGCTGCCTGACCCACAGCCCGGTAAGCGCCGGGATGGCCGATCTTTTTCGCAATTTCTTTGTAGGTTTGCGTTTCACCGTAGGGGATCTCCCGGATGGCATCCCAGACCTTTTTTTGGAAAGGTGTGCCTTCGGGATCAACACGAACTTCAAATTCTATTCTGTTGCCCGCAAAATATTCGCCCAGTTGCTGGCAGATACGGGTCATTTCAACCGAGGGCTCTCCCCCGCCTCCGCTCTGCTCAGAAAAACTAATCCCGAACAAAATGCCGCCTTCCAAAAGGATCCGCAGGCGCAGTTTCCCATGGCTGAAAGTTCCGCTTTCCCTGTTTTCCACTCTCTCCTCGCTTTTGGAGTTATAAAACGAGAGCCCCGTCCTCAAAATGCTTCGAGTAAGGGGCTCTGATATATCGTTTTACGCAACTATGCAGTGAAACGTCTGCGTTCCTTGATCCTGCCCGCCTTTCCTTTGGCCTGGCGCAGATAGAAAAGTTTGGACCTGCGTACCTGCCCGAAGCGGACTATCTCAAGTTTGTCGATGTTTGGCGAATTCAGCGGGAATATCCTTTCCACGCCCACGCCGTTCGAGATTTTTCTCACCGTGAAGGATTTGGAGATCCCGGATCCGCGTTTCTGGATCACTATCCCCTGGAACATCTGGATGCGTTCCTTTCCTCCCTCTTTGATTTTATAATGGACCTTCACCGTATCGCCGGGGCGGAAATCGGGAAGGTCAGTTCTGATTTGGTCTCTGCCAACTGTGTGCAGAATATCCATTGGTTCCTCCCATGTATCTACTCGGAAGAGATGCGGTCCAGAACGACGCTCACGGCGCTGCGGACGGAAAGATGGTTGTAATCCCCGCTGCCCCGGATGGGCTCGAGGATATGGTCCGCGGCGGTATGAACTTCCTCACATAATCCGTAACCGGTGCCGAAAATCAGGAGCACCGGCCTTTCTTTTTGTGTCAGGGTCTTCAGATACGCGAAAGGTATCTGAGGATTCATGGTCCGTGCCGTCGTCGTTATCACGAGGGGTCGCGTCCCTTCCTGCGTTGTAATATCATCTATGGTTGTTTGGATCGTATCGCTTTGCCTAACCACTTTCAAGGCCTGGCTGCGTGAAGGATTGTAGGGCAGCCCCGGATTTTGCCAGAAGGCTGTGATTTTTTCCAAAAGGTCTTTCTGGCCAGGGTCGCCATGGACGATGTAATATGCCGGGACTCCGTAGGTCCGGGCCGCCCTGGCGATATCGTGGATGTCCAGGTTGCTGATCGAGGTGGTTATCCTCTCCCCCGCCTTGTTCAGAACGGGATGGTGGGCCAGGACCAGATACGGCGCGCTCACTTCTTCAGGTCCGGGCGCCGGGTCCTGGTCAGGTTGTCTGCGTTCTCATCCGCCCAGGCCTGGATCTTCTTGTGGTTTCCCTGTCTGAGCACGGGCGGAACGCCCAGCCCCATCCAGTTATCCGGACGCGTATAGCAGGGAAATCCCAGTCCAAGCCGGTCTTTGCTGAAAGAATCAGTCTTCGCGGAATCCATATCCGAAAGCACTCCCGGCAGAAGCCTTGCCACGCCGTCAATGAAGGCCATGGCAGGGATCTCTCCGCCGGAAAGGACAAAATCCCCGATCGAGATCTCGTCGCAGACGGCGATGTCACGCGCCCGTTGGTCGAGCTCCTTGTAATGCCCGCAAAGCAGGATCACGCGGGGCAGGCCGGCGTAATACTCCAGGATCCGCTGCTCCAGTTTCCTCCCCTGCGGCGTGAAATACACCACCGGGGCAAAGGATTTCTCCACCAGGTCTTCGATCGCCCTGTAAACAGGTTCGGCCTGGATGACCATTCCGGGGAATCCCCCGAAGGCATAGTCGTCCACCTGGTTGTGCTTGTTGCCGGAATAGCCCCGAAAATCGGTGAATTCCACCTCCAACGCTCCGCCGGATATGGCGCGCGCCACCATGCTCTGGGAAAGTATCCCCTCGTAGATGGCGGGGAAGAGGGTCAGAACGTCTATCTTCATCCTTCATCCTGCGCCAGAAGGCTTTCCGCGTTGGCCAGAATGATGACTCCGGGATCCGGGATCACCTGCTCGATGTAATGCTTCACCAGGGGGATCATTATCTCCCCGCCGGACGCAGTTTCCACCACCAGGACATACTGCGCGTTGTTATGGAAAAAGTCTCTGACCTTCCCCACCTCGCGCTTTTCGAAGACAACTGTATGGCCGATCAACGCCTCAATATCTCCTGATTCACCGGAAATTTCAGAAGCGGGCTCGACCGCCAGGATCACCTCGCGATGCTTCACGCGTTCTTCCGCGATGCCGTCCTCGGCAAATTTAACCCTTGTCTTACGATCATAATTTTCTCTTTCACTGATAGTTACGTAAAACACTCTATCGCTGTTAAAGATCAAAAAAACATCATCGGTTTCGGCAAAAATGGAACGGTGGCGTGGCTTCACCAGAACCTGGTAAAACCCTTCGCTGTCGCACCCGCCCAATCTGCCGATCCCGACCAGGTCGGTCACGTTCATCTACTCGATAATTTCGAGTTCGGCCCTTTTCCCTTGTTTGGTGCTAACCGCGTTGATGATGGTACGCATTGCACCGGCTGTCCGGCCACGTTTTCCGATAACCTTGCCGATGTCGCTCTTGGATACGCGCAGTTCATAGAGGGTAACTCTGTCGCCCGCGATCTCGGTAATGTTCACTTCACTCGGATCATCCACAAGTGCTTTCACCATGAATTCAATCAGTTCCTTCATTTCTCACCTCTTCATTGCTGGAATCAGCGGCTGCTTTTCCTTGTATGTTCTTTTCGTGCCTGATCTGCAGGATGCCGGCCTTGCGCAACAGCGATCTCACTGTATCGCTGGGCTGCGCGCCAACACCGAGCCAGTAAAGGGCGCGTTCTGTCTCTATCTTGATTGTTGAAGGTGTGGGTTTGGGATCGTACCACCCGATGCACTCGATATATTTTCCGTCACGTTTCTTGCGTGAATCCATTGCAACGATCCGGTAAAAGGGCTGGTCATTCGCTCCCATCCTTCTCAGTCTCAACTTGACCATTATTTCTCCTTGAAGTTTTCAATATAATTATAGATAATAAAACTATATTTTTACCGGTCACGTTTTCGTCAAGATATTTCTTTGCTCCCGTGGCTGGACTGTCCAAGGCATGATTTATCTGATCCTGGCAATTTCGGTTCGTTTGTTCCAGGTATCCAAATTCCACCTTCAAACCTGTGATCAGAGCTAATAAGCTCAATTTTCAAGAACTGCGATCATCCTCAAAATCCCCAAAACACCTCAAAAGCACAAGGCCCTGTGCTTTTGAGGTGTTTTGGGGGTTTTGAGACGGGGGAAAAATCCTGGTTTCCGACGTTCGGCTGCCCTGGTTAACATAGTTGCGAGCCCGTGTGATCTACCCTAAATACAATCATACCATCCTCTTGCCAGCCCCGCTCACAATTTAGTGACCTCCCGCTGAGTAAACGCTGAACCAGCGGGTACTCAGGCGGTGGTGGTCGGGTGGCGAACTTTTTAGGGCCAAGGGGAAATGGAACGCGGATGACGCGGAAAAAGATAGAACTCTGATAACCTGATGACCTGATCATCATGATCTTCATCGTGGAAGGGCGGAAGGGTGGAACCCTGTAGCGCATGATTCCGATCATGCGGATCAAAGAGCCCTGAAAGGGCGACACACTCATAGCGAGGGCGCGGAACAC
Organism: uncultured Candidatus Cloacimonadota bacterium; assembly: GCA_964427765.1. Lineage (GTDB taxonomy): Bacteria > Cloacimonadota > Cloacimonadia > Cloacimonadales > Cloacimonadaceae > Syntrophosphaera. Next base: position 10,000 of record CAYRVG010000116.1, read on the forward strand.
GCGTAGCGTGTGGAGCCCCTCGATAAGGGGTAAACAAAAATGAGCCCTTTAGGGGCGACACATTTTAATACCGGACATGGATTTAATTCAAACGGGCACCAATTTTTTCCGCATCATCTTTTAAGTCTGGAATGGAACCAGGTCTTATGTGGCTTTTTTGGATGTGTGTGTCGGCCGTATGTCTCGTGCGGACGGCAAACCCCGCCGCAGGTGGGGTGCAGGACAATAGGCCCGGGATGAATCCCGGGTATTAACGAAGTTTGGAAAACACATCACCCCCGTATTCCCCACCCCTCCCCAAACATTGATCTTGTCCATGTTTGAGGAGGGGTGGGGCCAGATTAAAACACAATATCCGCCCATATAACGCGATGGCTGAAGCCACCGCCTATTGTCCTACACCGGTTGAAACCGGTTTTTCCCCGTGGCGCGGGATTCCAATCCTGCGCGGTTGTGTCGCCCCTCCGGGGCTCTCTGGATCCCGGATCAAGCCCGGGAAGACAGGATGTCGGAGCTTCGGCAAGTGCCGCTACGCGTGGTTCCACCCTCCCCGTATCGGCCACCTGGCCGCAGTTATGGCAGTATTTTCCCCTCAGTGTCTGCCCGCAATTTTTGCATATCGTTCTCATCTTACACTTTCCATACAACCGGAAAACGGCCTCAGAAGACCAGATCGGCGAGGTTGACGTGGATCTTGTCGGAATAGCTGAAGGGCTGGTCTATATCCATGCCGTAAGCGCCGATCTGCACGTTTCCGTTCACCTCATATTCGATCTGGCCTTTGAAAGCGCCTTTCACTGCGTTGACGACGGTGATCCAGTTGCTGATCCGGAAGGCCATCGTGCCCTCGCGGGAATAGACGGTCTCGTCGAAGGATAGCGGCTCGGCGATATCCCCGCTGCCACAGTCCCTGCCGCCGATGCTTATGGTGGCGGGGAAGCCGGAAAGCGTGAACTGGAGGCCGTAAGGATTGAGAATGATGAAATCCACCCCGATGCTGCTTTTGGCGAGGCCCATCTTGCCGATGTAGCTGCGCTTGATCTTGAAGATATCCTGTCCGTCTGCCTTGAACCCCGAGACCACGTTCTCCAGTTCTTTCTTGATATCGATCTCGAAGGGCTCCTCAAAATTGAAGTTTTTGCCGATCCCCAGCACTTTTCCGCGGCCTTCGCCGGAGATGTAGATATAGACCGTCTGGTCTGAATGGTTGACCATTTTGACTGTCCTGCGCGTATCCAGCGAGATTTGAAAATCCAGGGCGTTGGAGCGTTTTTTGGGTATCTCGACGGCCTGTTTCAGGGCGACCATGCCGATCCTGTTCCGGTTTTTATCCAGCAACAGGACATCGAGGTCATCCAAAACGAGTTTGTAAAAATTGGGGTTGTTGACGCTGAGGGATACGTCCACCACGGTTTTATCCGGATCAATGGTGAGCACGTCCACCCCGTGGACCTTCTCCAGCCTGGGTGTTTTGAACAGCATGGAGCAGGAGGAAAGCACCATCAGGGCAAAACAGACGGTCAATATGTATATCGGCTTTTGCATGGCATACCTCGGTTTAGGTTGTTATCGGAATTGACGGAACCAGATCTCCAGGGCAAAAACATTGAAGAGCATCTCGGCCTGGGAGCTGTCCCCGCGCAGATATTTCTGCCAGTTGTCGTTGACGCGGGGCAGGTCCCAGATGCCCCTCTGGCGGAATTCGGCGGAGGAAAAAACCTCGCTGAAAGCATTTTTCAGTCCGCCCCGCATCCAGTGGGAGTGAAAAGGCGAGCCAAAGACGGATTTGTCCTTCCTGGCAAAAATTGACGGCGGGACGATATCCCTGAGCGCCTGCCTGTGGATGTATTTCCCCCGGGAGTTATGTATCTTGTATTCCGCGGGCAGGGAAAAGGCGAGTTCGACGAGGTTGTGATCCAAAAAAGGAACGCGGCTTTCGATCGAATTCGCCATGGACATGCGGTCCTCCCAATGCAGAAGGGTGGGCAGAGAAGTGGTATAGACGGCGTTGAGGAGGAAATTCCGGAGCCTTCCGCCGGGGGTGTTCGCGATCCGGGACAAAATGCCTTCGGAGGACGAGTGGCCGCATCCTTGGGTGAAATCACGGTTAAAGGGTTCAAAACGCAGGTGTCTGAACTCCAGCTCGTAAAGGCGGGATTCCGGAAGCAGGAGAGACAGGAGCGTTTTTCCCAGGCCAGCGATGCCGAACAAGGCAGAATTCGCCTTCAGGAACGAGGCGATCTCCCCACCGGCTTTTTTAAGGTTGCCCCGGCTGAGCAGTTCGGCAATGAACCTGTATTGGGCATGCCTGTATCCCGCGGTGAGCTCGTCGCTGCCCTGGCCGTCCAGCAGGACCTTTATCCGGTTCTTCCTGGCCAGTTTCATCACGCCGTATTGGGCCGCGAACCCCGCCCCGAGAGGGAGATCGTTATACCAGGTGGCCTCCCCGAACCAGGCGAGCGCTTCCTCACAACCCGGCGACGTGAGATGGGAATTGCAGCCGCATTGGGCGGAAACCTCTTCTATCCAGCGCCTTTCGTCAAGTCCCGGTTCCTGGGGAAAATATGAGGAAAAGGTTTGCAGGGGCTTATCCACAAGTTTGGCAGCCGAGCAGACGATGGCTGAGGAATCCAGCCCGCCGCTGAGGCAGGAACCGACCTCAACGTCCGAACGAAGCTGAAATTCCACCGCCCTGAGAAAGGTCTGGCGGTAAGCCGCGGCGGCAGAATCAAAATCGAGTGTGGTCTGGCTGGGAACGAGGGAATGGTAACGTTCCAGGGACTGCCTTTCATCTTCAATGATCAGGTTATGCCCGGCTTCCAGGGCGTGAATGTTTTTCCAGAAAGTTTCAGCGCCATAGACCTGGAGGGAGTTGATCTTCATGGAGCGCCAGATCATGAGTTCATTGAGGCTGGGGTCGATATCAGTGAGCAGGAGCTGCTTGATCTCCGAGCCAAAATGGAAAACTCCGCCGTGCACGCAGTAATAGAAGGGTTTCACGCCAAAGCGGTCCCGGGAACAGAAAAGACGGCGCCTCTTCCCATCCCAGAGGGCAAATGCCCAGATTCCGTTGAAGCGGTTCACGCAGCTTTCACCCCAGGCATGATACGCAATTAGGATGACCTCAGTATCGGATCTGGAAGAGAAAGAGTATCCTGCCTGCTCCAGTTCCTGCCTGAGTTCGATGTGATTGTAGATCTCTCCATTGAAGACGATGTGCAGATCCAGATCCGCAGCGCTCATGGGTTGATGCCCGCCGGGACCGGTATCGAGGATCGCCAGACGGCGGAATCCGAAACCCAAGGTGGCTTTTGAATTGGCTGGAACACGCGGATAAAGGCTCTTCACAGCGGTTGATGAATCCCTGCCACTATAATGCCTGCCTCCCTTGCCCGGACCCCAGAGGAAAAAGCCCTCATCATCAGGTCCGCGGTGGCAGACACGCCGGGTCATATCCATCAAGAGCCGGATATTTCCGTTCGCGTCTTGATCAAGGCAGTAAAAGCCGCTTATTCCGCACATTCAAAACTCCTTTTCGCACCCTTTTGGCGGAATGGGGAAAAGTCAAGTGATTTTTGGTTCTGCTTGACAAATATCCCCCCGGGAATTTGATTAGTAAAATGACATTTGAACGGAGTTTGCCATGAAACGCATCCCATTCATCCTTGTTATACTTGCCGCGCTTTGGGGCGTCTGCGGCTTGCAGGCCCTGCATTTTGCCAGGTGGAACACCTCCATGGGGGATTTCACAGCAGAGATCTATGAGCAATTGGTCCCGATCACGGGGAACAATTTCATCGACCTCGCCAACAGCGGCTTTTACAACGACCTCATCTTCCACCGCGTCGTGGAGGGCTTCGTGATCCAGGACGGCTGCCCGAACGGGACGGGCTACGGCGGGCCGGGCTACACCATCCCGCTGGAGATCTACCCCGGCTTCCACCACGACCAGGCGGGGATCCTTGCCATGGCGCGGGGCTCGAACCCCAACTCCGCGGGCTCCCAATACTACATCACGCTCGCCCCGGCTCCGCATCTGGACGGGAATTACGCCATCTTTGGCAAAGTCGTGGAAGGGCTTGGCGTGGTTCTGGACATCGGCTCCGTGCCCGTGGACGCGAACGACCATCCCCTCACCCCGGTCACCATCGACACCCTGCGCATCCTCGACCTCAGCATCGGAAACACCACCCCTCCTGATTCAACTGTGTATTACTGCGTTGAAGGGCATCCACAGATGTTCATCGTGGAAGCCTCATCCCAAAACCACATCATCGCTTACGAGTGGTTCGTGAACGACGTTCCCCAGCCCGGAAGCACGGATTTCATCTTTGAAACCACTTTCTCCGACGGTGCCAACACCGTAACCTGCAGGGTCAGCAACGCGGAATGGAGCCACGACGTCGTTTGGGATATCTGGGTGGAGGGTTTGGCTGTTGACGACCCCATTCCGCCTTTGGCCGCCGCTTTGGAGATCTCCCCCAATCCCTTTAAGGAAGGGACATTTATCCGGCTGGACTCCAACTCCCCGGAACCTTTCTCAATCGGCGTTTACGACCTCCGTGGCAGATTGGTCCGCGGCGCACCGGAAGCTTTGAAACATGGAGGTGTTTGGTTCTGGGACAGCCTGGACGAGCAGGGAAAACGCGTTCCCGCCGGGGTGTACATCATCCGCGCCAGTTCAGCCAGCCACCGTATCAACAGGAGATGCGCGGTCTATTGAAGACCTTGATGAACTGATCCTTATGTCGCCCCCATCCCTGATTCTCACGCTGGTCCTACATTCGCCGTACACACTCCGAATAAAGTTCGGGATATGTAAGCCGAGAGTTCAACCGGCATGGCTTAAGATAATGAGGGTATTATCTGACGATGGCGGCCCCGGAGGCAAGTTCCTTATGGACCGATTCGTCCTTGAGGGTACCCCTTACGATGATCTGCGCGTCACCCAGCAGGGTGACCTTCCCTTTCAGATAGAGCTTGCTTTGGGGTGACACGGTCAGCTTGGTGCCGGGCATGAGGATGAGGTGGGAACCCTTGTCCATGATCACTTTGGCGCGTTTTTGGAGCGTCACGTCGCTGCTGATGATCGTTGTCCCCTTCAGTTTGTGCCGGCCTTTGGTCTGCCCGGGTAAAGTCCCCAGAAGCTGAAGCAGCCTGCCTTCCCCGGCGGGCAGGGAAATTTCGGCGCACTTTCCATCCGCGGGATAAAACACCTTGTCATAAGGATCGTAAAGGACCAGGTTCTTCCCGAATTTACTGGTGGCAGCGGAACTGAAGGTCAGCCTCAAAACCTGGGGTCCGGCTTCGGGAAAATACTTTTCGTATTCCGCGTCGGGGACGAAGCGCGGCTCGGTTATGGCATCCGGAACGAAATAATTCCCCCTGCGGTTCACCACCATATAATAGGGAAGGCCGTTCTCATCCTGGAAATAGCCGCACTGGACATAGCCTTCGTATTCGCCCTTTCCGCTTTGCTTGACGTGGAGCGCGTCCAGCATGGTATGTTTTTGCCAATTGCTTGTCCGGCCTGCCGTGGTCCCGATCGATTCAGATTCCAGCCATGCAAGGTTTTTCAATATCCTGCCATATTCCAAAACGCGGTGGTTGGATGACATCACAGCTGTCCAGCTTACAGGATCGTTGACAGGATAGGGATATTCGTTGGTGCCTTGTTTGGAATAGGTAATCCCGCGATAACCGTAGCCATCCGAGTTTTGTGTAACCCGCAGGCTGTAATGAAAAATACCGTCGGGGCCAAAGCAAAGTGGCAGATACAGTAAGGTCTTTTGCATCGCAAGTGGAGGTTTAATCCAGCTTTGCCATTGCTCATGACCCTTGATTTTCACCCAATTACCCAAAACCTGGACGATCGGGAAAAATGAACGGTCAGCCTCATAATCTCGATATTGCTTACACTCACGATATACCTTTAGCAACTCTTCATCCAACACATCCTGAATAAAATTTCCTTTCTCTCTACCAGCCAAATCCCATGTTAATTTCGGAGACATGGGATAAACATCCGGGGAAATTATTCTTGGTTTTGCTATTTTGCGAAAAGCGTCAACATGACTATATAGGACATTATTTTCCTTGTCCAATATTATGTTGTTTCGCTCCTGTTCATAAATAGCCGTCATAACTCCTATTCCAGATTGGGCAGCAATCTCCTGGAGAATATGAAAACTGTCAAAATGTCCCCGATAGGGCTCGTCGATAGTATAAAGAGCTTTGAGGTTGCCTCCGCTTTGTGCGATCACACTTTTTATTCGGCGGGTGATCCCATCCGACCAAAATTCTCTGTCAGTGGTCAGATCATGGTGGATCTGATCCTCAATCTCCACATAATCAAGGAGCACATCACAGTTCCCATACCAATAGACACGAGAATTGAGATTGACCAAACGCAGACGGCTACCCGAATCAGGAGTCGAAGGATTAAGATCATGGTCCCGGGTCAGGAGGCCTTCTTCCAACAGGTTGGCATACGTAACCTTGAGTTCAAGGTCAATAAAATCTCCCGAACTCTTTGATTTGATGTGATCACTCACTCGATAAAACGTCTCCAACACTTCCCCTTCCTTGCCCACATGGTTCAGTGTCTTTGCCTTGCTGGAAAAACCGCTTCCAGATAACTCGTATCCAACCAAATTAAATCTCAACAACGGTTCATTATCGGACAAACCTTTCTGTACCTTAGTGATCTTGAAACGGTATTTAACCCAAATGTACTCTTCTGCACTACGATCACGATCATTTTGATCCATCAAAAAATCCGCGCCGAAGCGAATGTATGCTCCGTTTCTGTTTGGCCAACGGTATCGCAGATCAGTGAAGACGTAACCTTTGTCGTCTTTATCTGCTTTGGCTTGCCATGCCCAATCATAGGACACTCCTGCAGTATTAACCGCTTTGCCAACTCGTGACATATTCTTTTCACTGCGGATCGCATACCAAAACTGGTTATCCAAACCATCACCTGGTTTTACATCATCTTCACCCGAGAATTCCGCTTCAAAACGTAGATAATTGGAGATCGAAAGCCGATGGGTAGAAAATCTGAACTCATTTTTCTGGGGTTTGCCAAAGCTGAAGTCATTCAGAACGGCATCAAGCCCATATCTATCCATTTCCCCCAACAAAGACACCAAGTCTGGATCGTTGTTATTCGTGTTCATCATAGTTGCGTTGTAACCTAAGGTCTGCATTTTCCTGCAGAGTGACTCACGAATGATCCGACTTTCCTGGGTGCTGTTGCTCAAGGAGGAGTAGACTCCAAGCGCAAATCCATCTGAATGTTTTGCCGTCATGGGATAAAATGTTGCTAGTGATAAAAGCCCTAATGACAATAATAATCTCTTGATCGTCATAACTCCTCTCTGGATAAATCTTTGCTCTACGATCGGCAACTATTTTGCATGTAAATCATAGAGTTCCTCTATATCCTTGAACAGCCTGGACATGTCATATCGATTAAGAACATCCTTGGCTGCTTGTTCTCGCAGGGTTGTGTATTTCCCTAAATTATCCACACAGTCAATAATCTGATTGGAAAAGGCTACCGGGTCCGCTTCACAAATAAAACCATTCTCACCTGTCCTGATAAAATCTGGTACCCCGCCCACTGGGGTGGATATTACTATCTTCTGGCATGCCATAGCTTCCAGAAGGGAAACTGGCGTTCCCTCATTTATGGAAGTAAGACAAACGATGTCCACAGAACCGTAGATCTGCATTAAATCAGAAATGAAGCCAGTAAACGACACCTGATCCTGTATACCCAGCTTCTTCGCTAGATGTTGGCAATCCTGTTTTAATTCGCCATCGCCGATTACCAGAAAATGGACATTTTGTCTTTGACGAATAACTTCGCCGGCTATGTTCATGAAAAGAATCGGATTTTTAATGGCTGTAATCCTGCCAATAAGCGCAACAGTGATTTTTCCCGGGGCGATGTTGAGCATTCGTCTCAGCATTCTATCCTGATCAGGAGGAAGAATTCTGGAAAAATCGAAACCCAGCGGTATCACATGTATTTTATTCGCCTGGGTGATGCCAAACTTTATCAGATCATCCTTCTGGCGTTTGGAAATAGCTATGATACCGGTGGTGAATCTGGCCAGAAATCTCTCTATCATGAGAAAGATTCGCGTTTTCAGAGGAGAGAAATAGCCTTGGAAAACATGACCATGGAAAGTGTGATAGATCTGCGGAACGCATGTTATTATAGCTGCCAGGCGTCCCAGTGTGCCTGCTTTAGCGGTGTGTGTATGCACAATATCAGGTTTTTCTTTTCTGAATAATTTGATCAATTCCAAACCTACTTTGAGGTCGTCAAGTATTGATATCTCGCGCCCCAAGTTGTTGAATATGACAGGCTCCACTCCATACTTCCTGGCCAGATATCCCATATCACCCTCATTCTCTCCAGGGATACCTGTCACCAGAACGCTTTCCCAAGATTCATTGTTGAAGTGCCGAGTCAGTAAGATTACATGTATCGCGGGACCCCCAACGTTCAACCTGGAGATCAGCCTGAGGACCTTTCTCCTGCTTGGTTTGAAGTCTTCCTTTATTCCAGACACCCTTTGATCCCAGAATTCCTGGTAGGATTTTATCATCCCAGGCATAGTGAAACGATCCTCCACCACAGTTCTGGCCTTGCTACCAATTAACTGCCGTTGCTCAGATGACAGGCTAAGGTGTCGATTTACTCCTTCGACCAGAGCTTTATAGTTGTTGGGTTTGAAGGTTAAAAGGGCTTCCGGGAACAAGTCCCAAAAAAACACTACATCAGTGCTGACACAGCATCTGCCGGTTGCCAGGGCCTCGATCAGGGACAGGGAAAATGACTCTGAAAGCGAAGAAAGGACAAAAACATCCATAATTGAAAGCAATTGTGGCACATCCGTTCTTTCCCCTAAGAGATGTATCCGGGCTAGGTTCTGAGGGCTAAGATCCTTAAGCTGACTTGAGAACTCATTAAGGTTGATATCCCTCCCTACGGTGACCACATGCAGTTGGGGATGTGTCTGGAGTAGTATTGCCACTGCCCGGAAGAACGTTTTGTAGTCCTTGACTGGATGATTTCTTCCTACTATTCCAAGGACAGAAGCATCAGAAGGAATCCCCAGTTCGCTGCGTATCCTTTCATTTGCCGTGTCATCAATTATGAACTGAGTTGTATCGATGCCGTTGTGAATCACCTTGGTGTTTTTATTTCTATACCCAAATTTATTATGTTCCTCTTGTACAGGTTCCGAAACATAGACTATCCCGGCTGGCATTCTGGAAAGAAAAGCGCTCAATTTAAGTATCATTTTCTTGCCCAGAGATTCTCTGGCATATGCTTTGGCTGAGTGATGAACTGCCCAGAACAGCTTGCCCCTGCCCAGGGCAAGGATATGAAATAAGGAGGCTATAATATTGCCGTGGTACATCCAGCCTTGTAAAATAGCTTCCCTATTCTTCCACAGGCTGTGCAAAACTCTCAGTATTGACCTTAAGCCCAGCTGTTTTACTTCGACCCCCAAAGCTTGCAGGTTTGGTCTCAGGGAACCCTTCCCTATCATATAGAAAACAGTGATCTTGTATTCAGATCTAAGGGCTTTAACCATGCCAAGAAGCAGGATTTCCGCGCCTCCCCGGTCTACAGTAGTGCTAATGAATATCAGTTCAGACACCAGTTCCCCGCAATTCTCCACAAAGAGTGTCGCGCACGGTTTTAGCGCGCATTTGCCAACTATGCTGCTTCTTGACTTGGGCAATATGTGCCTGCATGCTCTTATATTCCTCTTCAGAAGGAGTGTTTCGCAACCAGAGACTAAGTTCCTCCACGGAATGCTCTATGGGATAGCCGATACCCAATTCATGTACTATCTGGCCAACAAGATCATTCCTGTTACAGATAACGGGAAGATCAAATCCGGCATATTCGAACAGTTTATATGTGGTTGCGTACTGACGGTAGACACTATCCGGGAAATAGTTAAAACCATATTTAGCCCTGCTGAGAAGTTCTTGGGCTTCGGTGTTGACAAGGTGCAGGATCTCAATATTCGAGCTTAGATAGGATCGGTAATAGTTTTTATTCTGTTCCCAGCTCTTATGCGGTGTGCAAATCTTAAGTCGTTTCTCTGGTACCCTACCAAAAGATTGCATCAGAACTGTCAAGTTATGCAAATCAGGACGATTTCCACCTATATAAACAAAGTAATCCTCTTGCCCGTTCTTCCTAGACTGACGTAGATCTGCACCAGCAAACAGCGGATAATAGGGTATTCTTTTATCAAGTGTCTTTAGTTTTCCGTACACCTTTTCGCGATCATCGACCGGATAGTAAAAAGCATCCAGATATCGGTTATACAGTCTTATTTCATAAAGGTGAAACATATTAGTATAGTATCTCTTCAATCTCCCAAACCGTTTAACTTCCGGAAAAGCCCAAAACAGATCCCTATAGAATAACCCAATGGGAATTCCGGCCTGTTTGGCAAGCGCGAACAAATTAACATCGGTTCCGGGATGAGTGGGCAGATGGTGTGGCTCGGTAAGGAGCATCGGCAATGTGGAGGATTCACTATATAGGAAATCGAACTTATCGCCAGCGGCAATCTTTTCTTTAAGTCTATCGATAAGTTTCCTGCGATCAGCAGCCCTGCCGCTCACAAAATAAACATTATAGCCAATCTCTTCAAATGCCTGTTTCATCTTAAAGGGACGGATCTCAGTTGCAGATAAAGATTGCCCGAGTAGCCTCCAGGGTATGTGCATGATACAGTTCATGAAAGAGAATCCTTGTATCTGCAAACTATTTTATCCAAGATGTTTTCCAGCATAAAGTTCTTTTTTAGCTTGCTTGCGGCTTGCGCTCCCAACCTTTTCCTTACCTGATCATTACAGCTTAGGTATCTGAGTTTGGCAGTCAGGTCAGACAAGTCTTTGGGCTCGATAAAAAGAGCCTCGCTGCCTTCTTCGAACAGACCCCAGATACCCTGACCTTTTACTCCGACCAAGGGAAGGCTGGCAAACGCCGCCTCTAAAAAAACGATACCAAAAGTCTCACTATAACTGGGCAGTGCAAAGATATCAAAATCAAAATAAAGATTTCGGATATCCCTATGGGGCATTGGATTATGCAGCCATACTTCTTCGTGTAGATCCAATACATCGATCATATTATGCAGGTCATTACTTTTGGGCCCTTCGCCAGCGATCAATGTTTTTACTTTAAATCCTTCTGCCTTAAGTTGATGTGTAGAAAGAATCAGAAGGTCAAAACCCTTGGTGTCGATCAGATTGCCCACAGAAACTATTTTTACGGAGTCCAATCCCAGCCAGGCTCGGATCTCATGCAAATCCGGACTATCTTCTCTTTGGATGTCCCTAATGCCGTTGCCTATGAATTCAACAAATGAGCCATATTTTCTCATAAATGTAGCCTGGACATTGTTAACGGCAAAAATACAATCCCAACCACTTAAAGCCCTGTCTAGGGTTTTAGAATAGATGATATCTGTGCAGGGGTGATTTAATAAGCCAGGAAGGCTCTTAAGATTATGCATAGTGAGGAATTTAGGTGTCTGGATTCCATTTAGCCAACCTTTCAGAATATACACACCAGGAAGGTGCGCAAAATCATGTACGTGAATCAGGTCGGGTTGCCAGTGTTTATAAACTCTCTTTATAAAAGGCAGTACAAAGAACTTGTACGTTAGTATTGCCGATGGAAAGAAACATTTTAACGTGGGAAAACAAATATTGTCCACCTTAATCCCTTTTTCCCTCCAACGCTTGTGACTCTTGCCGGGAAAATCCCATGCGATAATCCGGACAATGAAATTTTTTGCTAGTTCTTCTGCCTGAGATTGTACGAATATGCCGCGCAAAGTGTTGTCAGGATTCGGGTATAGGCTACTTAAGATCAGTAATTTTGGTTTCATGGCAATTTTCTTGTAAACACGCTACGCAAACTGGCCAGTCCAATTTCCCATACTTCTCCCCAATCTTGACGGTGGGGTACAAGATACTTGAGCATCCTTCCTTGAGACAGGTTCTGTTCGAACAACAGGATGACTATAAACCACAGGCAATAGGAAATACTTGAAGCGAGGGCGGCACCGGAGATACCCATCAGAGGAATCAAGATATAGTTTAGAATGATATTCGATATCAGGACAAAAAATGGGATTATAGTGCTGACCAATGGAAAGCCTTTGCTCCATAAATAAGTGTTGAACAATGAACCAAAACTCAGACCAAAACTAGCCGGAATGAGCCACAAGGTTGCATAATATGAGTCTTTGAAGGCGGATCCATAAAGCCCCATGATTATTGGTTTCCCCACCAGGACAAAGCCCAAATTGGCCAATCCCAGAAATACAAAGAACAGCATGAAAATCCTCTTCAACAATACCCACTTAATTTCAATATCATCTGTATCGGCAAGCTTGACCAAAAGTAACGATCCCACCAGATTTGAACCAATTTGCAGCATGTCAATTATATGCGCGGAAAGAGAGTATATCCCCACATTGTAGTAATCTGTCAAATGCTTCAGGATAAAGATATCCACCCGTAAAAGCATTGTTATAAACAGGGACGACAAAAACACTCTGATACCCATTTTGTAGCTGTTCCATAAAAACGGCAGGTTCAAGCTCTTTAGGTTGAAGCGCTGAAAGTACTTCCAACTGGACAGAATGATTGCTGCCACTGCCCCAATCAGCATCGAAAGCAAAACGGCGTAGAGTCTGTTTGAATCTTGAAAAAAAAGGAAAGCCACTCCGATCAGTATAATGGTCACAACATGATAGGATAGGCTCAACATTGATTTCGCCATCACTTTGTCCAACCCCAGAAAGATCATCTGTATCTGGTTCATCAACTGGGAAACGAGTATCAAAGCAACGAAAATCGCCCATCCATAATAGCTGAAATCAAAAGAAAGGAGAATATTCAACTTGGATAGGAATATCGCTCCCAAAGACCCAATAATGACTAGTTCAACCGCAAATAGAATGTAACTCCAGGTAAAGAGAGTATTGAGTGACTTTCCGTTTTTACGTAGCAGGAATGAATAAGTCTTGTTTAACCCCAAGTCCAATGCCATCCAGCTAAAAGCCACCAACGTGCTTAGATAGCTGTATTGCCCCTTCAGTTCTACACCTAAGTAACGAGTACTTAGCACACTGGTGAAGAACATGATCGCCATGTTCAAAACACGGAAAGATCCGCTCAACATTATATTTCGCTTTAAATTTATCTCTGCCATTTATAACATTTGTTCAAAGCAAAAAGAGTAAGGGCGCAAGATTTTCCGCCTGGATCTGCAAAACGACCCTGACACGGTAATCGACTCGTGGGAATACATATCCGTGATGATTAGCAGTTTCTTCATTTATCCTCTGGTATAGTTTCAAAGCGATCTGCGGGGCCTTTTTTGTCAATAACTCTTTTCTTCCCCCAGCCTCCGCACCAGAATAAATAGCTTTACAAAATTAAGCCCTGCCAATTATAGTGCTCCTCATTGCACATTACAAGCGGGCGGAAATTTTACTCCGCCAATATCAACATTCGCATAGTGGAGCCATGAATGAAAAAAGTTAGATTAGGCCTGATCGGATGCGGAAGGATCTCCAAGAACCATTTTGAAGCTGTCGCGCAGATCCCCGAGGCGGAATTCGTCACCGTGGCGGATGTCCTCCCGGACAAATTGAAACATGTGACCGATACCTACGGCATCAAAAACGTCTATACGGATTACAACGAGATGCTGGACAAGGAGGAGCTCGACGCCGTGAGCATCTGCACCCCCAGCGGTCTCCACCCCCAGATGGGAATTGACGTCGCAAGTCACAAGATGCACGTAATCACGGAAAAGCCCATGGGCATCAATATCGCGGATTCGGACAAGCTCATCCGCGCCTGTGACGCCAACAACGTCAAACTCTTCGTCATCAAGCAAAACCGCCTGAACAGCACAATGCAACTTCTGAAGAACGCCATCGAAAAAAACCGCTTCGGCAAGATCTACCTCGCCCAGTCCAACGTTTTCTGGCAGCGCCCGCAGGCCTATTACGACGCGGAAAAATGGCGCGGAACCTGGGAATTCGACGGCGGCGCCTTCATGAACCAAGCCAGCCATTACGTGGACGCAATGTACTGGCTGCTCGGTAATGTGGACAGCGTCATGGCCTACACCGCGACCATGGCCAGGAACATCGAGGCCGAGGACACAGGCTGTGCCATCCTGCATTTCCGCAACGGCCTGATCGCCACCATCAACGTCACCATGCTCACCTATCCCAAGAATTTTGAGGGCTCGATCACCATCATCGGGGAAAAGGGAACCGTCAAGCTTGGCGGAGTGGCCGTCAACAGGATCGAGAAATGGGAATTTGAGGATTACGACGACGACGACCGCATCGCCCAGGACGCCAATTACCAGCCCCCGAACATATACGGATTTGGCCACAACCCCTATTACAGAAACGTCGTGGACGTCCTTTTGAACCACGGCGATCCCTCAACCGACGGGCGCGACGGACGCAAATCCGTGGAGATAATCCAGGCGATATACCAATCCGCCAAAACCGGGAAAAGGGTCTCCCTGCCCTTGTAGGAAGAGGCCGCATCACTCCAGCTGAGATTTTGGATATTCCCCGGGAAACGCCGTTAGATCCGGACGCTCTTGATCGCCCCCTGGTTCAGTTTCAGCGCTGGTTCGCCGTGGATCATCATGACTATGCCCAGTTCCCTGCCGCACTTGGGGCAGAGAGGCCTGGAAAAGGTCTCCGCACCCGCAAGGCCCACGTTGTCTTCGCTCAACCTGCTGATCAGGCACTTGATCAAGCGCCCCTTCCCCGCCTTGAAATAGCGAAACAATTTGTATCCGCACTGGCAATGAATGTCTATGATCTTTCCGGTTCTCATCCTCATTATCCTGAAAGCATTTTATGGCGGCGCTTGGTCTGGGTCAAGGAAATTCTCTCACCTCCGGCCACGCGTGATTGGCCCGAAACCTGATTCTCTGTCAAGCGGCCTCAATCAGCTTTTTATTGACAACCTGGGCGCCCTGCCAAATTTGAATATATTCGAAGATCAGCGTGGATTAGGCTTTGGCACGAGAATCCCTGCGATAAAACACAAAGGAAAATTTGATAGATGAACATTTTCGTTACCGGAAGCAACGGCTTCGTGGGCTCAAGATTGATGTGGGAACTGGAGGAAAGAGGCCACAAGGTCATCGGCATCGACATCAGCGACCATTGCGACGCCAAGCCCCATCCCGCGACGCTCCGAGGCGATATCCGCGAACCCGGGGACCTGGGAAAAGCGGGCTCGGAATTTCTGAAAAAGCACGGCGCTCCGCTTGAGCTCATCATCCATTGCGCCGCCTCCAAACACGATTTCGGAATCCGCCGCGAGGAATATTTCAGCCACAACAAATACGGGACGAAGACCCTTTTGGATTTTGCCGCAAAGAACAATATCAACAAACTTCTCTATATCAGCACAGTATCCGTATTCGGCCATCCCGCGGGAAGATCCGGCGAGGATACTCCCTACGCCCCGGACCATCCCTACGGGGAATCCAAACTCGCCGGCGAACTGGCCTCGATCGAATGGCAGAAACAGGATCCCGCCCGCGAAATGATGGTCCTCCGCCCCACCGTGATCTATGGCCCCCATAACTTCGCCAACGTATACAAACTCATCCGCATGCTCCACCGCCGACCCTGGGTAACCCTCGGCAACGGAAGACACGTCAAAAGCGTCGTCTCCCTGGATTCCTTCATCGACATGATCCTCTTTTCCCTGGATCTGATGAAACCCGGCTACCAGCACTTCAATTGCGTGGACGAGCCCTACATCACCCTGCGCGAACTGATGGGCATAATTGCCTCGAACCCCGGATTCCGCCTGCCCCACTTCACCATTCCCCTGAACCTCGCTGTCGCCCTCGGACGCCTCTTCGACATCCCCGCGAAAATCTTTTCCATCGACCTCCCCGTGAATAGCGACAGGATGAAAAAGCTCGGCACCGAAACCTACTTTAGCTCGGAAAAGATACGAGAGGCGGGTTTCATCCAGAAAAGAAGCATTGAGGATACCGTGTCCGAAATGTGCGAGTGGTATCTCCGCCAGGCCTGACATCCCCATCGCCTGATATTCCCGAACGATCGATCGCCCGCCGTCTGTGGCAGCGATCATTCCGGGCTATTGTCCTTCACCGTTTGAACCTGGTTTTCTCCACGTAGCGCTGGATTCCGATTCTGCGGAATGTGCCGGCGCTTGCTCAAGCGCCGATCCAAATGAGCACCTTCGGGGCGTCACATTAATAGCGAGGACGCGTAAGCTCCTCGTATGGAAGCATAAATGGGGAGAGCCCCTTGCGGGCGACACACAGTCATCCAAAAATGTCACACAAGTTCCGGTTCCATCCTGTAGTTCGAGGTTACGCGGAAAAACATTGGGACCCGGTTTATTTAACTCCTGTCCGGGATTTAAAATGTGTCGCCCATAAAGGGCTCATTTCATTGTCTGGCAATATACGAGGGGCTCCCCCCGCTGCGTGTGTTCCGCGCCCTCGCTATGAGTGTGTCGCCCTTTCAGGGCTTAATGTATCGTTGGTTCAACATCCAATTGCACAAAACACTGCATAAATCCGACGATTGATTAAAGGCCTGAGTTTTAATAATTCTATTAATTAAATAATTCCCCCGTCTCACACCGGCAAGAGGGAGGAGTTTCTGGATCAGGTCCAAAAGAGAGATAAGATACTGATATATATATAACATATATAGTATATATAGTAAAATAGAAAAAATTAGTAATTAGATAGCTATATTACATATATTGCATATATTTATATGCCTTTATTGACTTTCTTCCGGTTTTGGGTCTCCCAGGGGGTGTAAGACGGGGGAAAGAGTTAATTAATTGAAACATTAAAATTGAACAAGGGGCTGGCTCACGAATCAAAAAATGATCAACACCTTATTTGACAGATAGATAGGATTTGTCCACGCCAAAACATGAAAAATTTTCCCATACACACCCCCTTTTTCTCATCCATATATATATGAGGGGACATTTTTTTTTGAGGGGATCTTGGGAAAGAGGAACGGCAACGCACAAGGCGGTTTGGGCTTTTGGGTTTGTGATGGTATACCTATGGATTCGACGGATCAAACGGATGGAACTGATTTAAATGGATCAGGGATGATAGGGATTATACGTAAAACTTGGAAGGGGAGGCATCCTGTCATTCCCGGTTCAGGGCCCCCGAAGGCTGTTTGTTGCGGAATAACCGGAATCCAGAGAAGCCCTGAAGGGGCATCACACTCATAGTGGTGATACGAAACACGCGCAGCGTGTGAAGCCTCTCAATAAGCAGGACACCACATGTCGTTCCTTTGATTGACGCAGAAGCAGAATCCTGCGCACAATGGAGGAAGTGTTAAGAAGTTGGAAAAAAGCCTCAAAGCTTTTGGGCAATGAGGCCGGATTTATCTTTCGCCGCTTTTGGGGCGGTTGATTATTTTCCAGTTTAAGTATGCTTCATTCTATGCTTTTTCCAACAACTCCCTGATATGTTTGACGTAGTTTTCCGCTCCTCCGGGCTGATAACCCGTGCGGTTTATCTCCGTCCCTTCGCTATCAATCAATAGTATTGTGGGAAATCCCCTGATACCGTACCTGTTCGCCAGATTCTGGTTTATCATTTGCTGTTCAGGTGGTAGTTGCGTCCGCTGGGGAAAATCCAGTTTTAGCAATATCAGATCGGATTTGGCATACTCCAGAAAAGTTTCCTGGGTAAATACTTCATCCCGCAGCCTGAAGCACCAGACGCACCAATCCGAACCGGTGAAGTTGATGAGTATCGGACGTTCAAGTTGTTCTGCAAGTTCCAGTGCCTGGTCGTAATCCGTGATCCAGGTTCCAAGCGCCAATTCCTGATCCTCTTCCTGTTCTTGATTCTCTACAGGCTTTGAATCCCCGGTTTCAGTTTCTTCAACGGGCGCGTTCTCCGGAGTGGTTTCCTGGGCAACGCAACCCAGCATTGAGATGGCAGATATCATTATCAGGATGACCAGCAGTCTCATTTCACGACCTCTTCATCATTGATGTAAGTCTTAACGATGATGTTCGCAGCATTTTTCAACATGGCATACACACCGCAGTAGCGTTGGGTGGAAAGCTCAACAGCTTTCGTAATTTTCTCCGGGGGCAGGTTTTCGCCAGAGAAGTGAAAGAACATCCGGATGGTGTGGTAATACACGGGATGATCCGTGGTTGAATCAGCCTCAACGTCCACTCTGAATTGATAATCCTTGATGCGCATTTTTTCCAGGATGGAAATGACGTCCATGCCCGAACAACCGCTCAAGGATGCAAGGAGCAGGGGTTTGGGCCTGGGGCCCCGGTCTTTGCCGCCCCACTCAGAATCGGCATCCAGAATGATGTGGTGTCCGCTGACCTCCGCGTCAAAGCTCATGTCTCCCGTCCATTTAAGTGTGGTTTTGGAACTCATCAAACCTCCACTCTTGTTTCCTCAAGGATGTTCTCATATTTTTCCACGTAATTCTTCAGACCTTTGTAGACTTCTTCAATTTCTTTCTTGGGGATCTGGGAAATGATCCTTTTTTGATGGTCAACAATTGTTTGCTGACTGTTTTCGGCCAGTTTTTTCCCCTTGTCCGTGATAATGGCAAACCAGCAGCGACGGTCCTTTTCCGAAGGTTTGCGCACCACCAGTTTCTTGCTCACCAGGTTGTCCATGATCCTGGTAATGCGGCTGTGCGACACACTGAGCACTTTGGCCAGTTCGTTCATGTTGACAGGTTTTTTGACCATATACAGGTGATTCAGGAGTTGGCACTCCGTCTTTCCTGCCTGCAGACACGCTTTTTGCGCATAGTCAATCTCACTCAGAACTACCTGAAGCCTTGTGATCAGGTTGTGAAAGCTTTCAGCGTTTACTTTCATGACTCTCTCCTTGTTTATTTAATTGCAGCAGCTGTTCGATCTTATTGCGATCAAATCCCACCACCGCGCGATTGTTTATCCAAAGTTGGGGGACACCCATCTGTCCGGTTTTTCGCTGCATGTCCCTCGCAGCTCTTTCATCTTTTGAGACATCAATGTATTTATATGCGAAACCCCTTCGGGAAAGGTAATCTTTTACTTTTCTGCACCATGAACAGCTTGGTGTTCCAAAAACAACAATATTCGGTTTCATGATCATTTATCCTCTGAAAACAATAATAATGTGCTTATTGCAAAAAGCAAGAAAATTTTTATGTTTCGGTAACATTTATAACCAGACGAAAAACATATACAATCTGTCACCCATGCAAGGCCAATAAGGAAAAAAAAGCTTGCCATATTACCAAAGTTGAAAAAATCTGAAATCAAGAAAGGGAGAAGAATTATGGCAACGCGCTTTTTTTGCACCGATTGCGGCTATGAAAGCTCAAAATGGAGCGGGAAATGCCCTGCCTGCGGTAGCTGGGGAACAATGAAGGAAGCCACGCGGGTAATTGGCAAACAAAACAAGGGGGGCTCCCCGGATCTCAATAACCCCAAGCCCGAAAGGATCAAGGACCTGGAACATCAACAAACCACACGCCTGCCCACAAACACAAAGGAATTCGACCTTGTGATCGGCGGCGGGATCGTGAGCGGGATGCTGGTTCTCATCGGCGGTGAGCCTGGGATCGGCAAATCCACCCTCATGCTGCAATTATCCCAGTGGATGGGCAGCCAGGGCAAGAACGTCCTGTATGTCACAGGTGAGGAAAGCCGGGAACAGGTGCGTCTGCGCAGCACCCGGCTGAAGATCGATAGCGAAAACATCTGGTTGCTGTGCACCAACGACGCCGAGTATACGATCCAGACCGTGGAAGAGAAAAGACCGGACATTGCGATAGTGGATTCCATCCAATCCATCAGCATACCCAGCCTCGATTCCCTCCCCGGCAGCATAACCCAGCTGCGGGAAAGCTGCAACCGCTTCCTGCGCTGCGCCAAAACCCTGCGCATACCCATATTCATGGTTGGCCATGTGACCAAGGAAGGCTTTGTGGCCGGACCCAAGATAATCGAGCACATGGTCGACACGGTGCTTTATTTCGAAGGCGAGTTGCGAGGCCAATACAAGATCCTGCGCGCCGTCAAGAACCGTTTTGGCTCCACCAACGAGATCGGCATATTCGAGATGACAAACCTCGGTTTGGTGGAGGTTCCAAATCCCAACCACATATTTCTTTCCGAGGAAGATGAACATATCGGGACCTCCATCGGTTGCATAATGGAGGGCTCACGTTCCTTTATCGTGGAAGTGCAAACCCTTGCCACTGGGTCTAATTACGGTACTCCGCAGAGGGTGGTTGTCGGCTTGGAGCAAAAGAAACTGGCGATACTTCTGGCTATCCTGGAAAAGAACCTGGCGCTGTATCTCAGGTCCAGCGATGTTTTTATCAAGCTGGCCGGGGGCATACGCAGCTCCGATCCCGGATTGGATCTGGCCATCCTGGCTGCCTTGATCTCCAGCCTCAAGGACCAGCCCCTGCCCTTGAAATCTGTATTTATCGGCGAAGTTGGACTTAATGGCGAGGTCAGGCCCGTTACCCAGATCGATTCACGCATCAATGAGGCCATCAAACTTGGCTATGAGAAGATATTCGTCTCCAGACACGCCAAGACCAAGCAGCGCGCCAAGGTCGTCAAACTGGGTGATGTGAAGGAATTGTATTCATCCCTGGTGTGAGCTTTCCTGGATTTCCCCGCCAGTTGATCCAATATGGAAAAAGGGGTTGGGGAACATTTCATTATTGCATAATTATGCGTGGAAATAACGATGTTTCTTGACAATATTCACCAGCTTACAAATCTGCTTTTATGAATTCGAAATATTTCTTGATCGCGATCATCGTAACCCTTTGCGCGACCGGCCTCTACCAGATCACCAACGCGGGGAGATTGAGTTATCCTGAATATAAGGTCAGCGTTGGACAGGTGGCGGATTTTGAGCTAATAGCCCCGTTCGATTTCCCGATTCTGAAATCCGAAGAACAAATACAGCAGGAATACCAGCAAAAACTCGCCGAATACGGCAGACCCCACAGCTTGAATCCAGACGTGGAGTTCCAGGCCTACAGCAATATGGACAGACTGTTCGCCCTCCTCTATGAAGCAGCGGACACCAATAACCATGAGGCTGTTGCCATCACCGCAAAGCAGCAGGGATTCATCCTCGATTCCTCTTATCTCGAGATGCTTAGGGAGCCGGCGGATATCACCCAGGCTTATGAAACCATAAAAAGTAACCTCAATTATGCTTACGATGTGGGGATCTATGCCAATGTGAATTCAGACAGCATCCTCGTTGTCACCGATTCCGGCCTCAGAAAAAACAACATCTCAAGATATTTCCAATCCCAGCAAATTCTGCGCCTCATTGTGTCACTGATTGATCCCTATATTGGCAGAATCCTGGAAAACAATGCCAATACATTGATCAGGCCCAATCTGATTGTTGATACCAGACAGTATGAAAAACTGAAGAATTCAGTAATCGATTCTCTGGAGCCCTCATCTGGCCTGGTGAAACAGGGCGAAGTCCTGATCAGCAAAAATCAGCGTTTGACAGAGGAGGATATAAACAAACTAAACTCCCTGGTTGAGGAATATAAAACCAGGGGAAACGGCAAATCAGCCTTGACGCAGCTGTTGGGTTTGTTCGGTTTCTTATTGTATATATTCATCATCGTTTTCACGTTCAATTTCCATCTGGCCCAGATCCAATCGCAGGATGCAAAAAAGGATTCCGCCCTGATCATGCTGAACGTGGGCTTTTTACTGCTGATCGTGATGGGCATACTCACCAACAATGTGTTTGAACTTGAACCCATGCACGTTCCCTTTGCCATGATCGCCATTTCCGCGGCCATTTTGATCGGTTTCGATTTTGCCATTTTATACGCGGCTTGCGGAATACTGCTTTTGGGACCTTTCATAAACTGGGAGGTTTACAGCATGGGGCTGCTTCTTCTGGCAACATTGCTGACACTTTCCCTGATCCAGAAATTTAAATCCCGGCATGAATTCCTCAGGATCTGGTTTTTCCATTTCTTTTCCATCAATCTGATCAATCTGAGTTATACATTGTACCTGAGAGGCAATGACCTGGGCCCAAATATGACGCTTTTTGCCAAGAATGCCGGTTATGCGGTGGTTTCAACCACCATAACGGTTTTGGGCTGTCTGGCAATCGTCAAATACTTTGAAAAACGATGGAACAGGGCCACCAAGGAAATATTGCTTGACTTGCTTGATTTCAACCACCCCCTGCTCAAGAAACTTGCCACCAATGCGGCCGGGACCTATCATCATTCCCTGATCGTGGGCAACCTTTCCGAAAGGGCTGCCGAGGCAATCGGCACCAATGCTCTTCTGGCCAGGGTTGGAAGCTATTATCACGACATTGGCAAGGTTAGTAACCCGGAAATATACACCGAGAACAATGAAGAATCATCCGAGATCCATGACCAGTATACACCGGAGGAGAGCGCGAACATAATCCGCAACCACGTCAAGGAAGGAGTGATCCTGGCCACCAAATACCATCTGCCGCAGCCTGTTATCGACATTATCAATCAGCATCACGGCACAAGCTATATCAGGTATTTTCTGGAGGTTGCCCAAAAGAATGGCGAAGTCAAGGATTCATCCGTATTCCGCTATCCAGGGCCTTTGCCCAAAAGCAAAGAGGCGACGCTCGTCATGATCGCGGACATCGTGGAATCGACGACCAAATCCAAAAATGAGGCCAGTGACGAAGAAATTCAGAAGATAATTGAGGAAACGGTTCAGCGCCTCATCCGCGATGGCCAGTTCGATGACTCTCCCCTCAGCCTCAAAGAGATGAAGATCACCAAGCAGGTCATGCAACCGATCCTGGAAAGCATCTATAGAAAAAGACTCGATTATCCGGAAGAAACAACAACTTGAAGAAATGCCATTTTAATTTGATAAACAACAGCGGTGATAATGTGGACGAAGCACCTCTGAGACGCTGCGCAGAGGTTATCTGCGCAGATGAATGTTTACATTCAAGGTGTGAGATAAACCTCATGATCTGTACAGATGCGGATATGAAAGAATTTAACCGGCTTTATCGGGGGGATAATTCGCTAACGGACGTGCTGACCTTCTCCTCAGCCGATGATCTTTCAAGCCTTATCAGTTCTGGTGTTCAACCCTTCCCCTGTGATATTATCATTGACATAAATCAACTTGACAGACAAAAGGGATTGAATAATATGGAAGATGAACTGATGGATGTTTTTATCCACGGACTGTTGCACGCGTTTGGTTACGACCACATCCGTCGGCAGGATATTAATCTTATGAAAGACAAGGAAATAAAATATAAACAAATTATGGACGGTATAAAGTAAATTGGAAGATGGTTCTGCGTTTTTATTAATTCTTTTACTGCTACTCCTTTCCGCTTTTTTCTCAGGATCTGAAACCGCCTTCTTCTCCCTTTCCCGCATTTATTTGAAAAAACTGGAGAAAAAGAATACTGCAAGCGCGAGGAGAATCCTGAATTTGCTGCGCAATCCCAGAAGGCTCTTGATAACTATCCTTTTGGGGAATACATTTGCCAATATAGCTGTTTCTTCGCTGGCTGCACTGCTGGCCATCCAGATGGCCAGGAATCTTGATATCAGCGCATCTCCGGTTGTGACAGCCCAGGTTATCCTGACCACATTGGTGATCCTGATTTTCTGCGAGATCATTCCCAAACTCATAGCGCTCTCTGCCGCAAATGTTTATGCCCAGGCAAGCAGCCTGCCCCTGAAGATAATCATGTTTGTCCTGATGCCTTTGGTTTGGGTGATCGAGAAGATCAGCCTCCTCACGTCCAGGAAACGTGGCGCTGACAAACACCTTTCGGATCAACTAACCACTGAGGAATTTCACAACCTGATCCAATCCGAAACCTCACGGCACAGTCTTGATGAACATGAAAAGAGGATGCTGGTTGGTTTGTTCCGTTTCCGCGAGGCAAAGCTTAAAGAGATCTACATACCCCGGGTGAAAGTGAAGGCAATTGAGGAGAATCAAAGCATAGAAGAACTCAGGGACCTGATAATATCAAGCGGCTTTTCGCGCATACCCGTTTACAGGGAAACAATAGACGATATCCGCGGTATCATCTACGTCAAGGACCTGATCCTGTATCCGGAAAAGAAACGCATCGCGGACATCATGCGCCCGGCCTGGTTCGTCACCGAAAACATGAAGGTCCAGAATCTTTTGAACCAGTTTAAAACCCGGAAACTTCAAATGGCCGTGGTTGTTGATGAATATGGCGGAACTTCCGGAATAATCTCGCTGGAAGACATCCTGGAAGAGATCGTGGGTGAGATACACGATGAATTTGACCACGCAGAAACGCCCGAGATCACCCGGGTTGACGATAAGACCTACAAACTCGCGGGTATCTACAATATCAGGCAGTTCAACCAGGAATTCTCCACGGAAATTGACCCGGATGAATTCGACAATGTTGCCCAGTTCCTTCTTTCCGAGTTCAACCATGTCCCCGCGACAGGAGAAAGTTATGTTCTCGATGGTACCTGGGAGTTCAGAGTTTTGGAAAGCGACGGCAGAAGCATTAAACTGGTGCAGGTCAGCAAAATTGAAGAGGAAGATTGAGGTGGCTTCTTTTTAACCTGGGTCTGGACGCGTTGAACTGAGCAAATGGAGCAACTGAAAAAGACAGCAGGAATCATCTCCCCGGTAGTCTGGCTTATTGTAATCTGGACGTTGTCTTCGATACCCGCCAAGAAACTGTCTTCAGTTAACATTCTGGGCACTGACAAACTCCTGCATATCGGCCAATACCTGATACTCTCGCTGTTGGTCAACCACAGTTTGAAACTGCTGAATGCCAAGCATGGCATTGTATCCTGGGTATATCTAATCCTGCTGGTCATGGCTGGCCTGGATGAATGGCACCAGTGTCTGATACCGGAGAGGTCTGTCTCGGTTTGGGATTTCATTGCCAACGGAATCGGTTTGGGCATTGGATTTGGATTATATTGGATCAGATATGGTAAAAGTCAAAAACCTGTGTCTTAGTCTGGCCGGCAACAGTATCATCAGGGATATCAGTTTTGTCTTGGAAGACACTCAGAATCTCATCATACTGGGGCGTAGCGGGGCAGGCAAAACCATACTGATCAAAACGCTCATGGGTATGTTCCCTCCGGACAGTGGCACAGTCTCGGTTGACGGAATTGATGTCTACAATGGCCCAAACCACCAAAGGGACATAGTTAGGCACAAATTCTCCATGGTTTTTCAAAATGCCGCCCTGCTGGATTCGTTCAATGTATTCCAAAATGTCGCTCTGCCTCTTTACGAAAGAGCAGGAATTTCATATTCCGAGGCCTTGGAAAGGGTTGAAAAAAGCCTCGCCGTGGTTGGTCTGGAGGGCACCCTGGAAAAGTATCCATCTGAACTGAGCGGAGGTATGCGCAAGAGGGTCGCCATTGCCAGAGCCCTGGTATATGAGCCTGGGTACATCATTTTTGACGAACCTGTTTCAGGTCTGGATCCCATCACAGCCAATGAAGTCCTCTACTATATCTCTCACATTATCAATTCTTATCAGGCCACAACCATAACGATCACCCATGATATCCGGAATCTTAATGATCTTGGAAACTGCGTCTTATTCATAGAGAACGGAGAGGCGGTTTTTTACGGTTCCATTGATGATATGCGGCTCTGTAAAGATCCCTTGCTCAAGCAATTCATTGGAGTGGGCGATGCAAGTGCCCAGTAATCTATACTATCATCCGCCGTCAATTCCTTGATCGCTATATAAATCACGATGCTGACAATTAATAAACCCAATCCTCTACTCATGCTTGCTTTCCTAACCGCCACAGCCTGCAGCATTCATATTTTTGAAAGTTTGATAATGAGGCTGTTACCACTGCCCTTCATCAGGCTTGGTTTATCAAACATCATCGTATTGTATCTTGTCTTGGAAAAGAAGCCGCTTCAGGCAGTTGCCGTGAATGTCACCAAGTCCATTGTGGGGGGCGCAGTGACATTCACTTTGCTGACCCCGGCTACCCTGCTTTCCCTCTGTGGCGGGCTTGCAGCCATTTTAGCGATGTGGGTCGCGGATAAATCTGCTTGGGGTTTCAGTCCTTTTGGTGTCAGTATTGCCGGCGCTGAAGCCCATAATCTGATCCAGTTGTTGGTGGTACATCTGGTTGTATTGCCTGGCAGCGGAGTTTTTGTG
Source organism: uncultured Candidatus Cloacimonadota bacterium (assembly GCA_964427765.1). Lineage (GTDB taxonomy): Bacteria > Cloacimonadota > Cloacimonadia > Cloacimonadales > Cloacimonadaceae > Syntrophosphaera. The sequence goes on from CAYRVG010000116.1 coordinate 36,341, forward strand.
TTGACACCAATACTGCTGTTGTTAGGTTTGTTCAGTGGGATGGTCACAGCTTGGATATTATTGCTGATCCAGGCCAAGTTTAAACAAAATGAGTTGGAAAACAATGAAGAAAAAACATAGAAATTCACGCGCCTTATGGGTGTGGAAAATAATCGGGGTACTTGCCTGTGTTTTTGTCGGCGTGTTTCTGGGAGCTTTCTGGTTTTATCAGGATGACCTTCCCCCGACCAGCGAACTCAGGAACTATACGCTGACTTCAGGAAGCGAAGTATACGACAGAAACGGGAAAATGATCTATCTTTTTGCTTTCGAAAAACGCAAACTTGTCTCGCTTAAGGAACTTCCACCTCATTTGGTGGATGCGCTGCTTGTCACGGAGGATAAAAGGTTTTACAGTCATTTTGGAGTGGATTTGATCAGCAATGTCCGGGCGATCCTCATAGATCTGAAAACCCTTGATTTTTCCCAGGGCGCGAGCACGATAACCCAGCAGATGGCGCGCAACATGTTTCTCACCCTGGATAAGAGAATATCCCGGAAGATGCGGGAAATCATACTGGCCTTTAGGATCGAATCCAGTTTCAGCAAAGATGAGATCCTGGAGATATATTTCAACAAGATCTTCTGGGGTGTGCAAAACCACGGTGTGGAGACCGCGGCCTTGTATTACTTTGATAAGCACGCCCGGGAGCTCACCCTCTCTGAATCCGCTATGTTGGTCGGAATGATCCAAAGGCCAAATTATTATGACCCCATAAAGCATCCAGACCGCGCCAGAGCAAGGCGTGACAATGTTCTTGAGCGGATGTACAAAAGCGATAAGATAACTGAGACTGATTATCTCGACGCCGTTTCCCAGCCTTTGACCCCGCGCAACGCAAGCAACTACAGCCGTTTTGCTTCTGATTACTTCATTGAACACATACGCCTGTATCTGGAAAGGAAGTATGGAACCGAGAAACTCTTTGAGGGCGGCCTGAGGATATATACAACCGTTGATTCCGATGTTTCCAATGCTGCTGATTCGATCATGAACAACTACCTGGCGAGAGTAGAGAAAAACGGCGGTCATCCGCATAAATTTGCCGATGTTCCAGAAAACGCGAGGGACATAAACCCCAGATATATCCAGGGCGGATTGGTATTGTTGGACAATAGAACGGGCCAAGTGCTGACAATGATCGGCGGCAGGGAGTTTCGGCACAGCAAATTCAACCGGATGACCCAGGCAAAAAGGCAGCCCGGATCATCGATAAAGCCAGTCTATTATACTGTCGCGGTTGAAAAGGGATATACTCCCGCCACCATAATCAACGACGCACCCATATCATTTGGAAGTTGGACCCCCCATAATTATAACATGGAGTACAATGGCTTAACGAGGATGCGCGTGGCCCTGCAATGGTCCTATAATGTATGGGCTGTCAAATGCGCGCAGGACATTGGATTAAACTCCCTCACGGACGCTTTCAAGAGATTCGGCCTTAACGTAAAGGCGGAAAACCTGACTGCCGCCCTGGGCTCACACGAAGTGACCCCCATTGACATGGTTTCCGGTTTTACAACTTTTCCCAACGCCGGAAGCCGGGTGACGCCGGTATTCATCACCAAAGTCGAGGACAGTAAGGGGAAGACTCTGGAGACCAACACCACCAGGAAACACAAGGTCTGTTCGCCCGAAGTTGCCTACATCATGACCAGTATGCTGGAAACAGTAACCCACTCCGGAACCGGTGGCGCATCCCGCAACGGTTATCTCTGGCCAAATGCCGGCAAGACGGGAACCAGCCAAAACTATAATGATTCCTGGTTCATTGGTTTTAACAAAGCCTATACCCTGGGTATCTGGACCGGTTTTGACAACAGCAGAAGCAGGGTGGGGTTTGCCAACGCGTCAAGGATGTGGGGACCCATCATGACCACTGCCATTAAGATTCAGAATAAAGGGAAAACCCCTCCCAAAAATGATTCGCGTTATTCCTTCAACCGGCCGCCAAAGATAGTGGAACAAAACATCAATCCAACCACTGGATTCTCTGTTGAGGAAGGCGGCATCAAAGAGATATTTATTGAAGGCACAGAGCCTCCGGTAGTAAATGATTCCCTGCAATACAACTTTTATCCCACAAGTTACGGCTTCCAGGATATGCTCGATCTGGATTGACGGAAATTTTCTTCAATGTGGCAAATGCTCTACAATTTCCTGCTTTTCCTTACCTGCGCCGGTATGTTGGCTTATCTGGCATTTCATATCATATTCAGAACCAGTTTCAATAAACCCCTGCAACGCGATTTCCGCAAGCACCGGGTAACCGTGCTTATTCTTGACGACCAGGAAAAGAAAGATCCTCTGACGTTTTTGACAGCTTTGATCAACCAGAATTACCCGCAGGAACTATATGAGATCATCATTGCTGGAGATTCACAGGGAAGTTATACAGCTGAACTGATCGAGAGATTTCAGGATACGGGAGTTAACATTCGGACAATTGAAATTACTGATAGTAATGCTGATCGAGATTGGTGTAAGACAGCATTGGAAAAGGCAGCCCGGGTTTCCGCGGGAGAATTGATCCTGATCACAAAAGCGGCTTGCCTTGTACCCCTGACCTGGATAAGTTCCATGGTGGAATACTTTACAGAGGATGTCTCCATTGTTGCCGGTCATACATATATCGGCCTAAAGAGTTCCAGCCGATCCTCTTTCATGAATAAATATCAACATTTTGATCTTGCCCTGAAGCAAATGGCAAGGGCTGGATGGTGTTCTCTGGGGAAAATCCCGCCCCTGGCTTGTGAGAACATCGGTTTGAAGCGCGCGGCAATGGATGGCCCTGCACCGGCTGGGCTTAAGGCTGTTTTCAATCCGGATAAAAAGAGTTTTGTTAGAAGAGCTCCAGAGAAATCCTGGCGGAAAATCCTCGAAAGTACAGTTACAATGTCCTTTAACAGAGGATTCCCCAAAAAACCGGATATCAGCTTTACTCTTACCATGCTGCTGGTGGCATTTCCCTACTGGGGCGGATTGATACTGCTGTTCACAAATTGGTTGTTCGGTCTGGGAGTTTTCCTGTTGAGAATCGTTCTTGACATTCTTTTTATCAAACATTATGGTCAGGATTTTTATCTTGCTCCCCAGACTAAAATTATTTATCCAATATGGATGTTTGTCCAGACGATCACGTTCCCCCTGTGCCTGATAATGAGCTTGATAAACGTTAGTTCCGGCGGTGGACACTTAAAATTTGAGAGGATTATGGAATGATAGTATTTGACGATAAAAAGACCAACGCTTTCCACCCCATCACGCTGAACCGCAGTGTGGGGGATCTGCGCTGTGGCATCTTGAAACTACGCCAGAGGCTTCAATATTTACTATCTGACAATGAACCCGGAATTTGGATCGATCCCAGCCTGGAAGACTTATACAAAGACCGCCATCCGGACTGGCAAATAAACGGAGCCCCTTCCGGCGAAGCCCTCCACGTTAATTCGCGTCTCAAAATTAAAGCAAAATCATTGGAGGCCGTAAGATCAATTGGGGTGGGAGATTGCTTATATAGCAAAGATGTGTTGATCGCTTTCCGCGCTAAAAAAACTGTTACATCCCTACCTGAGATCGAAGACCTTGAGAGCCAGGGATACAATTTGATTTCCAGTCAAGCGGAGACCTATGACAATCTCAGCGACTTGATCCATGACAATGGCCGAATGCTTAGTTTTGACTTTGAAGAGTTGTTTTATGAAAAGGATAACTACTTTGAAACCGAGCCTGGCGTCACAACGTTGAATCCATACAACATTTGGATAGCTGAAAATGTGCAGCTCAAGCCAGGTGTGGTGTTGGATGCTTCAGATGGTCCGATTGTCCTTGATGAAGGAGTGAGCATCCTGCCCAATGCGGTGGTGCTTGGCCCCGCCTATATTGGCAAGAATACCCTGGTTAAGGTGGGGGCAAAGATATATCCCAACACTTCGGTCGGTCCGGTCTGTAAGATCGGCGGGGAGATCGAAGGAAGCATTTTCCAGGCTTATACAAACAAGCAACATGACGGGTTTTTGGGGCACAGTTACGTCGGTGAATGGGTAAACATAGGCGCAGACACCAATAACAGCGATCTCAAGAACACCTATAAAAACGTAAAATTCCATTCTTACAGAGATATGGGAAAGATCGATTCCGGCAGCATGTTTCTGGGCGCCTTGATCGCCGACCACGTGAAACTTGGCATCAATGCAAGCCTTAACACCGGATGTGTCATAGGCTTGGGCTCAAACCTGTGGGGTTCAGACCTGATCGCGGATTTCATCCCGGATTTCTCCTGGGGAATGGCCTCAAAACTGGGACGCCACCGTTTTGACGCCTTCTGTGAAACAGCCCGGATAATGAAGCAGAGACGCGGATTGACTCTCTCAACCGCAGAAAAGAACCTATATCAAGAACTTTATGAGAAACTACAGGAACAAAAATGAATACAACCCAAGATAACCTGAATAATTCAACCCAGGAATACATCGAAGTGGAATTTCGTTCCGGACGCCTGGGGTATTATAAAAACAGCAATAATCTACCCATCAGGCCTGAGCAACTGATCATAGTCGATGTAGAGCGGGGCGAAGACATTGGGCAGGTGGTGCATCTGAGTTTGAACAGCCAGGAAATTACCTCCCAGTTTCACAAATCTGGCAAACATCTGAGGATAAAACGCATAGCCAGCGAGCAGGACATAGAGAAACTGCACAACCTGCCCCAGGAAGAAGAGAAAGCAGCCCAGACCTTTGCCGATATCCTTAATCACTACTCGTTTGACATGAAATTGATCGAAACCGTTTACCAGTTTGACGGCAATAAGCTGACCTTCTTTTTCACAGCCGAAGGGAGAATAGATTTCCGCATCTTCGTCCGGGAACTCGCAAATGTATTCCGCACCCGGATCGAACTTCACCAAACCACCGGACGGGACGAGGCCAAGCGCTTGGGCGGATTCGGTATATGCGGATACCAATACTGCTGCGGAAATTTCCTGAAGCGCTTCAACCAAGTGACCATCAAGATGGCCAAGGACCAGAATCTTGCCGGCAACCTGGCCAAGATCTCCGGACCCTGTGGCAGATTGCTCTGCTGCCTGAATTTCGAGGAGGACTTTTACCTCGAGGAAGCACGTAACCTGCCTCTTCCAGGCACCTGCGTGAACTACCAGGAAAAACGGATGTACGTTTTCAAAACCGATGTGCTGAACAAGCGGATCCATCTTTCTGACGAAAATCAAAGTTTGGTGGAAATCGACCTGGATACCTTCAATAAACTTGAAATACTCTCCGTTCCGGACATCGAGAAATGCTGAACAGCCTTTACGGCATCCACCCCCTCAAACTTAAGGAATTCCTTGGGGAATACTTTCCCGCCTACCGTGCCAGGCAACTCTTGAAATGGATATATTCCAGGTTTGTTTTTGACGTTTCTCAAATGACCGACCTGCCCGCTGATTTCAAGGATCTGATCCAGAACAGTTTTGACCTCAGCATGCCTGGGATAAAAGAGAAACTTGAATCTTCTGACGGCAGCACGAAATTCCGCCTTGCATTGGCGGATAATGCCCAGATAGAAATGGTGCTGATGCCGCAGGAGAAAAAGCAGACCCTGTGCCTTTCAACTCAGGTAGGTTGTTCGCGGGGCTGTGCTTTTTGCGCCACGGGAAGGATGAAATTACAGCGCGATCTTCAGCCGCATGAGATCATCCAGCAAATTCTGCTGGCAGCCCAATCATCCCCCCGGAAACTTACAAATCTGGTATTTATGGGCATGGGTGAGCCTTTGGATAACCTGGACAATGTTCTGGAAATGCTAAAACTGATCCAGGCTGAGGACACTCTGGTGTTCAGCCCACGCCGTACAACCATTTCCACCTGCGGCATCATACCCGGGATCTACCGTCTTGCTGATTCCGGCATAAAAGCAAAACTCGCGGTTTCCCTAAACTCTGCAATTGACAAGGTGCGTGATGAACTCATGCCCGTTAATAAACTCTATCCCCTGTCTGTTTTGAAGAAAGCGCTTCTTTACTACCAGCGGAAAAGCCGCTTCCGCGTCACCTTTGAGTATATCCTCATCCCCGGCGTGAACATGAGCGGGAGGGATATCAACGCCCTGCAAAAATTCAGCGGCGATATATCCTGCAAGATCAATTTCATACCCTATAACCAGGTTTTGGATTTATCGTACCCCTCACCCACCCCCCGGGAGATAGAATCATTCATGCAGGCAGCCCAATCCCTTTCACAGGCTGTGACACTTCGCCGCAGCAGAGGCTCAGATATCAGCGGCGCCTGCGGACAATTGGTGGTGAAAGCCAGATCCAAGAACAATGGAGGTTCCTTGTGAACAAGATTGAGAAGATCGCGCGTCGTCTTTTTGGCGACAATCCCCCCTGCAAATGTGGCGGAGCGCACAAGATCTGCCTAAACTGCGCAGTCTGCCGGGCTGAACAACCCGACCAGATCCATGATCCAGCATCAGATATTGCTTCGATCATAGACGCAACCCTGCTCAAGGCGGATGCCACCCAAAAAGAGGTCAACGCCCTCTGCGACCTCGCCAATGATCATAAATGCGCCTCAGTTTGCGTCAATTCGCACTTTTCTCATCGTCTCCAACTGCGCCTGTCAGCCTCCGTAAAATCCTGCACGGTGATCAATTTCCCTCTGGGGGCCGGATACAAATATGCCGTTGCTGCTGAAGCGCTGGCCGTGATAAACACCGGTGTGGAGGAAATGGACATGGTGCAGAACCTCAGCGCCGTCAAAAGCGGCCATCTGCTGCATTCCTATGAATTGATTAAAACCGTTGCCGAAATAGCCAGAAGCAACAAGGTCCTGCTCAAGGTGATCCTGGAAACCTGCTATCTCACTGAGGAGGAGATCATTGCCTGCTGCCTCTATGCCAAGAAAGCCGGCGCCGAATTTGTCAAGACTTCGACGGGATTTGGAACTGCCGGAGCGACGGTGGAAAATGTCCGGCTGATGCGTGAGGTTGTGGGACCAAAGATCGGTGTCAAGGCCGCGGGAGGGATCCGGGATCACGAACAGGCCCTAACCATGGTCAAGGCCGGGGCAAACAGGATCGGCGCCAGTAAAGTGACAGAATTACTGTCCTAAAGGAGATTCATGAAAGTCAGCCTCGCAGGTTATAACATCGACAGTACACTGATCCAGGAACTAAAATCTGATGCTGCCACTCCCGAAGTTATATCGGCAGCCTACGCCCGGATCAGCCGCAGCCCCAAATCCGTTACCGAACTCCGCGGGGAAGCCCTGCGGGAACTGGAAAAAGCCCGCAAGTCCAACCGCAACATTATCTTTGAACTGGGTCATTCCTCCATTGCCGAGCATGCCGTCTTCAATTTTGACGTCATCGGCATCTCCCGCCTGCTCACAGAGACCCTGGAAACCTTGCGCTTTGCCTCTTTCACCGAAAAATCCCAGCGTTACGTCACTTTCAGTGACGATTACATCATTCCCAAAGAGCTTGAGGAAATCGCGGACGCGGACCTGGAAAGCGCCTATACCAAGCTGATGGAGGACCTGTTCAGCGAATATCAGGCCAGTTTCCACGCCCTCGCCAAGCTCTACGAGAAGGAAGAGCCGGAACTCTCCCAGATCGAAAGGGAATGCAGAGCCAAGGAGGACGCGCGTTACATACTGCCTCTGGCAACAAAAACTCAGCTGGGCATGACGATCAACTCCCGCAGCCTGGAAAACCTGCTCAAACGCCTTGATGCCAATCCCCTGCTTGAAGCCCGGGAACTTCATGGCCTCCTCCTTGAGCCGGTTAAAAAGATCTGCCCATCCCTGGTGCGCTACACCGAAAAAGATTCTTTCCGCGGCACTTTCACCGCCGATCAGATCCGGGTGAACAAGGATGATTTTGCCGATGATGAATACGTCCGCGTCATCGACATGAGCATGGAACCGGACGACCTGATCCTCGCGGCAGTGCTTTTTGAGCAGACCCAGGGAGATTACGCCAGCTGCAGCCAAAAGATCGAAACAATGGATTTCGGCGCCAAGCGCGGCCTCTGGCAGCAGATCTTTGCCGGTATCAAGCCTTGGCACAAGATGCCCCGCGCATTCGAACTGGTGGACCTGACCTTCGAACTCATGATGTCGGAAAGCTGCTGGGCCCAGTTCAAGCGCCACCGTGTGGGAACGGTCATCAAACAGAAAGATCCCTCGATCGGGCCATTCACGGTTCCGGAGGGGATCAGCCGGATCGGCCGGAACAGTAAATGGGACATGCTCCTGGACCGGATGGACATCCTGCGGCCCAGGCTGCGCGAGGTTTTTCCGGATCTTTCACCTTATATCCGGACCAATGCTGACAAGGTGAAGATCCTCGCCAAGATGAATCTTCGAGAACTCTACCATTTCGTCCGCCTGCGCTCGGATGAGCACGCCCAGTGGGAGATCCGCAACCTTTCCAATTGGATGGCCCAACACCTGCATGTTTTTTGCCCCAACGCCGCCGCCTTCCTCTGCGGCAAAAGCGAGATGTGATCCTGAATCGCGCCAATCTGCCCACGCTAAAAGCATTGACAGAATACCCCCGTTATGAATCAATGCACAAAGTAACGCACGTCCCTGTAGCTCAGCTGGATAGAGTGGCACCCTCCGAAGGTGAAGGTCAGGCGTTCGAATCGCCTCAGGGACGCCATTTTTTCTTTCCTCCGAATGGCTGCTGAAGTTATACTCACCCTTGAAAACCTCTCCAAGCATATCGGCGGAAGGGTCATATTTTCCGGTCTGAACATGGGTATCCACGCGGGGGACAAGATCGGCGTGGTGGGAGTCAACGGCTGTGGCAAAACCACGCTGCTGAGGCTTATCACAGGCTACGCCAGGCCTACGACCGGAGGCATAACCTTTCGTAAGGATACCAAGATCGGCTATTTGCCGCAAGACGCCTCCCAGGAGCCGGAGCAAAGCGTGCTGGACTACATTCTTCCGGACGAGCCCTTTCCCCCGGAAAGCGATGAAGAACACCGCTACAAGGCCATACTTACGATCCTGGGTGTGGGGGAATTCAGCAAACCCTTGAGTCTGCTTTCCGGAGGTGAGCGGCGCAAAGTTGACCTCGCCAAGGTCCTGGTGCGTGAGCCTGACATCATGGTCCTCGACGAGCCCACCAATCACCTCGATCTCGATGCCATTGAATGGCTGCAGGACTACATGGCATCCTCGAACCGCACATTCATCTTCGTCACCCACGACCGTTACTTCCTGGATGCTGTTTGTAACAAGATCCTGGAGATCGACAACGGTCAATGCTTCCCCAATGAAGGCAACTATTCGGAATATGTGCGCGGAAAGCTTATTCGCGCCACTGATCTCCAGCGCAAGGAAACACGCCGCCAGGCCCAACTCAAGAAGGAACTGGACTGGCTGAAACGGGGCGCCAAAGCCCGCGCCACCAAACCAAAAAACCACGTTGACCGGGTCAGGGAACTGATCTCCAAGGCCTACCTTATTTCCAACAAGGAACTGGATATCTCCTTCCAGACGGACAGGCTGGGCAAGACTATCCTCGAACTGCACAAACTGTGCAAAAGCTATGGCGGGAAAGAGCTTTTCCGGGATATCGACCATAATTTCCAGCCCCTCGAACGGATCGGTATCCTCGGCCCCAACGGCTGCGGCAAGACCACTCTTCTCAGGATAATCACAGGAGAGGTGGATCCGGACCTGGGCTCCATCAAGGTTGGGGTGAACACGCATTTTGCCTATTTCCGCCAGGAGGATGAAAGTTTCGATCCCAAACTCAGCGTTTACGACTATATAGCACAATACGCGGAAGTGATAAAGACCCGGGACGGCAGCAAACTCAGTGCCTCCGAAATGCTGCAGCGCTTCCTTTTTGATCCCAAAATGCAGCAACAGAAGCTGTCTTCCCTCTCCGGCGGGGAATTGAAGCGGCTTTACCTGCTCAAATCCCTGATGTTCGGCGCCAATTTCATCATCCTGGATGAACCCACGAACGATCTCGACATCCGCACCCTGGAAATACTCGAAGATTACCTTGACGCCTTCAAGGGCTGCCTCCTGGTGGTATCCCACGACCGCTTTTTCCTCGACCGTTGCGTTGATTACCTTTTCATCTTCGAGGGCACGTCCATCCGCAGATTTCCGGGCAACTACTCGGATTACCTTCTCGTGCGGAAATTCCAGAAAGAGAAAAAAGAGGAACAGGAAAAACATCCTGTCCCCATTCGTCCAAAACGTATGCAAAAAGGGCTTTCTTATAACGAACAGCGGGAATTTGACCAGCTGACCAAAGAGATAGAATCTATTGAAGCCCGGATCAACGATCTTGAAGATTCTCTCAATGATCCCGATCCCTCACTCTCACATATCGATTATTCCCAGATCAGCCGGGAGTTGGAAGACCTCAACCAGATCCACAGGATCAAGCTTCAGCGCTGGCTGGAACTCAGCGATAAAGAGAAAGGCTGATTCTATTCGTGTCGCCGCTCCAGGGCTGATCTGCGTGCCATTCTTGCGTGCCAATTCGTGGACAAGATCCTTTTGATGCTGTCGATCCTGCCACCCGTGTTCCATTCTTTACCGCGTTCCCATTTTAGCCCTTAACTGGCGATGAGCTTCGGGAATCCAAAAGCCGAAACCGCCTTGTGGATCGCCGGTGCTCTCCCCCACAATCCCTCTTTGGAAAAACGTCCCCTCATATATATAGGGATGAGAATTTGCCCCTTTTGGGAAGAGATTTCGCCGCACCCCCCGGAAATTATTACTTGTAAAGAGGGGTCCTCTCAAACAACAAATTTGGAGATATTCCAAGGCAAACACCACCCGCCGACCTCATATACGCGCTCACCGAAGAAATCGGGGTGGCAAATTCCGCTTTTCCATCAGAAAAGGAACCTCAAACGACCTCTTTTGACGAAACTCCGCAGGAGCCTGCAACCAGAAAACTGGTGAATATATCCCTGCTTATCCAACAACGCATCCTCTTTTAGAAGATGCCATCCCAAGTTGGTTTTTACATCCAGACCTTGATGATCAGCGGAACTGATACGG
>CAYRVG010000117.1:0-10040 GCA_964427765.1 uncultured Candidatus Cloacimonadota bacterium
TTGAGCACATTGTAATCCCCCAGTTTAGTGTCATGCCCCAAGGTTACATTCCAATTAATCAAGTTGTGCGAACCCAACTTCACGTCAACTGAGATTATCGCTCCAGGAGCTACAATGTTTCCCCGCCCCAAATCTTCCCTGCCTATCGCCATATAAGCCTTGGGATGAATGAGATTGGGGTGACTGATATTCTCATTTGCTGCAAATTGTTTTGCTAACCGGGCAATTATTTGGGGAAAACCAATTCCAATTATAACATTTAGAGTGCCTTCCATTTTCAACAGGTCTCTGTCTAATATGCAGATTTCATCCTGCCCCACCATGACCCCAATATAACTGGGATCTGCCGTGGTAAATCCCACAAGATTCCATTGCGGCAAATCCCGGTTTATATCACGGATATATTGGGCTAATTCCTTGGCTTGCCCGCCGTGTCCAATTATATATATGTCCTTCATATCTTTAAATGCGAAACGAGCTGGGCAGGTTTACTAGCCGGGATGCGATAATTGAGCTGGTCTTCATGACGGAGTGTAAGCATCGCTCATACATGGGCAGTATATTCATTAGTCTCCAGGCTGGTCTGATTAGTACCTTTTCTGAGTGGGCAAGTACTATGAAGGCGTCCCGTTCTCTTTTATTCTTGAGCATAATGGCATTCAGCCAATAATTGGACTTGGAATCATGTGGTTGGTTCACAAACATCTGACAAGTATTTCCGGAAAAGAATTCCTCGTACTTTTTGGCTGTCTCTCTTTTGTTTTCCAGAATAGCAGGCAGCATTTCCATCTGTGCGCAGCCAAGTGCGGCATTTACATTGGGTAGGCGGTAGTTGTAAGCCACCATGTCATGTTCAAAGTTCCAAGGATGCGGCTTTTTGGCAGTAGTTGTAATGTGCTTGGCCAGTAATCCCAGCTCTTCATCATTGGTCAGGATCATCCCTCCGCCACCTGTGGTGATGGTCTTGTTGCCATTGAAGCTGAGGATGCCCAGCTTGCCAAAGGTTCCAGTATGGCGCTCTTTATAGTAGCTGCCCAAAGATTCCGCGGAATCCTCGACCACAGGAATATGGTAACGATTGCAGATCTCCACGATCCTGTCTATCTCGCAGGGATGGCCGAAGGTGTGCATAGGAACGCAAGCACTGATGCGTTTTCTGCTGGTTTTGTGTAGACAGAAAGATTGTGGTTGAGAAGGTTGAGCGCTTCGCTGTTGAGAGAGTTGAGAATGTTGAGTGGGTTGAGAACCAACCAAACCTTCTAAACCCTCTAAACTCTCTCGACCCTCTAAACCGCTCTCAACCACATCCACATTGTCTGCCAGCCAGGCTTCCAAGTCATCCGCGGACAAGCCCAGAGTTTTACTGTCGATGTCTACGAAGACCGGTTCCGCGCCACAGTAGGAGATGGCATTGCAGGTGGCGATGAAAGTCAGAGGTTGGGTGATGACAAGATCTCCCTGCTCCACTCCGGCAAGCTTTAACGCGATATGTAACGCAGCAGTGCCGTTGACAGTGGCAATAGCGTATTTAGCTCCGGTAAATTCCCGGATCATTTCCTCGAACTGATCCACGTATTTGCCCACGCTGGATACAAAGGTGCTGTCGATGCAGTCGAGGAGATATTTCTTTTCGTTGCCGCCAAAGTATGGCTCGTGAAGGGGAATTGTTTCCCTACCAGGGTATAGGGAGCGGATAAACTCTATGATGGGTTGGTAGTTCATTGGTGGTATGGTTGAGAAGGTTTAGAGGGTTGAGAGGGTTTAGAGGGTTTGTTTATGGCGGCATTTCTCAGCTGAGTTAATTGGAATGCGATCACATCGATCGATTCTCTGGCACTGTAATAGCCAGCCTCATCGATATAACCCAAGTCCAGACATAAAGTGAGCTGACACAGCACTTCCATAAGGCTGGCATAGGCTGTCTGGTAAAAGTGTCCCTGATCCTTTGAGCTTTGCCGGGAAGCTCCTTCCGCAATATTTGAACTCACAGACACCGAAGCTCTCTGGATCTGGCTGGTCAACCCATATTTCTCTTCAGTCGGTAACGATTTTGTGAGGCAATAGATATCTTTAACCAGCTTCCTTGCGTTTTTCCAAACCATGAGTTTTTCAAAACCATACTCCCGAATCATATCAACCCTCTAAACCCTCTCAACTTTCTAAACCTTCTAAACACTCTCAACCTTCTCAGCATCTTAAACGTTGTAAATACCCGGTTTGTACTTTGTCAGATTGCGCGGATCGGAAAACCACTCCACTGTCTTTTCCAATCCTTCACGGAGTGTATGGGTGGGTTTCCATCCCGTCAATTCGCGAATCTTGGTATTATCACAGCAAAGCCGGAACACTTCTGATTTTTCAGGGCGCAAGCGCTGATCTTCGGTAATGAATCTCACATCACTGCCCATGATCTTTTTGATCATCATCAAGGTATCCAGGATCGAGATCTCTGAATTGGAGCCGATATTCACCACTTCTCCGATCGCTTGATCGCATTTCGCAAGCTTCAGATAACCCTTGCAGATATCAGCCACATAGTTGAAATCCCGGGTCGGGCTCACGTCACCAAGCTTGATCTCCTTCACGCCAGAGGTGATCTGGCTGATTATGGTGGGTATCACAGCCCGGGCGGATTGCCTTGGCCCGTAAGTGTTGAATGGTCTGGCAATTGTCAAGGGTAGCTTGAAGGAATTGAAGAAACTCATTGCCACTGCATCCGCCCCTATCTTGCTAGCGCTGTAGGGCGATTGCGGCTGAAGAGGATGCTTTTCGTCTATGGGCACATACTGAGCTGTGCCATACACCTCGCTTGTGGAGGTGCAGACGATCCTGGCAACTTTGTTATCCAAGGCAGCCTGGCAGATGTTCAGGGTCCCCTTCACATTCGTATCCACATAGCTTTCTGGAGCCGTATAAGAATAGGGTATGGCAATAAGCGCTGCCAGATGGAAAATAACGTCCACATCCTGGCATAGTGTCTTGCAGAAATGTTGATCCCGGATATCTCCGCAGATCACCTCCAGATCGTCCTGTGCTGCTATGTCCTCCAGCCAGCCCCAGAAGTTGAAAGAATTATACTGAGCTAAAGCTCTTACCTGGTGGCCTTCTGCCAATAGCGCTTCCACCAGATGCGAGCCGATAAATCCGTCAGCTCCAGTTACTAATACTTTCATGAGTTTCCTTTAACCACAAATGGACACAAATGAAAGATCACAAATGTCCCCAAATAGGCTAATTAAATGGTTTGGTGAACTTTTCAAGGCATGTGAACTCTGAGATATGTCGTCCAAATTCGTTATAAACACTTCTTTTTTTCTTTTCCCTTCTAACTGCATTATTTGTGTTCATTTGTGCTTTTTATTTGTGCCTATTTGTGGGTGAGTCTTTGTTACTGAAAATGCTCTTTATAGATATCCTGAGCTTTTTCGTAGTCGTTCAGCTTTCCAATATCGAGCCAGTATTCCTTGATATCATATTTGGGGACTTTAACATTTTCAGCCAGAAGCTTCTTGATCAGCTCATCCATGCCATAATATTTGTTTTGGGGAATGTGATCAAATATCTTGGGGGTCATGATATATATTCCAGCCAGAATGTACAGCTCAAAGTTCGGTTTTTCCTGGATATTGGTTACGAAGTCGCCTTCAAAAAAGATGTTGCCAAAGGCAAAGGGCAGGATCTCCTTTTTAATGCCTATAGTAAGAGGTTGACCATGAGTGCAGGCAAAATCATACATCTTCTTAAAATCAAGCAGGGTAAGGATATCACCATTCATTACCAAAAACCGGTCAGCCAGTTTATCCTTTAGCAAGGTCAGGGGTCCAGCCGTTCCCAAAGGTTCATCTTCCTTGCTTACTTCCAGCTTAACTCCATAGCGTGAGCCATCTCCAAAAAAACTTTCAATGTAATTCGACTTGTAGTTGGTGGCCAGGAAAATCTCGGTGAATCCAGATGCCTTAAGCCTTTCTATCTGTATCTCCAGCACCGCTTTTTCACCTATCGGAAGAAGAGGTTTGGGGATCACTTCAGTAAAGGGCTTAAGGCGGGAACCGAGTCCCCCGGAAAGGATCACTGCTTGCATCATTGATTTCCTTTGTTCACTTTGCGTTGATAACTGCATGGTGGATCTGGTCGGCTGTTTTTCTCCATGAAAAGTGACTTATTACGATATCCCTGGGAATGGTGTTAACCTGCATTCCGTTGATCAGGTCCTGGATTCTCTCAACCCACCCACCATAATTTGTCGGTGAAACATAGACCCCCGCACCGTGTTCTTTCAGAAACTCATAACTGACGCCCATATTTACATGCAGGATTGGCGTTTCCAGAGCCATGGCTTTTATCGCGCCATTGGAACCTGCAAACATCTTTGCCAGGGTGGCAAAAATATCAGCGGCTATGAAATAATCTCTTAGCTTCTCATCACTCACAAAACCGACAAATTGTATCCTATCCTGAAGCTGGTGTTGCTGTACCAGATCATGCAGGTATTTTTCGTATTCCCCCGAGCCATGGCCTGTAATGTAGCAGCAGAAAGGACGTTCGGCCTTCACTGCAGCAATGGTTTCGATAAATCTATCAACCTGGTATTCAGGAACCAACCTTTGAGACAACACCAAAACATAGCAGTCAGGATCAATACCCAAGTATACTCTGGACTCCTTCTTTGTTTTGTCCCTTCGCCAAAATTCCAGGTCGACACCGAGCGTAAGGGGAAATATGTTCATTTGGGGATAGTCGGATCTGATCTGCTCCACCGCTTCCGGATTGGAATTTCCGGTCAACAGGTTATTCATGCTTCCCAACCATTGTACTTTTTCTCTATTGAGCAGATAGTGGTTCATAGCCTTAAAAGGGTTTGTGGAGCTGATCGTAGAAGGAAGCATAATACAGTCATTTAACAGGTTATAGTACAAAACCTTAGCATTCTTGACGTCTCCGACAATATCCTTCATCCAGTTACTGCGAACTGTAGATGGGAGCATAAACACTGTCTGCTTAGTATCAAATTCTCTTACATTCACACGTATTATGTCAGAGTACAACTCATTAATGAACCTATATGTCTTGAAAAAATTCCTCATTTTTGCTGGGAACTTCCGATGCACCAATCGATCCTGCAAGTGGGCGGAATAAACCTTGTCTGCCCGAAGGTCAGGCTGCCAGACTTCGCATTCATAATTTGGATAATGTCCCGCCACACTCTTCAGGATCAAATCACCCCACTCCAAGCCCCAGATGCCGACCATTTCGCCACCAGGATTTGACCATACATGTTTGGGCCAGGGCTGGTTCTCGTACTCGGAGATTTTTGTGCTAAACGTAATTATAAATATGATTCTTTTCTTTGTCACTAGGTCTTGCCTTTTAATGAACAGCCTTTACCGATCCCTTTGTCGATGAGATAAATCTCATCCGATATAAATTACAGTTAGTTAACATCAGGGTCTTTCCTTGAATTCATCGTTGGCATATGTAATTGTCTTTTTGATATTTACTGCCTCTCTAAGCAAATTCCAATGTTCTTTTCCAATTAGTCTGCTGATTATCAGGATTGCATAGGCAACAGCTAAATATACAGGAATGTACATCAACCACCAAAGTTGGGTTAATTCCTTGATCTGTGTCGCGGTGATGTATCCCGCAACGGTCAAGATGATCAAGATCAAATGGCGTACATGGTTTTTAAATCCCAAACTTAACTTGCCGTGTTTTTTGGCAAAGAACAGATATAATCCATTCCCGGTTAGATTCAGGACCACTGTGTTAAGCGCAACTCCCGTGGCGCCAAGATTCAGAAATCTCGGAGAGACAAAAACGGTTATGGAGATCGCGAAAACGACTAACTTGATCGCATTGATCAAAGCGGACAAGTAAAATTTCCCCATTCCGCTGATGATGTTGCCATAGGGCATGCCCCAGAGTACGAAATATGTGGCAAAAATGAGAATGATGAAAGGATTGATGCTTGGCTGGTAGCGTTGACCTAATATCAGCAGAAGAACGGGGCCTCCGGCAATGGCCAGGGTGCAGATCAGCGGGAATACAAACAACACTATGAATTCCTGATATTTAAGAATATTGTTGTTGACCCCGGCCCAATTCCCTTTGGCGATCATGCCTGAGAAAAGAGGGAAAAAAATCTGACCAACCGGCCCAGCTATCAGCATGAACATCCCGCCAATGGACGCGGCTGCTGAGTAATATCCCAGTTCTGTTGTATCAGTGTAGTGTGCCAAAAGCAGTTTATCCGCAAAATGCGTTACCGAGTTCACTAGTACAATTATAAATATGGGGATCATATAGCGGAAGTACTCTTTTGCCAGTTGTCTATCATATCTCCCCAATGGATATTCCTTGAGAAGCCGGTATAGAAAAGGCACCAATAGTATGGTCAACAAGAGGTTCCATGAGGACAAGGCAACAGCTCTAAATCCCAATAGAACAATTATCACTCTCCCAAAATGCCAGAACAGACTTCTGATCAAATTTGGGATATTGGCCTTGGCCTGCTTCAGGTTCGCCGTATAAACAGTATTTGCATATTGCCCGTATTGATTGATAAAATGAGCCAATAGCGCGATTACGATCACTATCTGCACTTCCCTGCTTTCAAAAGGATAGTGCAGCAGATACTTCTGCACCAGGAACCACCCTGCCGTTGCCAGAAGATACAGTATGGCGCTTCCTGCCTGCAAACGAGAATAAACGGCCAGACATGCCGCGTGATCACGCCCTTCGTTGACAAGCTTGATATGGGCGGACCCAAACAAGCCATTTATGAAACCGAGTATGGACACATACGAGGTTCCATACGCGACCACTCCAACCACGCTGGGACCGGCTATCCTGGCAACGAGTATGCCCGCCAGCATACCGATGAAGTGTATGATCGCCGTTGATCCGAACTGTACCAGGAATCTTTGTTTCAGCATTAATTATTAAAACTGATCATGATCTGTCGCCAGTGAGTTCAACGTTAATCGCCGCAAGCAAGCAAGCCCAGAATAAGTGGGCGGCATGGGACACGCTCCCAAATCCCCATAACATCCCAGAGGTAGAATGAATGAAAAATAGCGACAATAGGGTAAAAACGAAAACCAACGAGGAATTCTCGATTGATCTTTTTACTGCAGGATCCCTGCCTTTATGGTAAGTTTTCAAAACTATGGAAAAATATATAAGGGTGATCGCTATGAATCCGAGGATACCAAAATTCAGGAGGTTTGTCTGATTAGCGACATGTATGTCCGCGTATGAATGATAGTTGCTCGAGAAAGCCCAACCTATGATCGGGCTCTCGCGCCAGACAGCCATTACCCGAGGGCTTCGTATGGTTATCCTGCCCAACGTGCCTCCGGCAGTAAGATCCCCCTCAAAAAGATACTCCAGCGTAAGCAAGCGTTGAAACGCCATCGATCCCTGGGCAAATATCATTGGGAAAACATTTGTAATGATTATCATCAGGATGCCTACTATGACAATTACGCGCAGCAATTGCTTAAGAAGTCCAAATCCCGAAATAAAAAAGAAGGAGGAAAAAATTATCAGCAAGCCTAATATCCAACCTCTTGAAGCTGCCAGGAACAGACTCATGGATCCTATGAATGTTATCGCGATCAAGAGATTCCGGTTCAGCACAATTTTTTTTTGGGAGAGATAGTACAGGCTCATGACCAATAAGAAGAAATTGATAAAATGAGCAGAAAATATTCTGAAGAGTCTGTTTCCCGCTTCCTCCATTCCATTCCTGTGCGCAGATAATCCAGAAATAGCATTCACCAGAGGCTGGCCGCTAAAATATGAATAAAACAACCCTATAAAGGCCATAGTAAAGAATGGCACAAGCAACATGTACAAGCGGCGAATATCTCCTTTTCCATTTATGTATCTGGGTATTATCAGCAACCAGAACCAGGGGATTATCATGCGAACAGTCCCGACAATTTGGCTGAAAGATACACCGATCACGAAAGACAATCCAAAATAGACCAATGCTATGGAGATAAACAGCCATATCTGTCTGTTGAAGACAAAACCGCTCTTATTGATAGTCTTTAGTGTTTTCACAATATACATGACCACAAACAAATCCGAGAATCCAAGCCCGATACCCATCGGCAGATAGTAGTTGGGAATGGTAAATCCAACCCCTGATCTGGATGAGAATAAACCGCCAGGAGCATTCACCAATGCAAAGTACCAGGCAAACCAGAAAATATCATCCCTTGTTTTATAAGCAGCTACAATGATCAACAGAAATATTAATTGTATTATGATATCAGGTGCACCCAAGCGGGGCATACCATAAACAACTAGAATCGTGCCAACATAGAAAAGGATCAATCTTAATTGGTCTTTTATCATGTTAAAATCGCTCAATATATTTCATTATACGGAAAAGCAGTCCTTTCTTATGATAGAAGTAATAAAGCCGGACATCCTTGGAAAAGCTCAACTTGATCCTTGACAAGTTGGCATATCTTTCCTCGTCCACGGTGCAAAGGTCGAAATATTCGCTGCCATGGGATCCTGCCCATTTGATCGCCTCCCAGATCATCAGTTCATTCTGATAAAGGTTATTGGGCAAGCCCATCTTTCTTCCGCCAAACCAGATCGTGGCAAAAGCCTTGTTTGCCAGGATGATCAAGGTGGAGATGCTTTCCCCTTCATAGCGGGCAATGAAGCAAGCCGCCCTATCCTGGCTGTAATAGTGGTTGAATATCTCGAGGAAGTATTCTTTGGGATAGTATTCCTTATTCAGATTCTCTTTCAATTCTGCCAACAATTCATAGAATTGTGCAATGCCATTGGGACCTACTTTCTCTATGGTCACCCCCAGTTTTGCCGCTTTGCGTATCTTATTTTTTTGAGAGTGCTTGAAACTATTGAACAGCTCTTCTTCGCTGGCATCCGCGAGCCTGAGAATCACAGTTTGGGCCTTTGTGTATCTTTTTATAATGCCTGGCTTGGCTGGGATCATGGGATTTATCTCAATATTGGATGAATAGTGTAGTGCTTCGTTCCATTTGGTCTTCATCCCACGCTGAAGCTCCTCGATTGATATCTGACCATTGTCATATACCCAACCTCCATATACCATGTCCTTTGAGGTCAGGTTGGAATATGTATGGATAAGCATTCCTTCCTTGATCGAGTGGCAGGGGCAGATCCCCATCAACCTGCCGTCCTTTCGTGCTAAGAAATAACTGAATTCCGATCCGAAAGCCCTGGCTGAAATTGAGTTGAAAGCCGTTTCATGGAAGATCGTGCCCATATTATTCTCAATGAAGTTATCTATCTCCCCTCTAAGGTCTTCTCCCAATTCCGCAAATGGGACCCTTTCCATCGTAAGCTTCTCTGTTTTACTCATTGCACTTAGACATCTGATATCATTAAACTGATCGTGTATGGCGGAACGTCCAGATCCAAGCGCTGATCAAGCCCCTCAACAACGCACAAGAAATCCCAATATGCCCTTTAAACGCTTTCTTGAATATGGCTGGAACCAATATCTGCCAGGTTTTGATCCTGGTGTAAGCCCTGGCTGTATCTCTATCGCAGTTTTTCACGACTGCGACCATTGGGTTACGGGCATCGTAAAAAGCTTTGACCGGGCTTTGTTTGCCAATTGCCATGCTTTCCTTGTGCCAAAGCTTTGCTTTGGGCGCGTACATGATCTTGAAACCAGCTTTCTTCGCTCTCAGCTGCCAGTCAAAATCCTCTGCCTGGAGAAAGAACTCCGGATCATAGCCTCCGGTTTGCTGATATACCTTCCTGGATACCAGCCAGAAAATGTCGTCGCAGAAGGCCAGTTCACGGTCTTCATCGTACTGGCCTCTGTCCTTCTCCCCCCTGCCGATATGGCCTCCGTTGATCAAGACTGGGTGAGACTTTTTGCCTACAGTTTGGAGCGTGTCCTTCGCTTCATGGTAATAGACCTTTCCTGTCACAAAGGCGATCATGTCATCGCGCTCCGCAATCTCAACTAAGGCGGAAATTGCGTTGCTGTCCAAGCGTGTGTCATTGTTCATCACCAG
>CAYRVG010000118.1:0-22183 GCA_964427765.1 uncultured Candidatus Cloacimonadota bacterium
AGGGCGCCCTGATACAGGTAGTCAATACCGCTGCCACCTGGATATTCCAGGGACGGGTATTGCGGTACCACGTCATCTCCGGAACCAAAGAAACCGTAGTTACTAACCCTTAGCCAGATGTTTCCCACATCATGCCAAAGGGAAAGATCCAGTTTCTTTGTCCCCGCTGAAGATTCCGCCATGGCTGCGTGAACAAGTCCCAGAGACATTGTGGCCAGCAACAGGCAGAATATGATCTTATTAAACTTCATGCAATACTCCCAAGTATATTAATTTAACTTAAATTCGACAGGTACTATAACTGTGGTGTCCACCGCGTTTCCGCTGCTTCTTCCAGGTTGGAAACGGACCGCGCGGACGGCGTTTATGGCAGCTTCGTCCAAGCCGCCCGGTCCCGGCTGCACAGAGCGCACGACACGGATATTCCCAACTGAACCGTCTTTGTAAACATCCACTTCGAGTACCACTGTTCCCTGGACATTGGCGCGCCGCGCGAAATCCGGATAAACAGGCTTGATACTGCCAATGGGCACAGGTGGATCGTCCCAGGGGACAAAATCAAATGGACGCTCATCATTGCCCTGCTGCAGGGAAGAGGAGGTCGTTGACTGAAGATCGCCAAATTGCTGCAGGGCCGCGGCCCTTTCAGCCTGGAGTTCAGGGGTGTCTTCCGTGGCGAGTTCTTCGCTGATCACGGGGATATCGATCTGGATATCCTGTTCCTGAGGAGTTTCCTCCTTTTCACGCGTATCAGGTGGAGCTTCGGCAATTTCAGCCTGGACAACCGTTTCTCTTCTTCGTTGTGTGTCTGTCTTGGGTGCAACCAAAAGGGCAAAGAGCATGATCGTGATAGCCAATGCCAGCGCTTTGCTGAACTGGGAATTGGCCACATCTTTCCAGTCATAGACTTTTTCTTTCATGTTACACCTCTATTGTTTCCGTTGCACTTCGAAGACCACATTCCGGGTATCCGCATCCTGCAGGCGCATCATCACATCACGGACAGCCTGGTAGCGGGTGTCCTTGTCGGTGCGGAAGCAGACCTGTAGGGTGGGTATTTCCTGGCTTTTAATCTGCATGACCTCTATAATGGAATTATCGTCCACGGAGCGGGGAAAGTCATCGATCAGGATCTCTTCGGCTTCGGTGATGTATATTGTCGCGGATTCGCTACGCGCGACACGCTCAATATTCTCCGAAGCAAAGGGTAACTGGTCCCGGGGGACCCAAAAAACCCTTTCCTGGACAAACACAGTGGAAACCATAAAGAACAGCAGGAGCAGAAATGCGATGTCAGACATCGAGGAATTGGGAATGTAAGCCTCGGGTCTGGTTGGAGTTTTTATCTTAGCCATTCTTTGCTCCTAAATTTGCGTAGAGATGGAGATCAGGGCCCTGTCCCGGTAAGTGACCAAATGGTCAACAACCCGCACCATGTCGTTGTATTTTGCTTCGGTGTCGGTCTTCACCAGAAAGAGCATCTTTGTGTCCTTAACCTCCGGATCCGTGCTTTCCCGGTTCAGCCTTTCCCGCATCTCGATCTTGCTAAGAAAGAGTTGGTTCAGCTCATTATCCGTAAAAGACCTGGGTTCTTCATTGTTTATCTTGATGAGCCCGGATTCGGTGATCTCTATGCGTGTCATCTCCTGTTCGGTGAGCTGTACCTCGGTTGTCTCAATTTGTTCTTGTGAGACAGCTTTATTCAGCTGTACCTTTACACCTTCTTTGACATCAAACTTCGTGGTTGCCATAAAGAAGATGATCAGCAGGAAAGCGATATCCGACATCGAGGCATTCGGAATCTCAACCTTTCGCTTCCTTTTGCGGGCAACTTTCATTTTTCCCCCTTATCAGGATTCGATCAGGGCTTCTGTTACCTTTTCTGAGGCACGCTGCATATCTATGACCATACCATCGACCATGGTCGTAAAAATGTTGTAAAAGAACTGCACGACAATACCAATAGCCAAACCGGCCTGGGTTGTGATCAACGCAATTTTGATACCGTCCGCGACGATCGTGGCGTCAACTGAGCGAGCTTTGGATATGGAATCGAAAGCCACGATCATACCGGTGACCGTACCAAAGAATCCCAGCATGGGTGCGAGGGTGATGACGGTGGACATTTCAACGAAGCCTTTCTCGAGATAGGACATCTCGATCATGGCCGCGTTTTCCATGTTTTTCTCCACGGCATCAATACCCTTATCTGCTTTGAGTAATCCGGCATAAACGACCGCTGCCACAGGTCCGCGTGTTTTCTTGGATACTTCAGTGGCTTCCTTGACCTTGTTTTCCTTGATCAAGGGTACGATGTTGTTCAAGAAATCGTTGAGATTCACTTTGGCATACATCAGGGAAATGAATTTCCAGATTATGTAGGCCAGACCATATATGGCCACGGCAAGCAGTGGCCACATGACCCAGCCACCGTTGATGAAAAGCTGAACAAAGGCACGGCCAAAAAGGAATTCGGCCACACCCTTCAAACCAGAGCTTCCCTGCGTTGCAGCATCGGTATCCGCGCTTTCGGCTTCCGTTACGGGCGTTTCAGTTGCAGGATCCTGCATTGCAGTTTCATTTTCCTGTGCGTAGGCAAAACTGGTGAGCAAAAAGCCCATCAGTGCGACGATCAGTAGAATTTTAGAGAATCTATTCCTCATTTTATCTTTCCTCCCAAGGGATTTCTAGAAATTGAATGACACACCAAGTGTGAATCCGCGGTAGTCGTTGACAAATGCGGGATTTCGTATGT
Organism: uncultured Candidatus Cloacimonadota bacterium; assembly: GCA_964427765.1. GTDB lineage: Bacteria > Cloacimonadota > Cloacimonadia > Cloacimonadales > Cloacimonadaceae > Syntrophosphaera. The sequence goes on from CAYRVG010000118.1 coordinate 2,756, forward strand.
ATTGATTGTACACATATTCCACTTCAGGATATGTGTAGCCGGTATTGGCATCGGATATGTCCTCTCCGGTTTCATAGGGTGAACCTGTTTTGGGATATACGGTTAGGACGTTCTTGGTCTTGAAGAGGTTCTCCACATCCAAAAAGACTCTGATGTTCATCTTATTGGCGAGAGTGAAACCCTTGGTGAGGCGCAAGTTTGCCTGATTGGTGAAATCCTTGCGCATGCTGTTTGTATCCAGATAGCTGTTCCCTTCGATGCTTTGCGGCGTGTAGGGGGCTCCTGAGGCCAAATTCCAGTTCAGGTTGGCGCTGAAATCGTCGAGGGGCAGGATGAAATCCGTGAAAGGCACAAAGAATTCCTCGCCGCGGCCAATCCTGAAGGTATAGTTTATGCTCACATTGTGGCGAACATCCCAGTCAAGGGGGAATTCACGCAAGTTTGTTGCTTCGTCCTGGATCACCGTCGTGGAATTATTGCCCTGCGCCCAGGCTAGCGAATAGGCGACAGACCAGGTGTTGAAATTGGAAAGCAACTTCTCCAGCTGGATATCGATACCACGGGCAGAACCGTAATCCTCGGAGATGAATTTATACCAGAACACCTGGGGTTCGTCCGGATTATATTCTTTCATCGTGCTGACGTAGTTATACAGGTTCTTATAGTAAGCTGTCATATCCACCACATAGTCGTCAGAAAGCTGGTGTGAGAGTCCGACCTCATAGGTGACGGTGATCTGCGGCTCAAGATTTGTGTTGCCAACTGTGATGGTTTGATCCGCAACATTGGCGTCAGCCGGAGTTTTGGATGTGAATATGTACTGCATCTGGGGCAATTGGTTCTGATAGTTGTAAGCGAAGCGCAGGACGTCCCGGTCGGTGATGGGGTGTGAAACACCCAGCCTTGGTGAGACCATGACCTGCAAGCGTTCGTCGGTATCGAAATCAATCGTTTCGAAACTTCCGTCATCTTGAAGCACCTTGTATTGGTTACCCAGGTACCAGACGTCGAAACGCAGGCCGGCATTGACGATCATGCCTTCCCATTCCATTTTGTCCTGGATATAGTAGGCAAGCTGCCAGGGATCAGCCTGGTAACCATCGCGTTTTCCGGAGGCTTCCTGGGCCGCTTTGTAATAATCCTCGGGTTTATAGATGGGTATGATAACTTCGTCTTCAGTTTCGTACATGTCATACAGTTCTTCGGGAACGTTGGTGATATTACCCTCACTGTCGTAAACAGGTTCAAAATCTTCCAGGCCATCCCAAACACGATCTAGGCTATCCTGGAACCTGTCCTCATAAACGGTGAGGAAGTTTTGCAGCTGGTTCTTTTGGATATTGTGTTTGATCACTTCAAGCCCAGTTTTTGCCAGGTGTGTATCGTTCATCTGGTATTCAAAATCAGCGCGTCCTGATATTGTGGTGGTTTCATCATTGACAAAGAATTCGTAGATACTTCCAGGAGGGGTGAAACCCGTAATAACGCGGGGATCTTCCACACTGGCAATGCGATAGGTCCAGTATGAAGCCGGCAGATAATTGGCATCACTGACGCCATCGCCATCGTAATCCGGGCTGTAGACACCGTCGGAATCGTGATCTACACTATTCCAGCCCTGATTGCCAAGCAGGACCTGATCCACATAATCCGCCGGGGGATTCTCTGGATCAACCACCATATACATGTAATTATCCCTGTCTATGCCGCGCGGGCCGGAATTGCTGTTTTTCTCGTAATAACTCGCCTTGACCTTGAGGTTCATGGAGGAATTGAAGACATGGTCATAGGTTGCAATATATTGCCTTTGGTCTGTTTCCGTAAAGGCGTAGTGGTCCAGCGCGTAGCGCCAGGCATAGGAGAAGGGAAGGTTGAAAGAACGGTCACCGCGGGTAGCCAGGGTTATGCGCTGGGTGGGGGTGAGCACGAATTTTGTTTTCAGGTTTACGTTATAGGCGTTGTAGTTCCGGTTTCCAATATCGAATCCCAGGAAGTTGTCCCTGTCTTCATAAGGATTGTTTTCCGGGTATTCATATTCGAGCAACTGGACGTCATTGAAAACGTAGTCTTCCATGGGATCGGCAATGTAATAATCTTTCAGCCTGCCGTCCAGCCATTCTCCGCCTCCGTTCAGATAGAAAGTGAAGCGTTCGCGCACATCGTCGGTTCCCAAGGGCCAGAGAGGCCCGCCAAGGGCGAACTTGACGACATCTGTGTTTCTGCCTTCGCCGATGAGATGATCCGTGTTGTATTCCAGTTTCCCTGAATAGAAAGGATCACCGTCCTTGGTGACGATATTGATCACGCCGGACTGGGCATTTCCATATTCGGCGGGGAAACCACCGGTCATGACCTTCATGTCGCTGATGGCGTCCACGTCAACTTGCAGGGCGCTGCCACCATCCACGGGATCCGATACGGACATTCCATCGACCGTGAAATTGACCTCATTGGCGCGTCCGCCGCGGATGTGCAATTCTCCGCCAATCTCTGTCACGCCCGCCTGCAAAGCAACAATACCGGCAACAGATGTGACGGAAACATCGCTCATACGTTCCATTTCGATCTGGCGGGAGGATTCGGTGCGGTCCTTACCCACCCTGTCCTGCTTAGCAGTCACGACAACTGTGGCCAGCCTGATTCCGGCTTTGCCCATAACAGGGGAAAGGTTGGTTGTCTGGTCCACGCGAATGCGGACATCCTGGAATGTATAGGTGTCATATCCGATGAGTGAAAACCTGACTGTGTACGAACCAGGCGGAATATTGATGATAATCGCGGTTCCCCTTGCGTTCGTCTGTCCTCCGGTGATGCGCTCTGAGCCTTTCATCACCACGACATTGACAAACTCGATCGGTTTGCCCTGATTATCGCGCACACGCACAGCGAGGCGTCCGGTTGTGGCGGCATTTAGGATGGCTACGCCACAGATTAACATTATCAGCAGGATCAATGCAAATTTACGCATCGATAAACCTCCCTTCTCTAATAGCATTATTTAATTTCGTTAAACTAAAACGGAATCTCGTTATCTGGGACTCAATATTTTTTCAGTAGGTTTCGTTTATCTGGCTATCCCGAAATCGTCAAGTTTTTTTTCGGATTCCTGGCTTCAATATCGGCACGAATTCATTTTCTTTCTTGTATCATATTAATTATCAAGGCGATACAATTTTGATATCCCAGTTCTTAGCCTTTTGTGCGGCATAAATTTTCCCACTGGCCAGCTGGTCTTCATCAGAAATCACTGAGTTCTATAATGTCCTGAATACAGGGAGTGGTTGACTTGGGAGTGTTATGATCTGCCTTGCATTAACAATTCCAGTTCATGGCCAAAAAATGCTTGGCTCCCTTTCAAAACCGGAGGTTTGTTGCCAAATCCCCTCTTTTCCCTGACCGCCTGGCCACTGCCTGACCACGCGCTGAGTAAACGCTGAACCAGCGGGAACTCAGGCGGTAGTGGGTTTGTGGCGGGCGGGTCAGAGCCAAGAATGATATCTTTGGAGAAAAACTGTAATTTTCCATTCAGTTCGATTATCAGGCATTTTTTGCTGTGACGTCTCAGTCCCCCCCCCAATTCATGGTGTTTGTTATACAAGGTTGAAATGGATTCTGCCTACATGGAAAAACCGCAATATAGACAAAGTTTATACCATTTGGGGATTGCTCAGTTGACAAAAACTACTTTGTCCCCAACCGAAGAAGTTCCTTTTAGTTCGCCGATAACAAAGGAGGAGGTAGCATCAACGAAATCCGGTGCAAAGGAAGGATCCAGCACGGCGATCATACCAATTCCGAGGTTAAAACTCTCCAGCATTGTCTCCCGGGTGAGGGAGGCTGAATCTTGCAACCACCTGAACAGAGGGGGGATATTCTTTTCGGGATAATCCACATGGGCTGTGAGCCTGTCCGGTATGATACGTTTGAGGTTGCCCGGTATGCCGCCGCCGGTGATATGGGCCAATCCATGCAGGTGGGGATCTTTCAGGTGGGGTTTGAGGGGGCCAAGATAGCTTTTATGAATGGCGAGCAAAAGGTCAGCCACGGTCGCGCCGAGTTCAGGAATGTAGCTTTCGACCTCAAGTCCAAGGTGGTCAAAAACGATCTTTCTGGCCAGGGAATAGCCGTTGGTGTGCAAGCCTGAGCTTGGCAGGGCAGCGAGAATGTCACCTTCCCTGATGCGGTCGGCAGGAAGCAGGTCCTTTTTATCCACGACGCCGACAACTGTGCCCACAAGATCAAAATCCTCACCGTGGTAGATCCCGGGCATTTCCGCCATCTCGCCGCCGATCAGGGCGCAGGAATTTTCCCGGCAGGCTTTGGCCATGCCTGAGATGATCTTTTTCACGTGGTCTGGATCCAGATGGCCCATGCCTATGTAATCGAGAAAAAAAAGCGGCAGGGCGCCCTGGACCAGGATATCATTTACGCAGTGGTTGACCAGGTCCTGACCGACGGTCTCATACCGCTGCGACATCACAGCCAGGCGAAGTTTTGTCCCCACCCCGTCCGTGCTCGTCACCAATACCGGATCCTCAAGATCCTGCCGGCGGAAACGATATAATCCCCCAAAACTGCCCAGATCGCTGAGGACATCCTTATTATAGGTGCCCTTGGCCAACTCTTTAATGGATTTCACTGCGTTCTCGCCAGCCTTGACGTCCACCCCCGAGCTGCGGTAATCAATGTTTTTATCTGCCATAATAATTGTCCGGATCAGGTCCAGTCGCGAAGTTCTCTCACTTTTTGGTGCAGGATTGCGGGATCGAGGTTGATGATGCCTTCGACGCTGAATGAGGTTACATTCAGGGAAGCAAGCACGGTTCCATAGCGGACGGCATTGCGAATGGAGGCTTTGTTCAGTTCTTCACGGCTGGAAATATAGCTCATGAAACCACCCGCGAAAGTATCTCCGGCTCCCGTGGGATCGATAACCTGTTCCACCGGGTAGACGGGTGAGAAAAAGTAATCATTCTCCAGGACGGCGACGCTGCCATATTCTCCACGTTTAACGACCACAACCTTGGGACCCAGGTCGAGTATGCTCCTGGCGGCCGCAAAAATGTTCATAATTCCTGTAAACTGGCGGATCTCTTCCTCGTTGATAAAGAGGATGTCCACCCGGCGGATCACCCCGGTCAGTTCATCCGGGCAGAGTGATATCCAGTAGTTCATGGTATCGCAGGCGACCCATTGGTAACCTTCGATCTGATCCAGGACGATCTTCTGCAGGTTGGGATGGATATTTGCCAGCAGCAGACAACGGCAGTTTTTGCATGAATCGGGGATCTGCGGGGAAAAATCCGCAAAAACATTCAGTTCAGTTATCAGCGTGTCCGCCTGGTTCCAGTTTTCATATTTCCCGCTCCAGCGGAAGGTTTTTCCGGATTTGGTCTCCAAGCCGTCAGTATTGACGTTATGGGCTTTGAGCAGGGCCAGGCCGGATTTGGGATAGTCATCACCGATGACGCCGACGAGGAATGTGGGACTGAAATACGAAGCGGCAAGAGAGGCATAGACAGCAGATCCGCCAAGGGAATCCACGACCTTGCCCAGAGGAGTTTCGATCGTATCCAGGCCAACCGAGCCAACGATCACTAGACTCATCGGTTTTCCTCCGAGGGCGGGACAACGGAGGTCTCTTCCTGGCCGTTCACCTGCTCCGTGGTGTCCTGTTCAATGAATTCGGCATCGGGTTGCTGCTTGATGTTGCCAATTTTGTTCAGGCGGTTGATCACGATCAGGATCACCACCAGGGCCAGGATCATGATAACCAGTCTTTTCCAGTTGTATGATCTCTTACGCCGGTCTTTCCAGCGTTCGCGGTATTTATCCTGATAATCTGCCATGGTTTTCCCCCTATGATAGTAATTCGTTTAGGAAGGCCTCAAAACGGGTTACTCCCTTTTGCAGGTTCTCCATGCTGTTGGCGTATGAAAAACGCACGATCGAGCCCAGACCGAAACAATCACCCGGGACCAGGGCGACGTGGTGATCTTCCAGCAGCATCCGGCAAAAATCTGCCGAGGTCGTTATGCCTTTGAGGCCCTTGTTTAAATACCAATCTATGTTTGGCGAGATGTAAAACGCTCCCTGTGGTTTGAAACAACTGATGTGGGGCAGGCTGCATAACCTTGAATAGAGGAAGTCCCGGCGCCGTTGAAATTCAGAGCGCATATTCTCGATGGAGTCGTCTTCCTTTGTCAGTGCAGTGACGCAGGCTTTCTGGGTGATCGAGTTCACGCAGGAAGTGGCGTGTTCCTGCATCCTGCCGGCAGCCGCGATGAGAGGGGCGGGACCAGCAGCATAGCCTAAGCGCCATCCGGTCATGGCATAGGCTTTGGATACTCCATTCACCACAACGGTGTGCTCTTTCATTTCCGGACTGATCGATGCGATCGATACATGCTCCACTCCGTCATAAACCAGCCGTTCATAGATCTCGTCGGCGATGACCAGGATATTGTGTTCAAGGCAGACTCCTGCTATCTCCTCCAGCTCTTTTCTGCCGTAGACAGCGCCGGTGGGGTTGTTGGGGCTGTTCAGAAGCAAGGCCTTGGAACAAGGGTTTTCCCTGATAGATTCCTGCAGGGAATCCGCGGTTATCTTGAAATCATGTTCGGCGGACGTCGGAATGAATATGGGCTCGGCGTTGGCGAGCATTGCCTGGTAGGGATAACTGACCCAATATGGGATCGGTATCAAAACCTGGTCGAGGTTGTCACAGACTGCGGTCAGTACATTGAGAATTGAAGCTTTGGCTCCGGGTGAGACGAGGATCTGTTTAGGCTCGTAAACAAGACCGTTGCATTTTGAGAGTTTGTCGCAGATCGCCTGGCGGAGTTCTGGTATTCCGGCATTGGCGGTGTAATGCGTGAAATTCTCGTCGATGGCGGCATGGGCGGACGCCTTGATATATTCGGGGGTGTTGAAGTCCGGCTCGCCGACCCCGAAATTCACGACGTCGATGCCAGCGGCTTTCATTTCCTTGGCTTTGGCCGAAAGGGCCAGCGTGGGAGACGGTTTGACGAGTTTGATCCGGTTTGAAAGTTTGATGGCCATGGTTTCCTCTATGATTTGTTATTCATCTCTCATTAAGAGCACCAGCGCGGTTGTGTTGACTATGTCCTGGGTCGAGCAGCCGCGGGAAAGGTCGCAAACTGGAGCGGCCAGCCCCTGGATGATGGGGCCGATCGCCTCGGCCTTGGCAAAGCGCTGGACAAGTTTGTAACCAATGTTTCCAGATTGCAGATCCGGGAAGATCAGGATGTTCGCCTCTCCGGCAAGCTTGCTTCCGGGGGCCTTCAATTTGGCGACTTCGGGAACGATCGCGGCGTCGAGCTGCAATTCGCCGTCATAGTCAAAATCCACCCCACGCTCATCGAGGATGTCTTTCGCCTCCGCGACCCTATCCACAAGTTCGTGTTTGCCGCTTCCTTTCGTAGAAAAGGAAAGGAGTGCCACTTTGGGTGTGTCTCCAAGAATCTTCCTACGGGTTTGCGCGGTGCTGATCGCGATGTCCGCCAGTTGTTCCGTCTCTGGCAAAGGGACGACGGCACAATCCGCGAAAAGATAGACCCTGTCCCGGCCCCGATAATCCGGGACAACCATGATGAAACAGCTGGAAACGGTTTTCAAACCTTCGGCAACACCCACGACCTGCAGCGCCGCGCGCAGGACATCGGCGGTCGTGTTTGCCGCGCCGGCTACCATGCCATCGACATGCCCGAACTTGACGAGCAGCGTTCCGAAATACAATTCATTGCGCACGGTTTCCGCGGCCAGTTCCTCGGTAACACCTTTTTCCCTGCGTTTTTCATGGTAGTATTGGGCAAATTTGTCAATGTCCGGATGTTTTTGGGGGTCCAGGATGGTTGTTCTGCCAAGGTCCAGCCCCAGTTCCCGCGCCCTGGAAAGCACGATTTCCTCTTTGCCCACCAGAACGACATCCGCCAGGCCTTCTTTGAGGATGATATCCGCGGCCTGCAGGGTGCGCTGGTCTCCGCTCTCAGGCAGGACAATGCGTCCTCCTTTTGACCTTGCCCTGTTTTTTAGATCTTCGATGATGTTCACTTGTTGACCTCTGTTTCATTTTCAATAATGATCTTTGAGATATCCGATACTTTCAGGAATTCATTTTTGACGGAATTGAGCAGGGCGTGGCGGTTTTCGCGCAGTTTGGGGTCTTCACAATTGACCAATACGGCGTCGAAAAAACGGTCGATATGAACGCCAAACCCAACCAGCAGATTGATGGCTTGGGTATAATCCCACTTTTGGAGGCTTTGATCAATGTCCTGCCGCAGAGTTTGCAGCTCCGTGTGAAGTTTTTTCTCCTCCTCCTGGATGAGGAGCCTTTCGGATATTTCTGGGAATTCCCTGTCTTCCCCGATGATGTTGGCAACCCTTTTGAAGCCAATGACAAGGCGCAGGAAATCCTCGCGTACCCTGTATTTTTGCAGCGCAAGCGCTCTCTGCTTCAGCCGGGGCAGAATACCCAGGGAGAGATGCATGACACTTTCTATCACATCGTAATCCAGATCCATCTGCTTAAGCAACCATTGTACGCGCTGGCGGAAGAAATCCTGGGCGTCATTCCGCGCGGTGGGGCTAAGTTCCGCCTTTTTTCCGGTTTGTTCAAGGGCAAAATCGATCAGGGCGGAAAGATCAAGAGGCCAGGCGCGATCGACGATTATCTCCACGATGCCATTGGCGGCACGGCGCAGGGCAAATGGATCCGCGGATCCGGTGGGAACCTCGCCAATGCCGATTATTCCGCAAACGCTGTCCAGTTTGTCCGCCACAGCGACTATCGCGCCGGTGAGAGAAAAAGGAAGTTTGTCATTTGTTCCGCGCGGCATGTAATGCTCATAGATGCCTTCGGCAACCTCTTCCGGCTCGCCGCCGGCCAGGGCGTATTGCTTGCCAATGTAGCCCTGCAATTTGGTGAATTCTTTTTCCCCCAGCATCATGGTCACCAGATCCGCCTTGCAGAGCATGGCCGTACGCAAGGCCAGGTCGGTGCTGGATCGGTCCAGTTCCAGTTTTCCACACAAATATGAGACAAGGTTCTGTATCCGGGCGCTTTTATCGGCCATGGTGCCGAGTTTGGATTGGAAAACCACCTCGTCGAGTTTTAGCACGTAACTTTCCAGGGGATGGCGGGTGTCTTCCTGATAATACCACATGGCGTCCGCCAACCTGGCTATCACGACCTTTTCATTACCTTTGCGGATGAGGTCGTTGTATTTGGGGTCACCGTTGGATATGAAGACGAATTGATTGCTCAGTTCGCCGGATCCCGTTTGCACGGCAAAATATTTCTGATTCTGGCTGATGGTTGCGGTGATGATCTTTTCCGGCAATTTCAGGAACTGGCTGTCGAATTCCGCCAAAACCGCAGTTGGGTGCTCCACCAGGTCGGTTACAGTGTCGACAAGCCTGGGATCATCCAGGACCATCAAACCGGTATCCTGCAAAACATTTTCCAGTCCCAGGCAAAGGACAGCGCGGCGTTCATCCCTATTCGCCAGGACCGCGTTAGTCCGGAGAACCTCAAGATAATCTACGGGGGTATCAATTTCCAGTTTTCTCCCCAGTCCGAGGTATCTGTTGCCGCGGGTCAGATTCCCGCTGGTGATCCCGGCAGTTTTAAGAGGAATGACGTCTGCGCCCCAAAGCAGGCAAAGCCAGCGCAGGGGACGGGAGAATTGAAACCGGGATTCATTCCAGACCATCGTCTTGGCGAAGGGTATCCGGGGGATCAATTCTGCAGCCCATTCCTTCAGTATGTCAGGAGAGGCTTTTCCTTTTTGGATGTAACTCAGGGCTATGAATTCACCCCGGTCATTGGTTTCTATATGCAGATCTTCGGCTTTGGCCGAGTTTTTCTTCAAAAAGCCGAGCGCGGGAGGAAGCAACTCTCCGTTCTCGCCAACAGATATCCTCTTAGCTGGTCCTGTTTTGTTGATCTGGATATCCTCCTGCATTTCCTGAACGGACTCAGCCTGCAGGAAAAACCGGCGGGGGGTTGAACTGACCTTGAGGGAGCCGTATTCCAATCCGGATTCCCGCATGATTTTGACGAAGGAATTGCGGATAAAGTCCGTGGCGGGGCTCAAATGTGTTGTGGGGATCTCCTCCACTCCAATTTCCAAAAGAAAGTCACGCATATCAGGCGAAGAATGTTTATCTTGCGTTATCAGAACTCATAATTGAGGCTGAGTTGGTTGATCAATCCCAGGTCTCCGTATGAGGCCATGCCATAATCCAATCTGTAGTTGCGCCAGTTCCAGCCCACTCCCAGAGAGAGACCGGATAAGAAAGCAAAAGTCCCTCCGTTGTATCCGTCTCCGGCGTTGGAACGGAAGCCGCCACGCAGATCCAGGGAGGGATATATCTCATATTCCACACCTACTTTGGCAACCACATCCTCACCCTCGGCTTTACCAACTTCCAGACTGCCGAACAACTCGGGAATAAACTGGTAGGTGATGCCCGCGGCTATGGTGAAGGGGAGTTTTTCCTTGTACTGGCTGTCGGAATAGTATGTCAGTTGGGCGCCCAGATTCCTGATGCTGAGGCCAACCTCCACTTTTTCATTGGCGGGATGATGCATCGCGCCAAGATCAATTACCGCTGCGGTGGCTGAACTATCCTCAATCTGGTCATATATCACCTTTATTGTGCCTCCAAGGTCAATGGCATCGGAGATGTATTTGGCCAGTGAAGCCGTGGCGATGAGGTTGTAAGCGCCAAAGGTCTCGCCTGTGTCTATCAGGTCTCCGTTCTGGTCTATCAGCGTATGTTCAAACTCACCCATGTTCATGTATTTGAGAGAAAAACCCCAGGCCGTGAACTTGTGTTTGGGCAGCAGGAATTGCAATTGCCCGCCCTGCGTATCAAGAAAGGAATTGGTATAGGTGCTGCCGATTTCCCTGCCTTCAATGCCAAGAATGGAAGCTGGGTTGAAATGAATGCCGTCAGGATTTTTTGCCTGTCCGGTCAAGGCCTGGCCAAGCGCCACGGCACGCGCGGAATAGACAACTTTCAGAGCCTGGAATCCGGTTGTCCCCGCGGCGTCGCTGACCGCGAAAAGGGGGTTCAAAACGGCGCTAACTGCGAAGGCCGTCAGTAATAATGTCTTCAATTTTAATAACTTCATTATATAGTTCCATTTCATCTTTGGCTTTGATGATCTTGTTGCGGTTTTCATCCTGGCGCAGGTATTCCGAAAGCGAACGGAGTATCTGCATGTATTCTTTGTTCGAACTTTGGGGAATGGCGATCATGAATACAAGTTGTACTGGAAGACTGTCCACACTTTCAAATTCCAGAGGTTCCCGGATCAGGCAGACGGCGATTTTCATGCAGGTCACTGTCAGATCCCTGGCATGGGGTATCGCCACCCCCTTGCCGATCCCGGTGCTCATGATATCCTCCCGGCCTCTTACAGCTTGCAGGAATCTATCCGGAAAACTGAGGCAGCCACTCTCCTCCAGAGATGTGGTGAGGAATTTCAAACACTGGAATTTTGACTCAAATCCGTCAACAATTTTAACGAGTTCCGGCTGGAATAATCTATCCATCTTCTCCCCAAAATCAGAGTTATAAACATATTTTTTCGTTCTCGTTTTCCGTCAACCAAATTCTGTCTCTTAGCCTAATTATATTAATAGAATGGGAAAATCACTCCGGTTACACCGCAATATAAAACGTGATTACCGGTTTCCGCCGTTTTGAGGTTCCAAATTGAACAGGAAATAAGGGATGTTCTCAGGATAACGTGAAAGATTTTGCTTGAATAAAATCCGCTGTTTTATATAATGGTTAACTGATGTAAAAATGCTTTGCTTAAGGAGCAGAAAAATGAGAACAGTCGAGGGAAGCCTTGTATCAAAGAAATACAGGTTCGTCATAGTTGTGAGCCGGTTCAATGAAATGATCAGCGCGAAACTACTTGAGGGGGCCATTGACTGCCTGACGCGCCATGATGTGCGTGAAAACGATATCACGGTGATCTGGGTTCCCGGTTGTTTTGAGATTCCACAGGTGGCCAAAGCGGCTGCCTCGAAAAAGGATTTTGACGCCGTTATCTGCCTGGGAGCCGTTATCAGAGGCGGAACGCCGCACTTTGATTATGTGGCTTCCGAAGTTAGCAAGGGGATCGCCCAAGTGGCCCTGAGCCAGACAAAGCCCGTTATCTTCGGCATCCTGACCACAGACACCATCGAGCAGGCCATAGAACGTGCCGGAACCAAGGCTGGCAACCGGGGCTTCTCGGCCGCCGCCTCCGCACTGGAAATGTTGAATCTGCAAAAGGCTCTGGATAGTGGGACAAAGGCGTAAGGCTCGCGAACTGGCGGTGCAAACACTCTACGCTCTGAATTTTGCCGAGATCGGGGCTGAATTTCGCGAATACGACTCACTGAATAAATACCCCGATCTTCTGGACCAGGTCGCACTCGCGGAAAAGATCGACGGATCCTCACCAGTTCTGGCTTTCACGGAAGACCTCGTGAAAAACACGATCATCAACCGGGAGGCCATCGGAGCGGAGATCGACAAGCACAGCGAGAACTGGCGCCTGGAAAACATGGCGCTGCTGGACAAGAGCATCCTGGAGATCTCGGTCTATGAACTGATGTTCACGGATACGCCACCAGCTGTCGTGATCAATGAAGCCATTGAGATCTCCAAAAAATTTAGCAGCGAAAATTCAGGAAAATTCTTAAACGGAATACTGGACGCCATAAACCGTGAACTGACCGAAACGAAAAACATCCCCGGGAACGGGATCTGATATGAATATGCCCAAAAAAGAAAAACTAACCTGTTCGCTGGGGGTCTTTGCCTATAATGAAGCAGGGAACATAATCCCCCTACTTAATTCACTCCACTCCCAGAAATTGAAGAAGGTCCATATCGCCGAGATCATCGTCGTCTCCAGTGCGAGCACGGACGGCACCGATGAACTCGTTCTGGAATACTCTTCAAATCACCCCCTGGTGCGGCTGATACTGCAGACCAGGCGGGAAGGCAAATCAAGCGCCATAAACCTCTTTCTCCGGGAGGCAGCCTCGGAATACCTCGTCGTGATCTCGGCAGACGTCATTCCCGCTGCACATACGATCGAAAAACTCGTTTCCGCGCTCGGTGATCCGAAAATCGGGGCGACTGGCGGAAGGCCTGTCCCGGTGAACGCACAAAATACCTTCATCGGTTACGCGGTCAATCTGCTCTGGCGGCTGCATCACCGCATGGCGATGGTATCCCCCAAACTCGGCGAAATGATCGCGTTCCGCAAACTGATGGAGGAGATCCCGCCGGATTCCGCGGTGGATGAGGCAAGCATCGAGTCGATCGTCCGTTCCCAGGGGCTCAGGCTGCGCTATATCCCGGATGCCATTATCAGGAACAAGGGTCCGGAGAATCTGAAGGATTTCATCAAACAGCGGCGCAGGATCCAGAACGGCCACCTGTGGCTGAAGCGGAAACAGGATTACAGGGTCGTCTCGCAGGACAGCGGAACCTTGTTATGGATCCTGCTGCAGGAAATGTGCGAATTTCCCCTCACCGCCCCCAAAGTCCTTGCAGTGATGCTCCTGGAGATGTTTTGCCGCCTACTCGGGAGTTATGATTTTTACATTCGGAACAGGAATCCCTTTGCCTGGGATATCGCACGTTCAACCAAAAATATGGGATCCGGGGGCTTTTAATGGTAAAATTGCTTTTCAGAATGGTCGGTTACTGGCTGATGAAACATATCGGCTTCCCGCGCCTTCTACCCATGAACTACACGGTGAGCCTGCTTTATTCCTGCAATTCACGCTGCAAGACGTGCAATATCTGGAAGAAAAAAGCACGCGACTTCAGCGTTGAGGAATACGCCAAGACATTCAAGAGTATCGGCAGATCACCCTATTGGATCACTTTCAGCGGCGGGGAGCCCTTTTTACGCAAAGATATCGTCAAAGTGGTCAGCACGATCTACGAAATCTCCCGTCCGCGGATCATAAATATCCCCACCAACGGGATTCTTACCAAAGCTATCGTGGAAAACACCGCCGCGATCGCCAGGGCCTGTTCCAAGGCCCAGGTGATCATAAATCTATCCATAGACGGGATAGAAGCCCAGCACGACGAGATACGCGGCGTACCGGGAAACTATGAAAAGGTCATTGCCACTTTACACAAACTCAAAGCGCTCAACCTGGAAAACCTCTCCGTGGGCATCCACACCGTTATCTCGCAATTCAACGTGGAAAGTTTCTCCAGCGTTGCCAACGAATTGATGCGCCTCAAGCCTGATTCCTACATCACGGAGATAGCAGAGGAGCGGGTTGAACTGGATACGATGGGCGAAAAGATCACGCCCACCCTCGTGGATTACAAATCCGCCATCGACTACCTGATCCACAGGATCAAGAACGAGGATTTCAAGGGCATGAGCAAGGTCACAATGGCTTTCAGGATCGAATATTACAACCTCGTTAAAAATATCCTGCGCGATGAAAGGCAGGTCTTGCCGTGTTACGCGGGCGTGGCATCAGCGCAGATCTCGCCGGACGGTGATCTCTGGATATGCTGTGTCAAGGCCAAAAGCCTGGGCAACCTGCGCCAGAACAACTACAATTTCCGGGAGATCTGGTTTAACCACACCGCCGAATTGGAGCGCAGGTCAGTCCACAAAAAGGAGTGCTGGTGCCCTCTGGCGAACGCTTCCTACACAAATATGCTGATGGATCTGCCGACCCTGTGGCGCGTTTTCTGGCGGAGTTACATTAAATGGTGGAAATGACATGATCTCGATACAAAGCAAATTTGCCTCCTTCCCGCAGGGGTTGTGCGAGTTCCAGGGCAGTAAGGACGGCCGCTATGGCTGGTTTCTCTGCACCATGCACGAAGAGGAAAACGAAGCTCTGGAGGAGATCCAGGCCCAGATAAAACTGGACATTCTCAATTCCGACGTACTCGAGATAAGCAAGATCCAGATCGAAAACTGGCTGACATCTTTCTTCGAGGATTTTCACTGGAAACTCCATGCCAGCCTGCGCATGACCAACCTCCGGGAAAAGGGGATATCCCTCTTTTTTGCCGTGACCTACGATTCCGAGATCTATTTCGTGCAGTTCGGCAGGATATTCTGCGGGCTGAACCGTGGCAAGAAAATGCTTTTTCCCGGCATGCCCTGGAAAAATTTCCACATCCGCAGCCACAGGGAAATGAACCTCTTGGGGCTCGCGGAAGAGGATATCAAGGTCAGGCCGGTTCGAGTGCGCCTGGCTGAGAACGAGACCCTGTATGTCCTTTCCGGGGGCATTGCCGCGGAGGTCTTTGGCAGCGGGACTGATCTGAAGGGCATGCTTGCCCTCATCGAATCCTATGGCAGCAGTGGCAACGCGGTCTGGCTGGTGCTGAAAAACCAGCCCCAACTGCAGAAACTGAAAAAGCGCAGGCTGAACAAACTGCAGATCACTTCGCTAATCCTCCTTTTGGGCACCATCCTGGCAATAGTGTACATGGCCTTTGGCAACCGCATCCTTGATGTGATACTGCACAGGACCAAAAAGGACGTCTCTGCCTGGCAGATGAGCACTGTCAGTTCGGAGGTCATCACCAATCTGGGCAAAGTGCTTAATTTTCCCGCCCGCAGCATCGAACTGAATATCGGCTGGAGCGCGGAACTGCCTTACAACATCACTTCGGCGCCGGCCTTTGACCAGGGGAAGATCTATCTGGCCAATTCAAACAACCTGCTCGTTTACGGCAAGAAGAACCGCGAACTCCTTTGGGAAGGATCATACGGCGCCCCCATATCAGGTATCCTGCCAACTGGCGCCGGATTGGAACTCTGCCTGCAGAACGACCATTTGATCGGACTCGACAGGGAGGGCAACGAGATATGGAGAAAATCTCTGGAAAACGGCATCTCCGGGAATAACGGCTCCCGCATGATGGAGATAACCAATAACGAAGACAAGCGGATCGACCGCGGCATCACGGTGGTTCCCATGCAAAAGGGCGTGGCCGTCCTGGATAGCCAGAGCGGGGAAACGATCAGCGAACTCCAGCTCAATGAAAGGCTCCGCTACCTTTCATCCTACGATGATTATGACATGTGCTTCTATGCCGTGATTGAAAACTCCCTTGTCTGCATCGAACTGAGGATTGTTAATTGATCAAGATCCGCCTTCTGCCAATCCTTCTGCTGCTGGTTCTTTGCCAGGCCCTGCTTGGGGTTACGGGCTCGGTCACGCGCACCGGCTTTGCCAGGCTCCAATACGACGGCGGAGGGGATTGGTACAACGATCCCGAGGTCCTGCCCAACCTCGCCCAGTTCGTCAATTCCACCCTCAACGCAGGTTTTCCCGTGGACCAGAACGTGGTCAAAGCGGACGACGCCAAGCTTTTCAACTATCCCTTCCTCTATCTCACCGGGCATGGAAATATCCGCTGGGAGGATCGCGAGATAGAGAAGTTGCGCGAGTGGATGCTGCGCGGGGGATTCCTCTACGCCGACGACGACTATGGCATGGACAAATCCTTCCGTCGGGAGATAAAAAAGGTCTTTCCGGAATACGACCTGGTGGAATTGGACGCCTCCTTTCCGCTGTTCACCTCTTTCTTCGATTTTTCCGCCGGGTTGCCCAAGATCCACGAACACGACGGAAAGCCGCCCCAGGCCTTCGGGATATTCGATGAAAACGGCCGCCTGATGTGCCTCTACACATACGAAAGCAACATCAGTGACGGTTGGGCGGACCCCTCCACCCACAAGGATCCCCCCGAGGTGCGGGAAACAGCCCTGCGCTTCGGCTGCAACATTATCTATTACCTCATCTCCCGAAGCTGACATGCGCATCTGCGTCCTTTCCGACATCCATTTCAAATTCGCCCCGTCATCGGACGACGACAGGCGCAATGCCGCCCTCGTCCTGGACTTTCTGGCACAGGCGGTCGGTAAATACGACCTGATGGTTCTTAACGGCGATATCTTTGATCTCTGGTTCGATTGGAAATACACCATAATCAAGCAGTATTTTCCCCTCCTGCACCGTTTGGCACAGATCGCGGAAAATGGCTGCCAGATCGTTTTGATCAGCGGAAACCACGATTTCTGGTTCGGCAACTTTTTCAACGAATACCTGGGAGTCCAGATCCATCCGGAGCATTATACCCTCGAGGCGGACGGCAAAAGGATGCTGTTCACCCACGGAGACCTGCACACCGTCAACGATTTCCGCTACAAGGCCTTCCGCGCGATCATTCGCCTGCCTGCCATGAAATGGCTGTTTTCCCTTCTTCATCCGGATCTCGCTTTGGGGATCGGCAGCAAAATGTCCCGTTCCAGCCGCTTCCGGGAGATCTCCCACAAACTGCAGGCCAAAAGGAGCGCCGGACTGGCCAAATACGCCGGAAGGCAGATCCGGAACAAAAATTTTGATTACGTGTTTATGGGCCACAGCCATAAACCCGCCATCCGGGAACTGGAAAATGGTCTCTACGTCAACAGCGGAGATTGGATCCGACACCACACCTACGTGGAGGTTCTGGATGGAAAACTGGAACTGAAAAAATACACACCAATGGAGGAACACAATGATACGTACATTTCGTAACGTAGCCTTAGTAACGATGATCCTGGCGCTCAGCCTCACCCTGCTGAACTGTCAGACGAACGGCAGGGGAAAAAACGAAACAGCAGAAGAGGAGGAAACGATGCAGGAAAAACCTGAAGCCGTTACAGCGATAATGAAAACGACCTATGGAGACATAGAACTGCAACTTTGGCCCGCTCTCGCCCCCAAAACCGTGGAAAACTTTGTCAAACTTGGAAAAGAGGGTTTTTATGACAACACCTATTTCCATCGCGTGATACCGGATTTCATGATCCAGGGCGGTGACCCCAACACCAAGGACGACGACCGCTCCAACGACGGACAGGGCGGACCGGGATACACCTTTGAGGACGAATGCTATGAGCAGGGCGAACAGTTGACCGGAGAAGTCGATAGCGACGAGAAGGCGATGCTGGTCTGGTCCCAGATCATCGTCCCTTACATGCAATCCGAACAGGCACCCTCGGACGAGATCTTCCAGATCGTCAAACAGGTTCAGGAACAGCAATCCGGTGAACCCCTCAAAGGCAAGACCATCGAATATTACCAGAACCGCACCGGAATGAACGAACCCCTCCACGAGCAGGTCCTCAAATCCCCCGTGCTTTACTCCAGTATTTGCATGGCAAATTCCGGCCCCAATACCAATGGCTCCCAATTCTTCATTGTGACCAAGGAAGATGGCACGCCCTGGCTGAATGGGAAACACACTGTGTTCGGCAAGGTAACCTCGGGCATGGACGTCGTGCATGAGATAGAGAACCTGCCCCGGGACGAGGCGGACAATCCCAAGCCTGAAAACCAGGCCTTTATCAACTCCATCGCCTTCCCCGAATAAAAAGTTAACAAACTCCGCGGGGTGGGGTTTTCAAAGGGTTCCCGCCCCGCGGGGATTTATACAGCAGAGGTCCAATGAAAGCCATTTTCACCTATGACGACGAACATATGGGCAAAAGCTACATCGTCATCCCCAAGATCCGGGAGATCTCCAACGCCTTGGGAAACGTCGTCGTGACCTTTGACAACGGAGACAAGCGCACCCTGGACGTGGATGACGCCCGCGCCGTCATCGGGCAGATGCTCGAGACCATCGAAGCCTTCTACTCCCGATCATGACCACCACCCTCAATCCTGTCCTGCTTGCCCTGCTGGGCACACTTTTCACCTGGTTCATGACCGCTCTCGGGGCGGCTTTCGTCCTCTTTTTCAAAACCATCAAGCCCTGGCTGATGGACACCCTCCTGGGCTTTGCCGCAGGGGTGATGATCGCCGCCAGTTTCTGGTCGCTGCTGGCCCCGGCCCTCGAAATGAGCAACGGAAGCCTCCTTCCGGCGATAACGGGATTTCTGCTTGGAGGCCTGTTCCTGCGCGGCATAGATCTCATATTGCCCCACCTTCACGTCGGGCACGACCTGAAGGATCGCGAAGGCTTAAAAACACCTTGGGGCAAGACCACCCTGATGTTCCTGGCCGTGACCCTGCACAATTTTCCCGAGGGACTGGCTGTGGGCGTGGCCTTCGGCGCGATCGCCTATGGCCTGGAAAGCGCCACCCTGGCCGGAGCCATTGCTTTGTCCGTGGGTATCGGGATCCAGAACCTGCCGGAAGGCGCCATCATCTCCATCCCCCTCAGGCGGGAAGGCATGTCCAGGGGCAAAAGCTTCTTCTGGGGCCAGGCCTCAGCGTTGGTCGAGCCCCTCGGCGGGATCCTCGGCGCAGCGCTGGTGATGGCCGCGCGCCCCGTACTTCCCTACGCACTTTCCTTTGCCGCCGGAGCGATGATCTTCGTGGTGGCCGAGGAGGTCAT
>CAYRVG010000119.1:0-5328 GCA_964427765.1 uncultured Candidatus Cloacimonadota bacterium
TCCATGGCCTCGATCTGCAGCGGCTGCCTGGCCCTAATGGCAGGCGGTGTGCCGATCTCCTCTCCGGTGGCTGGCATTGCCAACGGCTTGATCATGGAAGGCGAAAAATACGTCGTTTTGACAGACATCATGGGCATGGAAGATCACCTGGGGGACATGGACTTCAAGTGCGCGGGAACCCGCAAGGGTATAACCGCCCTGCAGATGGACATCAAGATCGAGGGGATCACCAAGGATATCATGCGCATCGCCCTTGAAAAGGCCCATACGGCACGTTTCAAGATCCTGGACCTGATGCATGAATGCATTGCGGCGCCCAGGGATGAACTAGCCCCCACGGCACCGCGGATTGAAGCCTTCAAGGTTCCTGTGGACAAGATAGGCGAGATAATTGGCCCCAGCGGTAAGATGATCAAATCCATCATTGAGGAATGCCAGGTGGAGATAAACATCGAGGACGACGGAATGGTACGCATCCTTTCGCCGGACAAGGATTCCATCATGAAAGCCAAGAAGATCGTGATGGGGATCGCCAGGGATCCCGAGGTCGGGGAAGAAATGGAAGGCCCCGTTACCCGCATCGAGCCCTACGGCATCTTCGTCAAGGTCCTTGGCGGCGCTAAGGAAGGAATGGTGCACGTTTCCCAGATGCATACCTCAAGGGTCGAGCATCCCGAGGACATGGTCAAACTGGGCGACATCGTCCACGTCAAGTCCCTCGGCATGGAAAAAGGCAAGCTTTCCCTCACCATGAAAGGCGTGGAGGGAAATCCCGAACCCGATCCCAACGCGCCCAAACGCGAAAGGCCCCAACACCGCCGCAATGACCGTGGCGGAGGATATGACCGCCGTTCCCACGATCGTGGTGACCGCCGCAACAGAAGATAGATTGTAAATAGCGCCGGATCATGTTATCTATACATGGTCCGGTTTTTGGTTTTAATCTTTTATTGAGAGGTAGAACATAATGGATTACAAAGTTGCCGATATTTCGCTAAGCCCTCTGGGCAGGAAGGAAATAGAACTGGCGGAGATCGAGATGCCGGGCTTGATGGCACTGCGCAGAAAATACAGCGCCAGCAAACCCCTGAAGGGCGCTAGGATCACCGGAAGCCTGCATATGACGATCCAGACTGCCGCCCTGATCGAAACTCTGATCGAACTGGGGGCAGAGACCCGTTGGGCAAGCTGCAATATCTTCTCCACCCAGGACCACGCCGCCGCAGCCATGGCAAAGCGTGGTGTGCCTGTCTTTGCCTGGAAGGGTGAAACACTTGATGAATACTGGCACTGCACCCTGAACGCGTTGACCTGGCCTGAGGGAGGACCCCACTTGATCGTTGATGACGGGGGCGACGCCACGCTCATGGTGCATGAAGGCTACCGGCTGGAGGAGGAATATCTCTCCAGTAACATTCTTCCCGAACCCACAGGCGCATCCGAGGAGATGAGGATCATGCAGAGGCTTCTCATTTCTGGCTTGAAAGACAATCCCCAAAAATGGCACTCCATGGTCAGGGATCTCCGCGGTACCAGCGAAGAGACCACCACAGGCGTAAACCGCCTCTATCAGAGACTTTCTGCCAATACCCTGCTCTTTCCGGCCATGAACGTAAACGATTCGGTCACCAAATCCAAGTTCGACAATCTCTATGGCTGCCGGGAATCCCTTGCGGACGGCATCAAGCGTGGCACGGATATCATGGTGGCGGGGAAGATCGTCATGGTCTGCGGTTACGGGGACGTGGGGAAGGGCAGCGCCCAATCAATGCGCAATTTCGGCGCCCGGGTCATCGTCAGCGAGATAGACCCCATCTGCGCTTTGCAGGCCGCAATGGAAGGCTTTGAGGTAAATACGATCGATAACATGCTTGATGAGATCGATATTTATGTGACCGCCACGGGGAACTGCGACGTGATCCGGGTAGACCACATGCTCAAAATGAAGGACCACGCCATTGTCTGCAACATCGGGCATTTTGACCACGAGATCCAGGTGGAGAAACTATACTCCCTGGAAGGCGTGGAAAAAGAGAATATCAAACCACAGGTGGACCGGATCCATCTTCCCAACGGCAAGGCAATAATACTATTATCTGAAGGAAGGCTGGTCAACCTAGGCAATGCGACCGGGCATCCCTCCTTTGTGATGAGCTGTTCTTTCAGCAATCAGGTTTTGGCGCAGATGGATCTGTGGCAAAACAAACATGAGATAGGTGTTTATACCTTGCCCAAAAATCTCGATGAAGAAGTGGCAAGGCTGCATCTGGGCAAGCTTGGGGTAACCCTGACCCAACTGAGCAAACATCAGGCGGAATATCTGAACGTTCCTATCGAGGGACCCTATAAACCGGATCATTACAGATATTAGGCAAAATGCCGACCCATACCCCGGTCCTGATCGATGAGCTTTTCGGCGAACTGAAGCCAGCCAGTGGCGATGAGCGCTGGATAGTTGTGCACACGAAGCCGCGCTGCGAAAAAAAACTCGCGGAATACGCAAGGAACAACGGCATAACCTACTATCTGCCCCAGATGGAAAGCAGACGGATCTACCAGCGCAGGAAAGTTACCACCACTCGTCCAATGTTTCCCGGATATTTGTTCTGTGTGGTCGATCCGGCCAAGAAGCAGACCCTCGTCATTTCAGGTTACACCGTATCTTTTATCAGGGTCCCCTGGCAGCAGGAACTTCTGGAAGAGCTTGTGAATCTGAGGTGCAGCACACAGCCCAAACCCGAGCTGGAAAATGCGCTCTGGTTGTCGCAAGGAATCAAGGTGGAAATAACTTCCGGTCCCCTCAAGGGGGTTACGGGAATTGTGGAAAGCCACGAAAAAATCAGTGAAGTCAGGTTGCAGGTCAATATCCTCAGGCAAGCCGTGATGATCAGGGTTGATCCCCGCAATCTGAAAATAATCGGCGAATATGTTATTGAGGAAGAATAGATGAAAATACTCATCACCGGTGGAGCGGGATTCATCGCTTCACACATCACGGATGCTTATCTGGAATCCGGACACGAAGTTGTGGTGGTGGATAACCTTACAACCGGCTCCCGGCAGAATCTCAATCCCCAGGCTATTTTCCATCAGGTGGATATCTGCGATCCCTCTCTGGAAGAAGTTTTTGCCACAGAGCGCCCGGATATCGTAAATCACCACGCGGCACAGGTCAGCGTTCCCCTTTCCATAGCCGATCCCCTGCTGGATGTCGAAGTAAACGTCAAGGGGACGGTCAACCTTCTCCGGAATTGTGTAAAGTATAACATTAAAAAAGTTATTTTTAGTTCTTCAGGAGGAGCAATATACGGAGAGGCAGAAGAGTATCCAACCACGGAGAATTATCCCCCCAGGCCAATTTCTGTTTATGCAATAAACAAGATGGCCGGGGAACAATACCTGCGTTTTTTTAACCATCAGTACGGTCTGAAATACACCATTCTGCGCTACGCGAATGTTTACGGCGCCAGGCAGGTCTCCCATGGCGAGGCGGGAGTTGTATCCATATTCATTAACAAACTGCTGAAAGACGAGGCGCCAACAATCTATTCCTATCCGGATGATCCGGAGGGAATGATCCGCGATTATGTTTATATCAAGGACGTGGTTAGGGCCAATCTGGCTACACTTGAGCGTGGCGATAATGATGTGTTCAATATCGGGACCAGTCAGGAAACGACCACCTCGCTTCTTTACAAAACGATACAAAACAAATTGGGAAAGCACATTAAGCCCTTGAAAGGTCCGGCCAGGCAGGGTGACCTGCGACGCTCCATGCTCGATTGCTCCAAAGTTTTCAATGAGTTGGGCTGGAGCCCCATTTACACGCTGGATAATGGCATTAGGGAGACCATTGAATATTTTAAGGATAACAGGGGATAAGAAATGAATTTGGCGATAATTGGCACGGGATATGTGGGTCTTGTCACGGGAACCTGTTTTGCCGAGATGGGCAACAGTGTGATCTGCGTGGATAATGACGAAAGAAAAATATCAATGCTAAAAAACAATCAGATACCAATTTATGAGCCCGGACTTAAAGAATTGGTTGAACGCAACAGCAGGGAGGGCAGACTTAGTTTCACCATGGACATTGGTTCAGCGGTAAAAAGTTCCAAGATCATCTTCATAGCAGTGGGCACACCTCCGGACGAGGACGGATCCGCGGATTTGCAGTATGTCCTCTCCGCGGCGCGCGACATCGCCCAACATATGCAGAAACATAAGATAATCGTCGATAAATCCACAGTACCCGTGGGGACCGCGGATCTTGTCAGCCAGGTTATCCGGGATGTGCTTGCAAATGGGGGGGAGGAGATCCCCTTCGATGTGGTTTCCAATCCTGAGTTTCTCAAAGAAGGGGCGGCGATCGAGGATTTTATGAAGCCTGACCGGGTGGTGATCGGCGCGGATAATCCGCAGGTGGCCGAATTGATGCGGGAACTGTATCAACCATTTAACCGCACCACGGACAGGGTCATCATCATGAGTGTACGTTCCGCGGAGATGACCAAATACGCCGCCAATGCGATGCTGGCGACAAAGATATCCTTCATGAACGAACTCTCCCGTCTTTGCGAAGTGTTGGGGGCGGATATTACCGAAGTGCGCAACGGGATCGGCTCAGACAGCCGCATCGGCTACAAATTCATCTATCCAGGCGTCGGGTATGGCGGATCCTGTTTTCCCAAGGACGTCCAGGCCCTCATCCATATGAACAGGCAGAATGCCCTCATACCACGCATGATGGAAGCGGTGGAAGAGGTGAACGCTCAGCAGAAATTGCTTTTAGTCGATAAGGTCAAATCACACTTTGGCAATAAGTTGGAGAATATCATTTTTGCCGTCTGGGGCCTGGCTTTCAAACCCCAGACAGACGATATGCGCGAGGCACCCTCCGTCGTCATCATCAACGCCCTGCTGGAAGCAGGGGCGAAAGTGCAGGCCTACGACCCGGTGGCCATGAACGAGGCAAAGAGTGTTTTTGGAGAAAGGGATGGCCTGAGTTACGGCAAAGACGAATACTCCGTTCTGAAAGGGGCGGACGCGATGCTGCTGATCACTGAATGGCACCAATTTCGCTTTCCGGATTTTGCTAAAATGAAGGAGGAGCTGAAGCAGCCGGTGGTATTTGACGGGCGCAACCAGTTTGCTCCGGAACACATGAGGGAACTGGGATTTTCCTATTATTCGATCGGTCGCTAATAAACACCAGCAAACCGGTTTATGTAGCTCTTTTCCTCCTTATGTCTGGCACGCCCACAACCCGGTGGCCACCGCCTGACTTCATGCCGGATCGGCGGGTACTCAGCGTGTGGTGGACGCGGG
>CAYRVG010000120.1:0-1835 GCA_964427765.1 uncultured Candidatus Cloacimonadota bacterium
GATTCCCGCTATGTGCTGGACAGGCGCGTGAGCAGGCAGATCATGGTGAGGGTGGTGTGAAAACCGTCGTAATTCTCATCAGGGTTCCTGACACTCCGCCAGGGGCATCATTTCTTCCGGCCTATGAATATTGATGATCGGGGATTTGGGACCGGGACAGCTTAACTCGATCGTTCATTTAGTATCAAGGGAATTGTCACCATATTGGCATATTCTTAACCGCTCTTACTCCAACAGCGTAAGACCGGACTTTGGATCAACCATTGGCATAATTGGGCTTGACATACATCCATTCTCCCAAAACAGGTTTGCTAAGTCATCATTAATGCAAATTTGTGCTACACCCAAAGCAAATTTATCTTTACAAACCGCGTTATAAACGGCGTTGGCAGAAGATTCAGTTCCGGCGCTTTGTTTTTCGATCAGATATTACATAAGGAGTGTGAAATGACATTTTCCAAACCGACGAAGTTACTCATATTGCTGGCAATCTTGCTGTGCATGACGTTCATCTTGAATGCCGTGGACCGGAAGATAGACATCTCCGCTGCCGCGAATCAGGCCCGGCTTGATAACAACGGCGATCTCGGGTTTGATGTGCACTACAGGGTGGGGGACATCGGGATCCGCGAAGTGCAAACCAAGAAGGGCGCCTTTGACGAAGTTTATATTGATGGATGGGGTTTCACGAACGATATCGGCGAACCCAAACTCCCAATGCTGCGCAGGATCATCTCCGTTCCCCTCGGCGCGGAAGTGCGTTTTACAATCAATTCCCGATCCACGCGGGAACTGGATTCGGAAGCAAGCCAGCTCAGAAACCGCGTCATCCCGGTCCAGGAACCGGTTTCGAAATCCGCCGATCCTGAGGATATTCCCTTTGTGATCAATGACGCGGCATATTCAAGCAGG
This sequence comes from uncultured Candidatus Cloacimonadota bacterium, assembly GCA_964427765.1. Taxonomy (GTDB): domain Bacteria; phylum Cloacimonadota; class Cloacimonadia; order Cloacimonadales; family Cloacimonadaceae; genus Syntrophosphaera. Next base: position 913 of record CAYRVG010000120.1, read on the forward strand.
GGTTTCAATGACCGGGATTGGATCCGGATCGAAGAACTGGGCATGATGCGTGGCGTGAGGCTGTTCGCGTTGGATTTTTATCCCGTGCGATATGACCCGGCCATCAATTCACTGCAGGTGATGCATGATGCGAATGTCCGCATCGACTTCCTGAATCCGGATCTGGCCGCCACGGATGAGCTTCTGGCAAAGACCGCTTCCCACGAATTCGACCGCCTCTACGCGAAAACGATCTTCAACTGGAACGCAGATGAACGCACCGAACTCGTCCGCCATCCGACCAAAATGCTGATCCTCTGCCCGGTCGGCTACACCGCCAACACCCAGGATTATGTGGATTGGAAGATCCAGCAGGGCCTGGGAGTCGATGTTGCAACGGTCGGTACCGGAGGAGACATCGCAAACTCCGCCTCAGCCATCGCTTCATACATGCAGAACGTCTGGAGCGCCGCCACAGCCGAAGATCCCGCGCCAACGTACCTGCTGATAATCGGGGACGAATCGGGAACGATCAATGTCGCAACCAATTCAGGTGCGACCGGTTCCCACGTGACGGACCTCACCTACGTCCGCCTGAATGGGACGGATTATTTGCCGGAGATGTACCACGGCCGTTTTTCAGTTTCCAGCAGCACGGAACTTGCCAATGTGATTCAAAAGACCCTCACCTTTGAAAAAACCCAGATGCCGGACCTCAGCTATCTGGGCGATGTGGTCATGATCGCCGGCTATGACACGAGTTTTGGTTCAACCCACGGCAACGGAGCCATCAACTACGGAACTGAAAACTACTTTAATGCGACCCATGGCATCACCTCGGACACCTATCTCTATCCCGCTTCCGGAAGCAGCGACGCCCAGATTATCGCCAACGCCAACGAAGGCCGCGGCTATATGAATTACACTGCCCACGGCAGCCAGAC
>CAYRVG010000121.1:0-5451 GCA_964427765.1 uncultured Candidatus Cloacimonadota bacterium
GCAACGTTCATGTCGGTGTAGGTGAGTAAATCGCCATCGATGGTGTCAATATGGACGTCATCGCGGTATATCTTGTATTCGGATACCTGGCGGGTGGGCGCGGTAATGCCGCTGCTCGTGAACTGGGCGTCAGATTCAGGCTGTATGTTCCACGGGATGTGGGTGATCTCATATTCGCGCCCGTCCGCATCCTGCACGTACATGCGGATGTTCCAGTTGAAGGTGAGGTCGCCGTTAACCTGGGACAGGGTTGTCCAGGAATTCTGCCAGTACATCATGTTTCCATAACCCTCAACCTGTGGCCCGGCGTCGCATCCTGCGGGATAACCGGCCTGCGCGTTGCAGCGGTAGCCAGCCATGATCTGGGTGGCTGCGGGGATGGTGAACGGAGTGTCCAGGATGACTTCGTTCCACTGGTCGATGGTCGGGGTAACGGCCTGCTCATAGGCTATGTTTCCAGCCGCCCCGGTGTAGATGCGGACTGCGTATGTGCAATTCGCTTCAGCCGGGAAGAACTGGATCTTGGTAATGTCCATTCCCACCCAGGGGCTGATCCCATAATCACCAATCGCATCCCATTTTGCGGCAACGTCGAAATCTGCCGCGGCACCGGTGCCGATGGAATTGCCGTCGTTTTCGCCGTCATAATGCAGCCAGCCTTCCTCGCCGCCGCCGCCTGTGCCCGGTTCATCCCAGTTCAGGATGACATTGGTCCCGTCAACTGTGGCTTCCAGGTTTTCCGGAGGGGCGATGAAGATGTCGTTATAGATCGTCACATCGTCGATCATGATGCCTTCGCCGTCCGGTGTGTCGTCATCGGAGAGGAAATACCAACGGAGCATGATCGTCTCGCCGGCGTAATCGGAAATGATGCCGTCCAGCGAATAGCTGGTGGTCATCGAGGACCAGACATCCGGAGCGTCTGAATAGACGTAGTTCGTGCCGTTCGGATCGTTGTAGGGATTGCTCATCGCGTACCAGCTGATGCCGTTATTCGGCGAGATCTCCCAGCCGAAGTAATCAACTTCCGGGAAATCGTCAGGATCGTCGAAGCTACCTCTGATCATAAAGTCCACGCGGATGTCTCCGGAATCCGGAAGTTCGATCGGCGGGCTCTTGAGATAGTTCATCATGTTGACGTTGTAGGTGCCCTGGGCGTTTTGGCAGGCCATGATGTGGGTTGGCGAGGGAGCGGTGGCGTCCGTGTCCAGATCCCAAATGTCTCCGCCCACGGGTACCATGCTCGACCACGTCATCTGGCCGTCATCGACGCCGTTGTTGGTGTATGAACCAAAAGCGATGTCGTCCACCATCACGCCGAAAAGGCCTGAATCGTCGCCGGTCGAATAGGCCGGGTCGGAAGCGAAGGCGAAACGGATCATCGTGTTTTGGCCGACGTATGAGCTGAGGTCAAACGTTGCTGTCGTCCAGGCAGCATGTGTGCCTCCCCAGGCGGGGATCCCAGGACCTTCGCCATGTTCAAAGCCGAAGGCATAGGATGACGTGCAGTCATAGGCCGGAGAGGTCGGGGTCAGGACGGTCCAGGTGTTTCCGCCATCCGTGGAGACACGGACGTTGAAGGAATCCCAGCCATCATATGGTGGATCTCCACCAACATCCTCCAAGCCGACCGCCATTTTGAAGGTCAGGGTCGCGGTGCCAGCGGTGATGGTGCTTGCAGGGGTGTCCAAAACGAGATACTGGTGGTCATAATAACCGCCGATATCGGTTCCGGAGGCGAGGTCGGGATCACCCATCCACCAGACGTCCGCCTGGGTTCCGCCGTAATCATAAATATGCCAGTTGTTGGGAGGCAATGAACCGTCGTAATGTTCCCATCCGGCGGCTCCACTTTCAAAATCTTCCTGCCATGCTATAACTTCGTAGCGATCTTTCGTACCGTTAGCAAACATGGCTGTTACAATTGTCAGGGCCAGTATTATCAGCCATCTTTTTTTCATTGATCCTCCTTATGAATCAAGGGATTTTTATCCTTGTTATCTATATGTGCTGACCGCTACTTTTTGTCAATAAGTTTTTCATTGCGCGTCAAGCGATCAAGGCACATCCAAAGGTGTTTGTGAACATATTATCATATCTCGGTGGATACATCAACAACTGGATCAAGTGTATTGCAACCTGTAGAGGTCGTAATAAAGCCCTTTTTTATCCAGCAGATCAAAATGGGAGCCCTCTTCCACGATCTCACCTTTGTGCAGAACCAGTATCCTGTCCGCGTGCTGGATGGTGGAAAGACGGTGGGCGATCATGATCGAAGTGCGTTTTTCCATGATCTTTCTCAGTGCGTCCTGGATCAGGATCTCCGTTTCCGTGTCGATATTGGAGGTCGCCTCGTCAAGGATGAAAATGGAGGGATTGTATGCCAGCACCCGGGCAAAGGCAATAAGCTGCCTCTGGCCCGTGGAGAGTGTGGCACCGCGTTCCATCACCGGTTCCTCATATTTTGCCGGCAACTTGCTGATGAATTTGTCCGCGTTCACATATTCTGCCACTTGCATTATCTGCTCATCTGTCATCTGGGTGTTGTTCAGAGAAATGTTATCCTTGATGTTGCCGCTGAAAATGAAAACGTCCTGCTGCACTATTCCGACATTGGCCCGGATATCTTGCAATGAATAATTATTAAGCGATCTGCCGTCAATGCGGATTTGCCCCCTCTGAAATGGATACATTCCCAGTATCAGGTTCACGATCGAGGTTTTCCCGCTCCCGGTGTGCCCTACCAGGGCTATCTTTTCCGCGGGGCGGATCTTGAAACTAACGTCCTTGAGCACCCATTCATCGGGATTATAGGCCAACCAGACGTGATCAAACTCGATCTCCCCCTCGAACTTGCGGTTCGTGGTTAGCTTTTCCCGGTAATCATCAGGTTCCTCGTCCATGAGGTTGAATATCCTTTCCGCTCCGGCCAGGGCTCCCTGGAGCACATTGAATTTCTCGGAAAAATCGTTTATCGGCTGGAAAAGCCTCGATATATATTGCGTGAAGGCCATCAGCAGACCGATGGTGATGGCGTTGCGCAAGATCTGGCCGCCGCCGTACCAGATGATCAGGGCCACGGAGATCTGGGAACTGACGTGGATGATCGGGCGGAAAAAAGCGAAGAGCTTCATCTGTCTGATGGAATTGTTGTAATACTGCTGGTTGATGTCGGAAAATTCCTGGCGCTTGTGGAAATACTGGTTGAACAGCTGGATGATCTTCTGCCCGCTGATATGCTCTGCCAGAGTCGCGTTCAGTGCGGCCAGGAATCTGCGCACCTGACGGTAAATGACACGTGTCCTGTTTCTAAATTCCCGTATGACCAGAATCAAGAACGGTAGGACTATGAAACTCACCAGGGCCAGCTTCCAGTTCAAAAACAGCATCAGAGTGATGATGGCAATGATCAGGACGACATCCTGGATCAGGGTGATCACACCCGAGGCCAGCATCTCATCAATGGCCCGGATATCGTTTGTCACCCTCGTGACGAGCCTTCCCACGGGATTCTGGTCAAAATACTTGACCGGCATGCGCTGCAGATGCGAGAACGCGTCGTGCCTGAGGTCATTCATGGCTTTTTGTGCAAAGGTTGTGGTGATTACTCGCTGTGAGTAAGCCGCTATGAAGCGCACCAAACTGAGAATGAGAAATGCCAGGGCCAGATAGACCAGATTGTTCGCCGCCTGCCTGCGCACTTCAAAACGCTCTTCGGAAGGGATCTTATTCAGATTCTCACGCTGGACCGCTATCTTGCCGTCACCAACCCTGAACCAACCTCCCAAACCGCTTTCAGTGCCCTGCGGATCGTCGTTTTCCTGGAGGTATTTGTTCAGTATTTCAACATTCAACGGCTTTTCCTCTATCAGAAAGACCTTTCCCTCACCCACGATGCCTCTGGATTCGAGATCCTGTATATCCTCCTGGTTGATGCGGTTCTGGTCATTCGCGGTTAAGATGATGCTATATCTGCCATCATAGGAATAATTTTCCAGTTTCAGCAGTGCATATTTGGCCAAAAAATTCTCAAACTCACCCCTGTCATTGAAGATGGCGATTGTCTTGTCTGACACGATATAATCATCTATCGCGCTACGCTGGATCAAAGGTTGGATAAGTTCTGCGCCAGCCACCAACATCAGGATCATAAAAGAGAGGATAACCCATTTGAGATACGGTTTCAGATATCCCAGCATTCTGCCATACAGATTCTTGTCGTAGATCTTTCCCTTTAGATCGTCATCAACGAAACCGCCTCTTCCGGGTCCTCCGCCAACTCTCATATCTCCTCACCCTCCAGACGTGCCCTGATGCGCTGTTTCTCATACAGGTCACGATACAATCCGCCTTGAGCCAGAAGTTGCTCATGATCCCCCCTCTCAGCGATCACGCCGTCGTTGATGACGATTATATGGTCTGCATGCTGAATTGAGGATATGCGGTGGGCAATTATGATCGTTGTTTTATCCTGGCGAACCTCAATCAGGTTTTCCAAAATCTGCCGTTCAGTTTTGGTATCCACGGCGGAAAGCGCGTCATCAAGTATCAGGACCTGTGGATTTGAAAGAAGCGCACGGGCGATGGCCACGCGTTGTTTTTGTCCCCCGGACAGAGTTACGCCGCGTTCACCGACCAGTGTGTCAAATTTGTGTTCAAAATCCATGATCTCGTCATAGATATTTGCAACCTTGGCCGCTCTGTAAACTTCTTCAATAGGCTTTTCCGGACTGCCAAGCCTGATATTGTTGGCAAGAGTATCCGAGAAGAGAAAAATGTCCTGGGGCACCAGAACCACGTCCCGCCGCAGGACATTCAGCGGAATTTTATGCACAGGATGCCCGTCGATCAGGATACTGCCCTGGGGCGGTTCATAGATCCTGACCATCAATTCGATCAGTGTGGTCTTGCCGCATCCTGTGGGTCCAACGACCGCGAGGGTTTTACCATCATCGATGCAGGTGTCAATTCCCTTAAAGACCCAGGGCAGGTTTTCACCGTAGCGGAAATTAAGGTTACTCACCTCAATTTTGCCCCTGAGGGATTCTATCGAAAAATCCGCCTCACTGTCGTTGATCTCTGGATTGACCTCGAAAATTTCGTTTAACCTCTTCAGCGAAGCGGTGCCGCGCTGGTACATATCCACGATCCAGCCGATCGCGATCATCGGCCACACGAGCATTCCGAGATACTGGAAGAAGGCGATAAACTCACCGATCGTGATGTCCCCGCGGATCGTCGCCCGGCCCCCGAAATAGAGGGTGATGATCATGGAAGTGCTGATCACGAGGGTTTGGAAGGGGTGGAAGAATCCCGCGATCTTCGCCATGGAGATATTCTCTTTGACGTACTGAAGCGAGACCTCGTCCACTTTCTCCAGCTCCGGCTTCTCCTGCACGAAAGCTTTCACGATCCGGATGCCGGATATGCTTTCCTGGATCCTGCCGCTCA
>CAYRVG010000122.1:0-3346 GCA_964427765.1 uncultured Candidatus Cloacimonadota bacterium
TGATCGGGCGTGACGACGAGATCCGCCGCAGCGTGCAGATCCTTTCCAGCCGGCGCAAGAACAACCCGATCCTGATCGGCGAGCCCGGCGTGGGCAAGACCGCCATCGTGGAAGGTCTGGCCAAAAGAGTCGTGGCGCGCGACGTCCCGGAAAACCTCAAGGACAAGGACATCGTTGAACTGGATATGGCGGCCCTGGTGGCCGGCGCGAAGTTCCGCGGCGAATTTGAGGAACGGCTCAAGGCCGTGCTGGCCGAGGTGGAGAAATCCGAGGGCCGGATCATCCTCTTCATCGACGAGATCCACACCGTCGTGGGAGCCGGCGCCGCCGAGGGCGCCGTGGACGCGTCGAACATGCTCAAACCCGCCCTGGCGCGGGGCACTCTTCACTGCATCGGGGCTACCACGATCGACGAATACCGCAAGCACATAGAAAAGGACCCCGCCCTGGAAAGGCGCTTCCAGCCCGTCATGGTTCAGGAGCCCAGCGTGGAGGACACCATCTCCATCCTGCGCGGCATCCGCGAAAAATATGAGGTTCACCACGGCGTGCAGATCACGGACAACGCCCTCGTCTCCGCCGCGGTGATGAGCGACCGCTATATTTCGGACCGCTTTCTGCCGGACAAGGCGATCGACCTGATCGATGAAGCCTGCGCCAAACTGCGCATGGAGATCGATTCCCTGCCCGCGGAACTGGACGAGGCGGAGCGCAAACTCCGCCAGCTCGAGATCGAGCGGCTTTCTCTGGCCAAGGAGAAGGACAGCCTTTCCAAACAGCGCCTGGATAAGATCAAATCCGAGATCGCCCAGCTCAATGAGGAACGCAACGCCCTGCGCCTTAGATGGGAAAACGAAAAGAAGGTTTTTGAACGCGCCCGCGCCTTGCGCGCCGAGATCGATTTCCTAAAAAGCCAGGCGGACAAAGCCGAACGCGAGGGGGATTACGAGACCACGGCCAAGCTCCGCTACGGCTCCATCAAGGAAAAGGAGAACGAATTGGCGGAATTGACCAAGGAACTCGCCTCCGCCGCTGATTCCGAGCAGGATCCCCTGATCAAGGAAAAGGTCGATGAGGATCTTGTCGCCGAAGTTGTATCCAAATGGACGAACATCCCCGTCTCCAAGCTGATGCAAAGCGAGATGGGCAAGCTCCTCAAGCTGGAGGACATCCTTGCCAAGCGCGTTATCGGCCAGAAAGAGGGGATAACGGCCCTGGCGAACGCCATCCGCCGGTCCCGCAGCGGGATGAGCGACACCAACCGGCCCATCGGCTCCTTCATATTCCTTGGTCCGACGGGAGTGGGCAAAACGGAGCTGGCCAAGACCCTGGCGGCCTATCTCTTTGACACGGAAAAGGCCATGCTGCGGCTGGATATGAGTGAATTCATGGAAAAACATTCCGTGGCCCGGCTGATCGGCGCTCCCCCCGGCTACGTGGGCTACGATGAGGGCGGATACCTCACCGAAGGCGTGAGGCGCCGTCCTTACAGCGTGATCCTCTTCGACGAGATCGAGAAGGCCCATCCGGATGTGTTCAATATCCTGCTCCAGATCCTGGATGACGGCAGATTGACAGACGGCAAGGGCCGGACGGTCGATTTCCGCCACAGCGTGATAATCATGACCTCCAACATCGGCTCCCAGGAGATCTACGAGTGCGACGACCTCGAAGCCCTGCGTCCGCAATTGATGAGCACCCTGAAGCAATATTTCCGTCCCGAATTCCTCAACCGGCTGGACGATATCATCATCTTCCACAGGCTGAGCAAGGAAAATATCCGCGAGATCGTGGTCATTCAACTGAACCAGCTGGCAGACCGCATCCGGGAGAAGGGCATCGAGCTCTCCTGGACCGATGCTTTGGTCGACCATATCGCCGAGGCCGGCTACGACCCGCAGTTCGGCGCCCGGCCACTCAAGCGCCTGATCCAGAAGGAACTGGAAAATGCCATGGCCAAAGCCGTACTTGCCGGTCATGCAGGCCCCCGGATGAAGCTGGATTACGCCAATGATGAAGTCGTGATAAAATAATATTCTCTCATACATCTCCCACAAGTGCCCCGGAACTGACACCGGGGCGTTTTTTTGGGATATTTGATTAGGACCACCCTGAGAATATCAACATCCCTTGTCTTTTTACTTGACATAAAGTTGGCACATATCAATATGTTAACCAGTCATATGAGGAGAAGCTTATGAAGAGGATTCTGCTGATTTTGGCAATACTCGTTTTGCTGGGAGGCCTTATGGCACAAATGCAGGAAAGCATCAAGCCGGTCTATGCCTGGAGCTCTTTCATGGGCTGCGTCAAGGCCTGCGCGGATCACCTTGGCTGCGGTCATTCGGCAAACTGGCTTTACGGAGTTACAGGTTACGCTTTCATCATGAACATCCATCCGGTGGTCTGTCCAAGCGGTCCCACGGCTTTTGACAATTCCTTCCTGATAGGGAACGCCGGCGCCTTGGGCCTGGGCTTTGATACGATCAATTTCAGCAGACGGGATCCCGATTTTGAAAAAAAGCAGCGGGAGGCCCATGCCAAGGTGCAAAAAGCGCTTGGGGAGGGAATTCCTGTTTTTGGCTGGGAACTGGACCTGCCTGAGTATTACCTTTTGGCAGGCGCGGATTCCACTGGCTACCTATTTTTTGATATGGACCGCCAGATCAAGGGCTGCCCCTGGGAGAAATTGGGAACCTCTGAGATCGGGATGGTGGAGATCCACAGCCTGAGCCGTCTGACCATGGAAAACGAACCGCTGCTGCAGGTGCGGTCCGCGCTGCAATTCCTGGGTGAATACCACTCCGATCCCCAAAAATATGCCTTTGAGGGTTATACACAGGGTACCGCCGGCTACGACGTCTGGATCGACGCCATGCAAAGCGGGGAAACCGACCCCCTGGGCCTGCCTTATAACGCCAGGGTCTGGCATGAGGCCAGGTCCCACGCGGTCGGTTTTCTAAGTGAGATCAAGGTGAAACTGGGTGAAAACCTGGACTACAGCAGCCTGGACGAGGCCATCAAATGTTACGGCGAGGTCGTCGCCTCCCTGGAAGAGATCTGCAAGATCTATCCCTTCCCTCCCATCGGGGTGGATCTGACCCCCGAAAACGCGGCCCGCTCAATCGAACTGCTTCGCGAAGTGAAAAACTCCGAGTCAAGGGGGATCAGCCATCTGCTGGGATTTGCAGAACAACTCTAAAAATAGTACATATTGCTGATATCACCCTGGGATTTGACCCTCCCCCCCCCTGTCCACAACCGCCTGAGTTCCCGCTGGTTCAGCGTTTACTGAGCGCGAAGTCAGGAAGTTGCCAGATTTTCAGGGATCAGGGGGATTCAAGTG
>CAYRVG010000123.1:0-1893 GCA_964427765.1 uncultured Candidatus Cloacimonadota bacterium
ATTGCAAAGCGACTCCGGATCGAGCGTGAAAAAAATGATCCTGCATAAATGAACAAATATAACACCGCCTTCGATTTTACCCTGAAAAGCATGATCGACCGATCCTGCGAACTTTACGCGGACCGTCCCGCGCTTTCCAACGTCGACGGCGAACCGATCACCTATGCGGACCTGCGCCACCAGATCGACGCCCTGATCCTGATGATGGCTGAAAAAGGCATTGTCAAAGGCGACCGCGTGGCCATCCTGGGTCAGAACATGCCGAACTGGGGCGTTGCCTATCTGGCCATCACCTCCATGGGCGCGGTGGTTGTGCCCATCCTCACGGATTTCCACGTCAGCGAGGTCCTGCACATCCTGAAGCATTCCGAAGCCAAAATGGTCTTCGTCTCCTCCGCCCAATACGACAAGATCGGCTATGCCGACCTGGATCCGAAGATAATCCTCGTGATGCTGGACAACTTTGAGCCCGTGCAGCTCCAATTCCCCCGGGACAAGGTGGGCGGATTCATCTACGAGCAGGGCAAACAGCTGCAAAAGCTGAGGAACAGGGCCGCAAAGGCCATCGGCCTGATTCAGAGCAAGGTTGCCGAGGACGACATGGCCTCCCTGATCTATACCTCCGGCACCACCGGCCATTCCAAGGGCGTGATGCTCTCCCACAAAAACCTTGTCCTGAATGCCTTCATCACAACCCGTTTCCAGAATGTGGATTCAAACGACCGCCTGATTTCCATCCTGCCCCTCTCCCACACCTATGAATGCACGATAGGCTTTATCATCCCCATGATGCAGGGCGCCTGCGTGTATTACCTGGACAAGCCGCCCACGGCGAGGGTGTTGGTGCCGGCCATGCAAAAGGTCAAACCCACCATGATCCTCACGGTGCCGCTCATCATAGAAAAGATCTTCAAAACCCAGATCCATCCCCAGCTCACGGGAAACGCCGCCTTCAGAAGGATGTACCGGCTGCCGCCCACGCGGAAATTCCTGCACAAGATCGCCGGCAAAAAGCTGATGAAGACCTTCGGCGGCGAATTGCATTTCTTCGGCATCGGGGGCGCGCTTCTCTCTGAAGAGGTGGAGCGATTCCTTTCTGATGCGGGATTTCCCTATGCCATCGGTTATGGCCTGACGGAAACCTCTCCTTTGATCGCGGGCAGCAACGCCCGTGAGGTCCGTTTCCGCGGCACCGGCAGCGTTTTGGAGCACCTCAGGGTGCGCATTGCCGATCCCGATCCCAAGACACGCATCGGCGAGATCCAGGTCAAGGGCGAGACAGTCATGCTCGGCTATTATAAAGATCCCCAACGTACCGCTGAAGTTTTCACTCCGGACGGCTATTTCAAGACCGGCGACCTCGGCAAGCTGGTCAAGGGCCGCTATCTTTACATCGTCGGCCGCTGCAAGAACGTCATCGTCTCCGCCTCCGGGGAGAACATCTATCCCGAGGAGGTCGAGGCCCGCCTGAATGAACACGAAGCTGTCCTGGAATCCCTGGTATTCTCCTCCGGCGGCCAGATCCAGACCAGGGTCTATCTCAATCCGGAATACCTGGAAAGCCATTACAACTTTGAAAAACTCGGCAGCCTCGAAGCCCAAAAGATCATCAAGCATCTCCTGGAAGAGATCCGCATCCAGGCAAACGATAAACTCTCCTCCTTCTCCCGCATCCAGAAGATCAGCGAACAGAGCGAACCCTTCGAAAAGACCGCCACCCAGAAGATCAAGCGCTTCCTCTACCAGTGAATAAAACCCAAAGCCATCTATCGCGGCTTTGAGGAATATAGATTTGAAGGATCGTCAGCCCGTGTGCTGATATCTTTCTAAAAATAATTATTTGAACCTGTTTGGAGGAACCATGCCCAAAATTCTTTGTTTGACTATGGCCAT
>CAYRVG010000124.1:0-3981 GCA_964427765.1 uncultured Candidatus Cloacimonadota bacterium
CCAACGATATAAATATCTATTAATGAATAAGTTATCGATGCACACAGTCTGATTTGCGAAGATAGATCCAGAAGGAGAAATCAATGCGCTCACATGACAATAATTTTTTCCCTGCACGCTCTCCCGGAGATGAGGATAACGATTTTAGGCATTAAAAATCAGCAGCCTGATCACTGCAAAACCATTTTGGCTTGAACCGGGGTGGAAAAAAAAGCCCTCAATGAGGGCTTATCGCAGAAAGGGGCTTTGGTTTGGGGTTTGTTATTTCTTTTTCTTCCAGTTGAATTCCTTTTCCAGGTACAGGTAGAAATTGTCCCTGTTCTTGGGGGTGTAGCTTGTGCTGGCCTTGTAGGCCTTGCATTTTTTCCTGATGTCCTCGAGATTTTCCTCGGTCGCTTTGCGGCCGTAAAGTTCAAGGATGTGGGCCATTTCATGCTTCTGTTCGCATGCCACGAGATGTCTGTCCATATTCATATTAATCTCCTTTTACCCCTGTTGCATTTAGTTTATAGACATTATAAGCCGATTGAGAAAATTGTCAACTATCTTTTGAAGAAACAAGAAATTGGTCTGGATATGGCGGGACATTCTAAAACCCTGCCAGAAGCGTGATCATCGGATCACGTCTCAGCTCACCAATTAGTGCTTGACAAAAAAACCAAACCGCCTAATCATTAAACTGGAAATTTAAAAGGTCTCACGGCAGATGTGAGACCGGGGAGAAAAGATGAAAAGAACAGAGCAACCCAGAAAAAAAACATCCTGGGGAAAAGTTATTTTGGTGACAATTTTGATAATAGGCGTCATCCAGGCATTGAAAAAGGATGGCCATGGCTTTAAATTTGATCTGGAAGTATGACCAGAAGGAGAACAAAATGAAAAACAAGAACAATACACAAGCCGGATACGATCAGGATCCGGAAGTTTCATCCCCCCCACAGTCCGATACCCAGCCCCAGGCTACTGCGCCGCCTCCCCGCCGTAAAAAGGGCTCTTTCGGCAAAACCCTGATCTGGATCCTGGTGATCATCATACTCATTGGGGTGCTCCTCTGGATCCTGCCCCTAAAGAAGGTGGATAATTACACCCCGGACCAATGGTTCAAGAAAAGCATCAGCGTAAATTCCGGCCTGCCGCAAAAAGAAAAGGACGCCATCAACGCCATTTACCATGACCTGATCGCCCGGCTGGATCACGACCAACCCGTTCCCACAAAGGATCCGCGCGAGGTGGACGACTATGAATACCTGGCCAACTTGGATCCTGTTCTGAAGAAGTATTCCCGGCTGAGCCTTCTTGATATGATGGATACCCTGGAAAGGGACATCGAAAAATCCGATATATTCGTTAAGGATGATTTCTTCCTCAACATCTTCCCGGCTGCCGAAATAATCCAGTGGGAGGTCCAGTACAGCAGATCCAGCGACACTTCCAACCCCTCGTATTTATTCCTTGTGAGATTGAGGAATTCCACCGAAGCCGCCATTTCCAAGATGCTGGTGGAAATAAATGTCCCGGCGGATACCTCCGCCACCGAAAGCACCCTGTCGGGCGATGGAAGATTCAGCAAGATGTACACCCTCCTGCCGGCGGATGAAAACTACACCCCCTCGGTCGAAACATTCAGCTGCCCCATCAAAAAGTCTGAATTTGAGATCATGAACGGCCGGGGCGGCGAAGCCAAACTGATAAAGGCCTACCTGACCAAAAAATAAAAAAAATGGATCCGCGTTCCACGGATCCGTATGCTTGCAGGGCTTCTCAAGTGACTTTGGATCAAGGGTAATAGCGCACCGGCCTGATATCCCAGGGGCGCTGCTTATCCCAGCTATCCAGGATGTGGATCTCGGGAACCTTTATCTGTTCCGCGAGCTGGGGCGAAACGCCTTGGATGCCTGCCGGGGATTTGATTATCAGATCGATCCCGGCAAGGGTCTGGTGGGGCATATCGTTTAAATTCTTCATTGTAATCACCTCATATTGCTTATTCATTTAACAAACGAAGGGGAAGTTAAAAGTGTTGGAGAAATTTCAGTCATCCAGAAAAATAGATCTGCCTCCCCTTGCCAGTCAGCTCCACCAAAGGCGGGGCCGGCCTTTTTGCTTGAGGGGGAAAACAAGGGGACCAACTGCCGGGCATTTCGGCAAAAAGGCTGGTGGGTTGCCTATGGCATTTGCTGACGCCGGTCCAGGCAAAGACGGCCAATCCAGAGCCCTCTGGATTATGTTAGTTTAAATGCTTTTCAAACAGTGTTATAAGGTTTCACGCGTCACAGGGTATAGGTGGCCACATTTTCGATGACGTTGTCAAACTTCTCCTTCTCAATTTCCTCTTCTTCCTCCTCCCTGACGCGAAAGGCGCCCTCATTTCTGCGCAGTTTGCTTTGCAGGATGCTGGTTATGTCCTTCGAGGCGTGGATGATGCCATAATTGTCCAGATGCGCGATCTTGGGTGAGATGGAGGCTGGAGTGATGTTATCATCAAAATCAAGTTCGTTCAGCACCACCAGGTCGCTCTTATCCGCCATTTCCTTCAGGCGTGCGGGGGTCATGCATTCACTGCTGGACACAACCTGCAGTTTTTCCGGTTCATAGGGTATTCCCTTGGTGTCCTTGGAAAGCCGGGTAATCATTTCCTGCATCACGCTCTTGGGGAAATAAACGGTGCCGGCCTCGAAGCGGATGTTCTTTTTTCTGATGATATCGATCTCCACTTCCTCGTGGATGATGAGTATGCCATAGCAGGAGATGGTCTTGTCCTCATGCGTCATCAGGGTGAAAGTGTCCACCACGCTGCCGCCGGGCACATAATGGAAATCCATGCGCATCATCTTGAGGCGTGTTTTATCAGAATCAACCAGCACGCTGCGCATCATTTTCTCCTGCTCCTCCTTGAAGCCGATGCCGCCGGCAACGCGCAGGGAGGCGATCTTTTTCAGGAAGAGTTTCTCGTCGATCTCCCCGTCCAAAACCACATTTCCCGTCACGGAGAGGTCGGTGCCGTCTTTCATGTCCTTTAGATAGGCGTTCGTGATATGTAGTTTGCCCCTGTATTTGACCGCGCCTTCGGGTTCGACGACGACATTTCCCGTGATGTCCCTGACCTTGTTCATGAAAGTGCTGTGAAGTTTTTCCGGCACGGAAACCGGGCCGATCATATACAATCCCAGGAGGCGGGTCTGCAAAAGTTCTTCCGATACGTCCGAGGCGATGTCCAGAGGGCCGACCATGCACAGCCTGATCCCCTCTTCAGAATCCTCCAGCATCTGCCTGGTGATCTCCATTGGTCCCACGTGCAGCTTGTAACTGTCTTCAAGTTCGAACATCTTGGCCACGTTTTGCATGCTCAGCTTCAAAAATTCCGATTTATTCTCGGGACTGACGACCAGGCAGCCGGCGTTCACTATTTTGCCGATCTTGCCGATCTCCTCCGGAGTGGCCTTACGGGCGTCCAATATGCCAACGTTCTTTATCAGAGTAGACATCTTTCCTCCTTCTCACTCTGTTCAATCATTTTTTTCAGTTTGTCCATTGCCAGTTTCAGCCGCCAGCGCACAGTTCCTTCCGGAATATCCAGATCGGCGGCGATCTCCCGGCTGTTCGAGCCCAGCCAGTATTTCTGGTACACTATCTCGCGCTCCAGGATGGGCAGCTTTTCCAGGTGGTGCTCCATCCGGTACGCCGGAAAATTTGTCACTATCGGAAGGGTGGCCTGGCTGACGACAATACTTTCCAGCTTCCGCTTGCGGAGGATATCCAGCCACCGGTTCTTGAGCACGGTGAACAGCCAGCTGCGCTGCTTCTGCTCGGTCATCTTCTCCAGCATCTGCTGAAAGGTAAGGCATTTCATCCACGTATCCTGGAGAAGGTCCTGGGATTCATCTTCTGAATGGGTCAGTTGCATGGCGAACCTGAACAAGGCCCGCTCATGCAGCTCGATGAAATCCTGCAGGTCGGTCATATCCTTCTCTCATCATCCTT
>CAYRVG010000125.1:0-2222 GCA_964427765.1 uncultured Candidatus Cloacimonadota bacterium
TTTCATCACCTCCCTGATCCGCGATATCAAAGAGGTGAGCGACAACAAGCTCGGCATCACACTCTCCCTGGGCGAACAGACGGAAGAGGTCTACCAGGACTGGTTCGAGGCCGGGGCGCACCGCTATCTGCTGCGGATCGAGACCTCAAACCCCGAACTCTATAAAACCCTGCATCCAAAGGACCATTCATTCCAGCGCCGCCTGCGGTGCCTCCGCGACCTGAATAAACTCGGATACCAGACCGGCACCGGCGTCATGATGGGCCTGCCCGGGCAGACGGCCGGCGACCTCGCGGACGACATCCTCTTCTTTCATGACGAGGATATGGACATGCTGGGCATGGGGCCCTTCATCCCCCACAAGGATACCCCGCTGGGCCACCTCATCGAAAGTTATGACCCGGATGACGCCCTGGAGAAAGGTTTGAAGATGATCGCCGCCTGCCGCATCGCCCTGAAGGACGTCAACATCGCCTCCACGACGGCCCTCCAGGCCCTGATGCCCACCGGGCGCGAGCTTGGCCTCCTGGCCGGGGCAAACGTCATCATGCCCAACGTCACGGACACCAGATACCGGGAGGGTTACCAGCTCTATGAAGGCAAGCCCGGCCTGGATGAGAATGCCCTCTCCAGCCGCCTTAGCCTGGAAAAGAGCATCCTTTCCATCGGCGAGACGATCGGCTACGGCGAATGGGGCGATCCAAAACACTACTTCAATAAACCCGACAATTGATATTCCTGCCCGTAGCACTTGACGGAATACGGAACCCCCACATTCAGATAACGCTTGACGAAATATCACTTTTGGCCAGTCTGGATAAATTATCATATTGATATCCTCAAAATTGAGGTTGATAAAAGCAAAGGAGTTATTATGGCGGACATGAATAAACTGATGAAGCAGGCCCAGCGCATGCAGCAGGAAATGATGAAATCCCAGCAGGAACTGGAGAATTCCACCTTTGAGGCCAATTCCGGCGGCGGGATCGTCAGGGTCGAAATGACCGGAAAATATGAGGTCAAATCCATCCACATCGAGCCCGAAGCCGTGGATCCCGACGATGTTCAGATGCTCGAGGACCTCATTCTGGCAGCCCTGCAGGAAGCCCATTCCAAGGTTGCCAAGGCCAGCGAAGAGATCATGGGCAAGGTCACCGGCGGAATGAATATCCCAGGGCTCTTTTAACGGCGCATGAACAACCCGCAATATCATAAATGCTGATCTCCCCGAAACTTGAACACCTGATCAAGTCCCTGAACCGCCTTCCCGGCGTGGGACGCAAGACCGCGCAGCGGCTCGCCTGGTTTTTGGTTAGCCAGGACAAGTCCTTCGCCCGCGATCTCGCCGAAACGATCAAAACCACGGCGGAGAGCTTTACCGCCTGCAGCCTCTGCAACATGCTTTCCGAAAGCGATCCCTGCTTTTTCTGCTCCTCCCCGGAACGCCTGGATTCACTGCTCTGCATTGTGGAAAACAGCGCGGATATCCAGATCATCGAAAACATGAATGAATACAAAGGCCGCTACTTCGTTTTGGGACACCTGCTCTCCCCCATTGACGGCTACGGCCCGGAAGAGATAAACTCGAACAAAATGCTCGCCGCGATTGACCGTATCAAGCCCGAGGAAGTGATCCTGGCCCTCAAACCCTCTCCCGAAGGCGAGGCGACCATCCATTACCTTTTCGAGATCTTGAAAGACACAGACATCAAAATCACCCGCCTTTCCACAGGGATCCCCTTCGGCGGAGACCTTGAATACAGCAGCATGCTCACCCTCTCCAACGCCTGGAAGAGGCGCTATCCGGTGTGACCGATGTTTACGGGGATAATCCAGGCAACGGCCAGAGTTATACGCAGCGTGCCCTCCCAGGGTATGCAACTGGTCACGATCCAGCGTCCTGAGTTCTTTTCGGATCTCACCCAAGGCGTAAGTATCGCCTGTGACGGCATCTGCCTGACTGTCCTCAAATATGATGGCGCTTCCTTTACCGTGGAGGTCATGCGGGAAACCCTCGCCAAAACCACCGCCTCGGCCTGGAACCCGAACACCCTGCTGAACTTGGAACGGGCGCTGAGGATCGGCGACGGCCTCAACGGGCACTGGGTTCTGGGGCATATTGACAGGACCTCCAAACTGCTGGAACAAAGGATATCAGGCTCCACTTCCTGGCTGCGCTTTGAACTGGATTCCACGGACCGCCACCTCGTCGTGCCCCAGGG
>CAYRVG010000126.1:0-4830 GCA_964427765.1 uncultured Candidatus Cloacimonadota bacterium
ATGCAGGAAGAGCTCATCATGCGCGGCCATGGGACCAGTGAGGAGGATCTGGAATTATCCAGGGATCTGAATCGCAGGATCTATGACCTGATCCTTGAATCCGAGGATATCGAGAGTATCAAGCCGGAATTGACCAGCCTTTTGAAAGAAAGTCTCGATAGCGGCGCAACGCAGATCCCGGAAGGAACGGACAAGGAAAAATTACTGACTCTGACCCTTGATACCCTCACCAATGATTGGATGGTCTTTTTCATCAAGCATGACCCCGTTCCGGTACTGGAAGAGATCAGGATACCGGTTCTCGCGCTGAACGGTTCAAACGATCTTCAGGTGCCCTCAAAGGAGAATCTGGAAGCCATCGCCAAAGCCCTTGAAAAGGCAGGGAACAAGGATTTTACGATCATTGAATACCCCGGGCTTAACCATCTTTTCCAGGAAAGCGAAACGGGCATGCCGGATGAGTATATCAAGATCGAACAGACCTTTTCCCCGGAAGTTTTGGACGACATGACGAACTGGATACTGGAGAGGACGATCAAATAAGGGATACTTGAACCTGGATATATCGTAACTGCATCTTTCGGCCCTCAAGTTTGACCCGCCCACAACTCAGTCACAACGCGCTGACTACCCTTTGAATGAGAGGGTAGTCAGCGCGAAGTTTGAGCGTTGTGGGCGAATCAGACATCAGGGTGCCCCGGGGAGCAATGGGAATTCTGTAACTTGCAGAGGGATAGTGCCATTCAGATAGGAAAGCTGGAGTTTAGTTGCTCTGTATGCATTGCCTGATGACGTTGAAGATGATGATCAGGAAGATGATCAGTGGCCAGATGCTCTTGCTGCTGGCTCGGGTGGGCTTTCTCAGCTCGGGCTCAGGCCTGCTTTCCGGTCTGGGTTGAGAAGTGGGCTGAGGGCTGGGTCGTGGCTCCGGCACATTGCCCTTATCCCTTGTATAACCTGTGCCCCGATCTGAATTCGGGTATCTGGTTTGGGCGGTTCCATGCGTGGGCCGGTCATAGGGATCATGGCGATAGATTATCGTTTCTTCCCGGGATTTTTTCCAACTCGCATAGATGCTTCTTGCGATCAGGAAGATGATCAGGATCCCGAACATCAGCAAGGCGAGCTGAAGCCAGTCTGGCAGGGATGCCCAGCCTGAACCTTTGGCACTAAGGTCCTGCAGGGATGATGTCATTTGTAGAAACTCACCGGACAAAGCATCATGATCGCTTTCCAGGGCCACGAACGTCAGAATGAATGTACGACCCTCCCCGGGAACATAAAACTGCTCAGTGATGATCTTATCCTCCAATCCGGACAGACTGGATTCATATCTGCTCCGGATAAGCCGGTGCGGTCCGATATCATCAAGGGAAACCTGGATGTTGTCAACCTCAATGCCGGATGATCTGGGTAATTCCTCCAGGTAATAGAGTTTCATATTGCTGACAGTTTCATCTGTGAGGGGGATCTCGCTGGGCTCAATGAACAGATCAAAACGGTTCTCAAAGCCTGATCCGGTATCCCGTGTTCCGATCAGGGCATAATCCTGGGCCTTGCCGCCGGGTGCGGTTGTAACGTCGGTAATTGTCCATTTTTCAGGATACTGGATCTCAAAATCTCCCTCGGTGAGGTAGGTTAGATTTTTCGCACCCAGGGAGAAGATTGCCCCCAGGAAGATAAGAAAAACCGGGATAACTTTTTTTCGAAAACTTAAATCCGGGTTCTTAACGGAAAGTCTGATATTCTGAAACATGATATTCCTCATATCTGATCATTATATGTGTTTGTCAGCGATCAACTTTGGTTCCCAGAACATTATCAATCCAATAAAAATATTGATATTCAGCAAGTCAATTTCCTTTGAAGGTTCAACTGTTCAGATGCGACAGCAATTTCTTCTTCCTCAGGTCAAAATTGAATCTTTGATAAACACTGTTTGAAATTTCCTTTGGATCAAGATCACTTTTCAGCGCCTTATCCAATGCTTTCTCCAGAATATCGGGGTCACGCCGCTGGACGATATAGCCAAATTCGCCAATGATTGTTGGTATTCCCGCCACATTGGAGCCCACTGGCACGCAACCCATGAGCATGGCTTCCATGAGGGCGTTCGGCATCCCCTCGGAAATGGATGGCTGGGCATATACGGCGCTTTCCCGCATCAGAGCAAGCAATTCCGTATGGTTAAGATAATTCACTACGCGCACATTGGGCAGTTCCTGTAGTTTGAACAGGCGGTTTAACTCCGGCATCCACTGCTCACGGATGCCAATGAAGACGAACTCGAGATCGGGTCTGCGTTTGGCAATTGATGTCAAAAGATCAAATCCTTTATTGTAAAAATCTTGCAGGCGCGGTGTGTTTCCGACCGTGACCATTCGCTTTTTCCTAGGTTGATCAAGATCAGTTGGAGGATGAGTTGTCACGGCGTTGAAAATGACACTCGCGGGAGTTGCGAGCCCGGGATTTAGTTTATATACTCCTTCCGGATGCCCGCAAGGGTCGTAATAAGCATTTTCCGAGGAAAGCAAAGCCCTGTGGTTGGCAATGATGTGGGAGCAATTTTTCAGTGCCAAACGGGCGCACCAGGCCCGGAAGGCTGGGCAATAAACCCCATAGCCAAGTTCCGGATAACAGACTGCGTCATAACCGCCGATGAAAATCTGGCAATTCTTGCGCCTCATTCTTGAGATCACGGCGGCAGGTGCGGCATGGTAATCGGCAAACCAAACCAGGACCTTTTCGTATTTTGCCAGGATGAGGATCTTTACAGCCCGAAGGATGCCCTTCAGGTAACTTGACCTCGATATATCCTGGTTTAAACACACTGTTTGAACCCTGTAAGCTGATCTGAGTATCTCCTCATCAACCTTCATGAAGGTGGAGCGGGTCGGCAGGATAAGGATCAATTTCTGTTTAGTTCCCATCATGCGTTCATTTCGCACTGCTGTGCGCGATTAGTACTTGGGCCAGCTCAGCTGTCAGGGATTTCCGCTCAAAACTGCGGATGTGGTCCCAATCTGCTTTCAAATTGTAATTTCCGGCTTCCCAGCCACGGTAAATTTCCAACAGGCGGTTTGCTATGGAGCCAACATCTTCAGTATCGGCGATGAATCCCAATCCGCTGGCATTCAGGACCTCGGCGCATACACCCCGGGGATTGATCACGGCCAGGATGGGCTTGGCGCAGCGCATGTACTCAAACACCTTTCCGGGAAGTTCCGCGCCACTTTTTGCGCCGGGACCTGAAAACAGCCAGAGTGCATCGGCCTGAAGCATGACGGGGATCATCTTGTTATGTGGGAGGTAGGGATGCAGATGAACGATATTACGGATCACGGGATCATTCTCAAAACCTTTGAAGACAAAGGAGGAAAAATTGTGGCCGTATACATGGATGCTGATCTTTTTTGGATCTATCTTGCCAGAGCGCGAAAGTGAGATCAGCGCCTCCCAGATTTTGGCAGGATGGCGGCGCCCGAAAAGCACTCCGGCATGGACGATCCGGAGTTTTCCCGGATCTGTTTTGCGAGGCGGCAAAGATATCGCGAAATCACTCTCATCATAACCGTTGGCGATAACGCTAATGTGATTGGATTCGATATCAGGATAAAGCTTAAGGAAATCCTTTTTATAGGCTTTGTTGACCACCACTAAGTGATCTGCGTTGATCAGCGTCTCACGCTCAAGCCGGGTTTCCCTGCGCCGGAAAAATTCTGGCGGTGGGATATCCTGGCGGCTTTGTCCCTGGGTCCAGTCATCACGGAAGTCAATCACATGGGGTAGGCTGTATTTCTTTTTGATCCATTTTCCCAGCAGCATGGGGGAGAAGGGAGGGCCGGAGATGAAGACGATGTCGATCTTGTTTTCCCGCATTATCCTGCGCAATTTGTATTTGGCAAAGGGCAGCCAGAGGATCTCCGCGTCCGGGATGAAAACATGATAGCGCAGCCAGTTCACAATCCCCGGGAGGCGCAGGCCCCAGAGGAGCTTGAATAGCCAGCGGGCGTCCAGGACAAAGCTTCTGTAGATCTTTTGGGATTTTGGCACGTCATCAAGCAGACTGGCATCCTTGGGGTGTTTGAGCAAAGCCGGATGCGGCGTGAGGATCAAGCTTTCCCAGCCATGTTCAGGCAGGTAACGGGAGAATTTCACGCCCCTCTGGACGCCGGAGCCGCCGACCGGAGGATAGTAATAGACGATGTACAGTACTTTACGCATGCTTCACTTTTTCTTATACAAGGCCAAAAGCCAGTAAGGCCGGGGTTTTGTGATGATGACGTTGACGGCGTTGACCAGCTTGGTGAATGGATTGCTTTTGTGAAGAAAACTTGTTCCGCCGCAAACTGGACAGACTGAATCGGGGTATGCTTCAAACCACTGACCCAACCTTTGTTTCCAGGCAAGAAAAAGAGGTGGGAAATCACGTTCTTGGATACCAAAGATACTGTGTTGCAATCTTTCAAAGCCGGGCAGGAAAAATGAATCTAGATCATTCAGATCAAGAGATTGCAAATGCCCGTCAACATGGGACGTATGGCCGCAGGAAGCGCAGCGGCTGAGTTTCCTCATGAGTTGCTCGCGATGGGGCACGCCGATCAGAAGATATGTTTTTGCCACTCTTTTTAATTCGCTGATGCCCGCTCCCAAAGCTTTGTCGTCGAGATGTTCCAAAACCTGATTGCAACTCACCAGATCAAAAGAGGAATCGGGGAAGGGGATCGCTTCGACCGGGGCCAGGGCTTTTTTTCCCAGCACATGCTCCAAAGCTGCGGGTGAGGGATCGATGCCTGTCACATCGTAATCCCCGGCCAAAGCGTTGGTGAT
>CAYRVG010000127.1:0-7126 GCA_964427765.1 uncultured Candidatus Cloacimonadota bacterium
TATTAATCTTGGCTGGTTGTGCATTGAAGCCCTTTGTTCCGCTGCCAGGTTCCTCTTATAACGTGGAAGATCGCTATGCTATAGTCCAGAATGACAGCCTTATGATCATTGTACGGCCCCAAGCATATTACGGACGGAGCAGTTCGATAAGCTCCAGTTTTTTTCCTGTCTTTATCAACGTGAAAAACAAATCCAATAAAACGGCAGTGCTCAGCAGGGATAGTTTCAGTTTGATCGCCGGCGATCAGCAGTATGATTATATTCCGCTTCAGTTTGTCTTGGGCAGCATACGCCATATCAACCTTGAATCTCAATTCCAGTTCGAGGATGTTTTTGAACAGGCATTTCCCCCTGAGCAGGATAGATACTTGGCAGAGGCCCGGGAACAATACCTTGATCTGGTAAACAATTATTTCAGTTTCGGCACGATCCTGCCAAGAGGGGAAAAACAGGGCTACCTCTTTTATGATGAGAGGGTGGGACGCTTAAGTAGTTTTGATCTGGATGTCCTGGGGACAAAAGTGTCATTCAGCCGGGAATGAACGAATTCAATATAGAGTTTAGACTAGGCTTCTTTTATTGCATACTTTCAAATATGTATTATATAATTTCTGCCACTCAAGCTCATTTCAGAGTAGGAACAGAGGACAGACCCTCATCCAGCAACAAATTACTTGACAACATTGGCCTTTGTATTGTAGAGAGTAATATACTGGTATTAAAACTGGACAATTTGCTTTCAGGAGTTTAATTTGCTGTTACAGAAGTATTTTGAGACCCGACAGGAGATGATCGAAGCAAGCTTGAAAAATTATCTGGGCAGGCAGGCCAAACCAGCCAAGGAATTGAAACAAGCCATGCACCATGCGGTCTTTTCCGGAGGCAAACGGTGGCGCCCAATGCTCTTGATCGCCATCTACGAGATGCTTTCGGGAATGAAAATAAGCAGGGGATTGCAAGAGGCGATCAAAGCGGCGACCGCTGTTGAACTTGTTCATAACGCGGCGCTTGTACATGACGACATGCCCATGGTGATGAATCGTTCAGAGCGCCGTTCCGGGCCGGCAGTACATCTCAAATTTGACAATACGATCGGGATCCTGGCTGGCGATGCCCTTTACACTCTTGCTTTCGAAGTACTGGGGCAAATCAGCAAACCCTCCAATGCGCTTGCATGCACACGGATCCTGGCAAGTTATACGAAAACCTACGGCATGATCGGAGGCCAGGCCGTAGCACTGGAAAGCAAACGCAAGGTTATGAAAATAAACACTTTGAGATTTATCGACATGAAAAAAGAGGGGTCTTTGATGCAGGCTACTGCTGAGATGGCCTGCAATTTGGCAGGAACTGATGAGAATACTCGCCAGACCATGAATTCGTATGCCATGAACCTGACCATGGCGTACCAGATGATCGATGATATCAGCGCTGATTACAACCGCGGAAGCGAAGGTTTGGATTTTGATGAGGAATTCGTCCCCACTTCCAGACGGACCTATACCGGCCTTCTTGGCTTTGACAAAACTCGCAACGCTGTTGAAAAACTGCTGGATGAAACGAATCGCATGATCCAACCTTTTGAGCATAACGACGTGCTTGGGGAATTTGTGCAGATGATCCAGGAGCGATTGCCCTGATCGATGATCGACATACATTGTCATTTGCTGCCCCAGATCGATGATGGCTCAGACTCAGAGGAAAAATCGCTTCAACAATTACGACTCATGTACGATGGAGGGATCAGGCAGGTCTTTCTAACAGCACATTTTACGCATGGGTATGAACAACATGGCCGGGATGAGGACTATGTAGCAAAATATCATTCGAAACTTGAATCAATGCGTTCACTGGTCAGAGAGAACGGTATCGATATTGGGCTGAACAAAGGTTTTGAAGTTTATGTAACTCCCCAGACCTCCGGGGATATTGCCAAACATGACCTTAGCCTGGGCAATTCACGCTATGTTTTGTTGGAAACAGATCTGAACGGATTGCCGGTGGATTTCTACCTTACCTTGTTTCCTATTTTGCGTCAGGGATACAAGCCCATACTCGCTCATGCTGAAAGATACGTTAGTATCATGAAAGATCCCAGAGAAGCAAAAAAACTGATCCAACGAAATATATATATTCAGGTAAATTCCGGCAGCCTGCTCGGGGCTTATGGAAAAAAAGTTCAGGAAACTGCCTGGTTGCTTGTCCGAAATGGATGGGCCCATCTTTTGGGTTCGGATGATCACGCGCGGTCACCTTATGGCGGTTTTTTCCAGGCCCGGGAGAAGCTGGAACGGGAAATTGACGGACAGATCTCCACCTTACTAACGGAGGAATTTCCTCATACCGTTCTGGATGACGGGATCATACCTTATAAATATGTATATCTCAAACCTGTCCGCAAACATAGAACTTCCAAGAGCTTTTTACAGAGGATCTTTGGATAGATGCCACGGCTTCTGATCACAGGTGTCACAGGTTTGATCGGCAGTTCGGTATTGAAGGCGATCCTGGCCGGGAAGCTGGATTACAAGATCACAGCCTTGATCAGGCCGGGAACCGTGCAGGAGAGGTATTCAGCGTTCAGGACCCAGCTTGAGGTGGTCAAAATGGACCTGGCGGATACTGAACGCCTCAAGGCTTTTCTGGATGAAAACATTTTTGATGTCATCATGCATATAGGTGCTCTGCGTGGTGGGCGCAAATTTTCCCGGACAGAATATCTGAGCGCCAACTTCCTTAGTACCCAGCAGTTTGTGGAACATTGCCTGAAACACGACGCAAAACTGCTTTTTTGCTCGTCTGTCGGAGTCTTTGGCGCGATCCCGGAAGAGCTGCCGGCAAATAACGCCACAGAGCGGAACCCGGATAATTTTTACCATTATACAAAGATAGAATGTGAAAAGGTGATCAATCAGGCGGTCCTCAAAGGGCTCAAAGCGGCGATTCTCCGACCTTCGATCACCTACGGCAGCAGAGACCGGGGATTTCCCTTCCAACTGGTCAAGCTCGTTGCACAAAAACGTTTTCCTCTCATCAATAAACGCATCTGGATCCACCTTTGCCATATAGACACCATCACCCACGCATTTATCTGGTTGCTGAAAAATGAATTCCAACCAGGATTATCCCTCAACGTAGCAGACCGGGAACCTGTTGAACTGGCTGATCTGGTGAATTTCATATCCCGGGAGGTCCATGCTGACTCCTATCATAAAGGTTTGCATTTGGACCTGGTGTTCTTTCGTTGGGGCGAATGGCTGGCCAAGCTTGTCAGGAATGAACTCTGGATCAGCCGCTTTCAACTGATCTCCCGGTCCTGGTTCTACCACGTAACAAACACCTATGAATTGATGGATCTCCCCGCAACATTCACCATACCCGGGATCAAGATTGTAATTTCCGATCTTCTGGAGCAATGATGGCAATTCCCATCATAAATGATTGGGAGAAGTTTTTCCAGTGTCCTCATGAGGGTTTGGGCTCATCCTATGAGCGTGTGATACTGAATTCCATGCTGAAAAGAACAGTGGATGAGCATCAGGTGCATAACGTCCTGGAAACCCCATCCTTCGGATTCACCGGTCTAAGCGGGATAAATTTGATGGCCCTGGCGGATTCGGGGGCGGAAATCACCCTTGAAGACAACGACCCCCGTAGATTGCAACTCATTGCCGCACTCTGGGAAAAGCTGGATCGCTCTCTTACAACAGTTCATAATCCTGATTTCCAAAGGCTTGAATATAATGATGACAGCTTTGACATGAGTTTCTCATTTTCTGCTTTGTGGTTTGTGCCTGATCTGAGATCATTTCTGGCTGAGCTTGCCCGGGTTACCAGGAAGGTCATTTTCATGAGTGTTCCCAACCGTACGGGAATCGGCTATAAGCTGCAACTGAAGGACTATTCCCCACAAAAATATCCGGACCTGAAGATCAGCAACATCGATCCGCCGTCGATCATCAGCATATTGAATAACGAGGGATGGGAGCTGGAGAATTCAGGTTATTTTGACTGCCCCCCCTGGCCAGACATCGGCATGACTAAAGAAGAACTGCTCGGCAAGTGGTTCCCCCGTTTTTTCCCCAAGAGCCCAGGCGCGAGCGCAAAGGATGGATCAAACCTCAGCATCGTTGATTATTACAACGGAAAAGATCCGGAATTCAATAGTAAAATGATCCGCTATCAATGGTTTGAGAAGATAGCCCCGGTAGCGATCAAGAGGATCTGGGCGCATCACTTCCATATGGTCTTTCACCAGGACCGGGAGTGATCCGCATGTCTTTTTGCAGCCATTAATCCTGATATTATGTCCCGCAAACGTATAATAATCCTCGTCATCGGATTGGCATTGGGAATTGTCCTCATCCTGCTATGGTTGAACTATATAGATATCAACGAACTTATGGAAAGGATAGCAAACATTGATACAAAACTGGTGTTGTGGGCGTCCCTTTCCTATCTGGCGGCATATTTTATCCGCAGCGTCCGCTGGAATCTGCTTTTGAACAAACAAACGGAAGTATCGGTATTCAGGACATGGCTTTACAGCATGGGTGGAAACTGGGTCAATTACATGATACCCATCCGCCTCGGAGAAGTTGTCAAAGCCTGGTTTGTCAAGCACAATCACGGAACTCCGATGATGTCCGTTTTTCCCTCCATATTCATCGATAAGACGTTTGATACCCTGGGCATCTTCTTCGTTCTGGTGATGATCCCCCTGCTGGGCGTTCAGATGTCTGCCGGTATGAATGTGCTCCTCTTTCTGCTGGGCCTGGTGTTTTTGATATCCCTGGCCGTGCTGTTGCTCGCGGTCTGGCGCCAGGAAACGGTGGTAAGGGTTTTACAGGGTCTCTTTGGCTGGCTGCCGGACAAGGCAAAAAGAAAGATACACGGCTACATCGAGATGTTCATCCAGGGGCTAAACGTTTTTGAACATCATTGGTCACGACTGTTATCAGCGTTTCTGCTCACCGCGCTGGGGATCGGGCTTGACGGGCTTTACTTCTGGCTCCTGTTCAGGGCTTTCAGGGTGGATTATCCCTTTGCCAAGGTTCTTTTTGGCTATACCTTGATCAACCTTTCCTACGCGCTGCCCCAGCCACCTGCCCAGCTTGGAAGCAATGAATGGATGATGATAATTATTTTCTCGATAGGATTTACATTGACAAGACAGGATGCTTCAGCAATTATGGCTTTTGCACATATGCTCACGGCTGTTCTGATCGGGATCACCGGCCTCGCTGCCATTGGGGTCAGCGGCAGGACAGTGCTAAAATCAATATTCCGCGGAGATAAGATATATGAACAGTGAAGAAATGATCCAGCGAATTGAAGAATTAAAAAGCGTGAAACAGGAATTGCTTGAACAGATCAGGAAAAGCATAGTGGGACAGGATCAGGTTGTGGAAAAGGTATTGATCGGATTATTTGCCAATGGTCACATGCTTGTCGAAGGTGTTCCCGGGCTTGCCAAGACACTCCTGATCTCCACCATTGCCAAAGCCCTGAACCTGAGTTTCGGAAGGATCCAGTTCACCCCGGATCTGATGCCTTCGGATATCACAGGGAGTGACATCCTCGTTTCCCAAAGTGGCGGGGAGGGTCGGGAATTCCAATACATCAAGGGACCCATCTTTGCCAATATCATACTTGCGGACGAGATAAACCGCACTCCTCCAAAGACCCAGGCCGCCCTGCTCCAGGCCATGCAGGAATACCACGTGAGCAGCGGGAACAAGACCCGTCCCCTGGATCTGCCGTTCATCGTGATGGCAACCCAGAATCCCATCGAACAGGAAGGGACATACCCTCTGCCGGAAGCGCAGCTGGATAGGTTCATGATCTACATTGCCATCGATTATCCCTCCTATGCCGAGGAACTGAAAATTGTGCAGACGACCACCGGCGCGCTGTCTGGAGTACCCCGGGCGCTTCTTTCCGCCACCGAGATCATCGCATACCAGACAGCGATACGCAGCATGCCCCTCAGCGACCACGTGCTCGAATATGCGGTCAAGCTTGCCCGCAGCACAAGACCCAGTGACCCCAGCATCAAACCCCAGATAAAAAAATGGATTAACTGGGGGGCCGGACCCCGCGCCAGCCAGTATCTTGTCTTGGCAGCAAAGGCCAGAGCTGCTTTGGACGGGCGTGTGACGCCTGCCGAGGAGGATGTGCGCGCAGTCGCCCTGCCCGTGCTGACCCATCGCGTTTTGGTGTCATTCGCGGCTGAAGCTGAGGGTGTCAGGCCAGAGGATATTATAGCCCGGATATTGGAATAAGCAGTAAAACCTTTTCTTTAGTGTATATATTATAGCTGCTTGTGTGTGCTAAGTTTCAATAAGGAGTATGCCGTGAAAAATTTTCTTCTGGTTATTGTGCTCTTGATAGCAGGGTCACTGGGAGCGATCGATGACATGATACCCTACCTGCTCGTGCATTTGGACAACATAGAAACCTATGACGTTGATTGCTTTGAAGACCAGGTGATCCTGCACAACAAGAATTACATCTTCATCTATTCCATCTTCAATCCCTGGCAACCCCGCCCGGAAGCGGTGTTTCTTTCCTCAAACAGAATTGAGGACGTGAATATCCTGGGGGACAACCAGCTTTACGTTTGCAGCCACGAAGCCTCCAACACCATCAGTTCCGTGGATACCCTGGCCTACCCAGGCAGGATATATTTCACCAACAATATAATCGGCGACAAGATCACCCGGGAAGGCTCAATTCTATATGTGGCGGATCGTTTCAGGGGGATTGACATCATAGATATCGGAAAAGGGGGGATGCGCGAGATCAAGTCCACTTTTTCCGAGAAATGGGGAATACGCGATTTTTATGCAGAATATCCCTATCTTTATGCCCTCAACGATTTTGGGCTTGTAACCGTTAACATCAGCAATCTCCAGTTTCCCATCAGCATGGGCATAAACTACGAGATAGCAAATGCCACGGTTATGGCCAAGAACGGCGATATAATCTGGATCGGCGCGGAAAAACAACTGCTGGCGCTAAACGTAGCGGATCTGGACCATCCCCGCCTGGTCAACCAGTTCCGCCTTTCCAACGACATCCAGGATATGGAGATCAAGGACGACAGGCTGTTCCTCGCCCTCGG
>CAYRVG010000128.1:0-8283 GCA_964427765.1 uncultured Candidatus Cloacimonadota bacterium
CTCAACCGCGAGGCGAACAAGGGCTTTGAATATGACAAGCAGAAGCATCTTCAGGCGATGGTGAACACCAGGGAAGGTTCCGTAAATCCCCTGCTTTCAGCATTGGCAAAAGAACTCGGCGTACCTCAAAAACAGATCGCAGAGGCGGAGCTTTTCCTTTATGACTTTGCCCGGGCAACTTTGGCAGGCCTGGATGACAGTCTGGTCATCTCCGGCCGGTTGGATAACCTGGCCATGAGCCACGCGTTACTAAGCGCCATGTTGGAGGCCGGTAACCCCAGGGCGACTTGCCTGGCCGTGCTATACGACCATGAGGAGATCGGCTCCCACACCAGGCAGGGGGCAGCGTCCTCTCTTTTGCAGGAAACGCTGGAACGCATCTCTCTTTCTCTAAAACTAAGCCGGGAAGAGCATATTCGAGCCCTGCGGAATTCTTTCCTGATCTCGGCCGATATGGCTCACGCCTTTCATCCTTCCTATCCGGAGAAATACGATCCCAGTTATGCCCCAGCTGTCAACAGTGGGCCTGTGATCAAGTGGCAGGCGGCATATAAATACGCCTCCACCGCCGAAAGCAGCCGGCGTTTTTCCTCCCTCTGCGAGGAAGCTGGTGTCAAGCCTCAGAAATTCATGATGCACAGCAACCTTCTCTGCGGCAGCACCGTGGGGCCGATCGTCTCCACCCAGCTGGGGATACCCGTGGTTGATGTGGGGAACCCCCTCTGGGCAATGCATTCAGTGCGTGAGACGGCCGGGGTGGAGGACCACATGGCCATGATAAAGGTCCTCAAAAAATACTATATCTGATCAAATAACCAGGAGATAGATCAATGGCAGTATTCAAGCCCTTCAAAGCGTTGCGCCCGGTCCCGGACAAGGCGGCCGAGATCGCTTCGCCACCCTATGACGTCATGGATTCCGATGAGGCCAGGATCGAGGTGCAAAAAAACCCACTAAGTTATTTGCACGTGGAAAAACCAGAAGTGGACCTTCCCCCGGGTACGGACCTTTATGATCCGGCAGTGTATGCCAAGGCCCGTGAGAATCTGGACAACTATGTCCAGCAGGGCTATATGAAGCAGGACGCCGAGCCGATGTTCTACATTTACCGCCAGACGATGGACGGCCGTGAACAAACCGGCCTTGTGGGCCTTACATCTGTTGACGAATATATGTCCGGCGTGATCCGGAAGCATGAATTCACTCGGGCGGACAAGGAAGCTGACCGCATCAAGCACGTGGATGCCTGTGACGCCCACGCTTCCCCTGTTTTCTTCACTTACAGGCACCAGGAGACAGTGGATGAAATAGTTTCCCGGGTAATGCAGCGAAAAGCACCAGTTTATGACTTCGTGGCAGATGACGGTATTGGCCACACCCTCTGGCTGATGGATGACCCGGCAGACATATCCGCCATCCAGAAAGCTTTTGCCGGCCTGGATTACCTCTATGTGGCCGATGGGCACCACCGCACCGCCTCGGCTGCCAAGGTCGGGCTCCTGAGGCGCGAAAGGAATCCAGGATATACCGGTGATGAGGAATTCAACTTCTTCATGGCCGTGATCTTTCCAGACAACCAGTTGAAGATCTTTGACTACAACCGGGTCGTGAAGGATCTGAACGGTAACAGTTTGGAAACCTTCATGTATCGCGTGGGGGAGAAATTCGAGGTGACGCAGATCCAGCAGCCCGGCCCTTACCGGCCTCAGAAACCCCACGAGATAGGGATGTATATAGCCCACGCGTGGTACAGGCTGGTTCCGAAACCCGGAAGCTGGGACGCCTTGAACGTGGTGGCCTCCCTGGATGTTTCCATCCTGCAGAACAACCTGCTGCATCCGATCCTCGGCATTGGCGATCCGCGGCGTGACAAGCGCATTGATTTTGTGGGCGGCATCCGCGGGCTGGATGAGCTCGTGCGCCGCGTTAACAGCGGCCGCGAGGTTGTGGCCTTTGCCATGTATCCAACTTCGGTTCGCGAACTTATGAATATCGCCGACGCGGGGGAGATCATGCCTCCCAAATCCACCTGGTTCGAGCCCAAACTGCGTTCAGGATTGTTCATCCACCCGTTGTCATGAAGACCTATTACATCGAAAGCCTCGGCTGCGCCAAGAACCTGGTAGACAGCGAAGTTTTCGCCTTCATCCTTGACGAGGCGGGCTGGGAAGAGGCCGAGATCCCCGAAGAGGCGGACCTGGTGCTGGTCAATACATGCTCCTTTTTGGAAGAGGCTTTGCAGGAACTGGACATGGTCCTGAGCGACCTGGCCTACCTCAAGCAGCAACATTTGACCGGAAAGCTTGTGGTCACGGGATGCGTGATGAAACGCGGACTGGAGACGTTCCGGCGGCTTTATCCCGAGGTGGACGAGTGGATCGGCCTGAAGGATTTTGAAGCTTTCAGCAAATGGCTGGGGCTGGAGATTCCGGTGCCAGCGGGCAGGATCCCCATCCAGAGTGGATACCACAGGTATTTGCGTATCAGCGACGGCTGCGACAACGATTGCTCCTATTGCGCTATACCCTCGATCCGGGGTAGGATGCGCTGCGTGCCGATCGAACAGCTCGTTCAGGAAGCGGAACTGATCGCCTCAGACGATGGCTGGCAGTTCCAGGAGCTGGTCGTGATCGCGCAGGACACGGCAAATTATGGAATGGATATCTACGGCAGGAAAGCCCTCCCGGAGCTTCTGGAACGTTTGTCAGCCCTTCCCCAGTACCGCTGGATCCGGGTGATGTACATGCATCCAGACCATTTTGAGCCATCCTGGCTGAAGCTTTGGAAAGAGCATAAGAAACTGCTGCCCTATTTTGAAATTCCGGTCCAGCACAGTGTGGAACATATCTTAAGGTCAATGAACAGGAAAAGGAAGGGGGATGAACTCGTTGAAATGTTTGATACGATCCTGGAGGAGATTCCCGGATCTGTCTTGCGAACAACCCTGATCAGCGGTTTCCCCAGCGAAACGAGTTCAGACGCGGTTGCCCTGCGTGAATTCATTGAACGTGTGCCCTTTCTTCATTTGGGCGTGTTCCTGTATTCACCTGAGGAAGGAACTCCCGCCGCCAGAATGCCAAGACAGGTCGCGCCTGCCACGGCCGAACGGCGCAGGAACCGTCTCCTGGAAAGACAGCAGGAACGTATGAGACAGCTTCTTGAAGATTATGTGGGCAGGACCGTTGACGTTTTAATCGAGGAACGATCCGATGATGAGGATGATGTTTTTATTGGAAGGGCATGGTTTCAGGCT
Source organism: uncultured Candidatus Cloacimonadota bacterium (assembly GCA_964427765.1). GTDB lineage: Bacteria > Cloacimonadota > Cloacimonadia > Cloacimonadales > Cloacimonadaceae > Syntrophosphaera. Next base: position 3,254 of record CAYRVG010000128.1, read on the forward strand.
CCTGAAATCGATGGCGTGACAATTGTCCGCGGGGATGGCATCCACGTTGGCGAGATCAGGCCAGTCAAAATTACGGATGTGATCGATGCCGATCTTTTCGGCGAAGTTTTTTCTGAATAAAGGAAGATAATGAAAGTAGCATTAACGGGAATCAAGCCCACCGGAATACCACACATAGGAAATTATCTGGGGGCGATCAAGCCGGCCCTGGAACTCGCGAAGACCTGCGAATCGCGATATTTTATAGCGGATTACCATGCCCTCAATTCCTGCAAGGATCCCGATGAGATCAGAAGAATGACCCTGGAGATCGCAGCTGCCTGGCTCGCTTCAGGTTTGGACCCAGACAAGGTGCTGTTCTACAAGCAATCCCTCGTGCCACAGACCTTCGAACTGCTTGCGATACTTCTGGCCCTTACTCCAAAAGGGCTGATGAACAGGGCCCACGCCTACAAGGCGATCGTGCAGGCAAACAGGGAAAGCGGCAGGGATCCCGATGATGGCGTGAACATGGGTCTTTATACATATCCTGTGCTGATGGCAGCGGATATCCTGCTTTTTGACACGGACTACGTGCCCGTGGGCAACGATCAGTTCCAGCACGTTGAGATGGCCGTGGATATCGCCCAGAGCTTTAGTTTCATCTATGGGCAGGAATATTTACGGATCCCCCAAGCCATTAGCACCGAGCAAAGCAAAACTCTTGTTGGACTGGACGGGCGCAAGATGTCCAAAAGTTATGGCAATACGATCCCCATGTTTTCTTCTGAAAAGGATCTGCGCAAGCTTGTTATGAGGATCGTGACCAATTCGCAGAGCGTTGAAGAGCCAAAAGATCCCAAAACCTGCACCATATTCGCGCTGTATAAGAATTTTGCCACCCCCGGGCAAATTGATCGCCTGCGTGAACGTTATCTGGCTGGTGGAATGGGCTGGGGCCATGCCAAGCAGGAATTATTCGAAGTGATGAATTCCCATCTGAAACCATTGCGGGAGCGATATGAGGAACTTATCGCCCATCCCCAGCGTATTATCGAGGCCCTGGAGGAGGGATCCGCCAAAGCCAGGGAAATCGCTTCGCGGAAGATAGAACAATTAAGATCCATAATCGGAGTGGATTAAAAAAATACCGGCTGTTCACGACATTAGAATACATTGAAAAAACGCCCGTTGATAAAACGGGCGTTGATTTTTTGGCTGACATTCCATCCTGTGATGAAACGCAGCCTGGATTATCAGTCTACCAATTTCTCTGCTTCACGCAACACCTGGTTGAACTCAGCTTCAGTCATCCCACTCACCAGGTTTTCGCGGAGGAATCTGTCAACCTCAAGGCGCGTTTCTTCGTCAATATCCCTGGTATCGGGGAACATTTCAACAGCGTATATTTTGTACAACATCTTATTTGACATTGCCAGAGCTGAATTGTGTGTATAACTAGTTTCAGACGTACGATCATGGTATGAGAATTCACCAATGGGATCTGCTGATTCGTTTGTAAATATGGCGTAATGATCTATCATTATCGGATCGCCCAAAACGTTTGTTGAAACTGCTTCCCAGTCCAGTTGGACATCTTCGTCGGTAATATCCAACAAAACATTCTGCGGAGGTGTGGGAGGAGGAATAGTCCCGTTTCCAGAGAGGCAAACCCAAAGCAAGGGCGCATTGGGCGAATCATTTACTATGTATAAGGTATCGTTCAAAGCACCTTCAACCAGAGGGATGAAACGCACAAATATGGAATCTGTCTCACCGGGATTAATCAGCAGGGCGTTATCATCCACTCGATATTCAAAATGCAGGGGATTGCCGATGAAATGGATGTTCGATATGTTCACCGCAGCCGATCCCGAGTTACTCAGAATCACCGGCTGGAAATCTGTGGATATGTTTATGTATGAGGATCCAAAGTCAAGTTGTGATCCACTGAGCAGGTTCAGATTACCGGTGGGAAGCTGGACAGTGATGTAATCATCCAGCGTGATAATGGAGCTCAGGTCGTAGGAGTTTGTGACTGTAAGGCACACATCGTAGATACCTGGTAATTCATAGATGTGTTGCGGATTCTGCAAGGTGGAGGTTCCGCCATCGCCAAAACTCCAGTTCCAGTTGGTAATGATGCCACTGACAGCTTCCGAAAGATCCGTAAATTGAACTGCCAACGGGGCTGGTCCAGAGGTTACGTCTGCGGTAAAATCTGCTTCAGGCGGATAATGTATGGCAATTCCGATACCGCTCAGTGAGATCTCCAGAGAAGGATTGTTGGTTGAGTTGTTTTCAAAGTAAAGAACATCAGTGAGTTCACCTTCAGCCTGTGGCGTAAAACAGACGGGGATGGAAACAATTTCTCCAGGCGTGAGGATGATATTCCGGTTGGGCATCACAAATTCGAAATGCAGGGGATTCCCGGTGAAATGAATGTCATTTATTATCAGATCCGCTGTACCCGTATTCTCCAATTGTACGTCTTGGTAAGTTGATGTTGAGTCAACATAGACCTCGCCGAATTCAATGCTTTGTGAGGTTAGCAGGGTTATCTCGGGATTTGTGGCCAATACATTTATATATTCGTCAAGGACAAGTTCGTCAGTCAGAGAATTGGAGTTTGTTACCATGAGGCTGACATCGTAAACTCCATCGTTTTGATATGTATGTTCAGGGTTCTGTTCGGCTGATGTATCTCCATCGCCAAAATTCCAGGACCAGGACGTAATTGTTCCACTGCCCGGTACAGATTCGTCTGAAAATTGCACCGTAAGAGGTTCATAACCGCTTGTTACATCCGCGGAAAAATCAGCCACTGGCGGACTCGGTTCGTCCATTACAGTGAAAACATCATCTGAAACGTCATAAACATTGTTGTCGTCAGAGTCTTTTACCCGAACCAAAACCTGTGTGCTGTTAAGGTTTGGGATCGTCCAGTTATATGTCCCCGGACTCGCAGCAATGGGGGATGTTGTTATCTGGTTCCAGCTTGAACCGTTGTTCAGGCTGTAATCCAAAAGTATGTTCGTTATGTTGCTTGAAGTCCAGGTAATCGCGTGGGTTGAATTATTATACCAAATTTCACCGCCATTGGGCGAGACCAGTTCAAGTTGCACAGAGGTATTGCTCATTTTAGCCAGGTATACATCGGAATAGCCGCTGCTGTTAAGTGTGTAAGGACCAAACTCAGCACTGCCGCAAAAATCTCCACAGGTGTGGATATTACTCGCATTGTCAAGCGCAATGCCCTTACCGCAATCAGCTCCCAATCCACCGGTTTGCGTGACATCAAGCCAGATTCCGCTTGGGCTCATCTTTGCCACAAAACCGTCGGTTTCTAGTGGGTCGAAACTTGTAACAGCTAAAGAGCCAAAATAGCAGGTCGATCTGAAACGCCCAGTAAGGTAAATATTGGAATTTACATCCGTGTCGACCGCGAGGCCTTCATCCCAATCCGTGCCGCCAGCCTTGCTGGCCCATAGCCAGTTGCCACTGGGATCGAGTTTGGCGACAAAGATATCGTAAAAACCAGTCAAAGTAAGGGTAAACGGACCAAAGAATGCCTGTCCTCCAATACTGCCGGTAATTACTGGATTGTCTTGGGGATCAACCGCAACTGCGTAAGCCATGTCCGCACAGCTTCCGCCGGCCGCTCTTGCCCAAAGCCAGTTGCCATTGGGATCGATTTTGGCCACAAAAGCATCATACAGTGTGCCGGAATTATTTATGACAATATTACCCAAGGAAAAAGAGGTTGAGATAAAACTACCAGCAACATAGACATTTCCATTGCTGTCTAGGGAAATTCCGTTTCCATAATCGGTTTCGCTGCCTCCGGCTTGTCTTGCCCAGAGCCAGGTTCCGCTCGAGTTCAGCTTGGCAACAATTACATCTGTGTATCCAAAGCTGGTAAAGGTTGTTGAGGGAGAGGTGGGAACGGTTACAGAGCTTCGGAATGAGCCGGTGATATAAATATCTGAATTTGCATCCACTGCAATGCACATGCCGACATCGGTCATTATTCCTCCCAGTCCCCTTGCCCAGAGCCAATTTCCATTTGGGTCAAGCTTGGCAACGAACAAGTCGTTGCTGGAGCTATTAGGGAAACGATTCACGGCAATGTTGCCAAAATAGATGGTGGAGGAATTGAAATTACCAATTATATAAACGTTTCCAGCCGCATCAACAGCCACAGAATTTGCGTCGTCAGCATTGTTCCCCCCTGCTTTCCTGGCCCAAAGCCAATTGCCGCTGGGGCTTGCCTTGGCAATATACACATCCTGGTTTGCAGTGCTTGTGAGTGTTGTAGAGCCGATTGTTATTGAATCTGAAAACTGACCTGTGACGTAGCTGTTGCCGTTACTATCCACGGCAATATCAGCTGCTGCATCAATATTTGGTCCTCCAGCCTTGACAGCCCAACTCCAATCTGATGTCTGAGCATTCGCAACTGCAAATATGGATATTATTAAAATGCACAAACTCAATGACTTAAGGTTACTCATATACATCTCCAGTTATAAGTAATTTACATAACTTACCCAATTACAGGCCATTAACTTTTTTGTCAAGTACTATTTTTCATTTTTTCGTTCAACAGCTGACTCATCAAGGCTAAGTAAACGTTTAGGGCACATTCAGATAATATTGGCTGCTCATAAATTTGTTAAAGTTTCTCAATTGATCCGTATTTCAAAGTATGTACTTATACACTTTTATTTGGCTCTCTTTCAAATTGAGTGGATACTTATGATATTAATCCAACGATTTCTCGCTTGGATTTGAAACACCCGCCACAAACCCTCCACTGCCTGAGCAACCGCTCAGCGAGCGTATGGACAGGCTGTGGCCAGGGAGTCAGGGATAAAAGAGAATTTGGGAATGTTTATCCACTTGTTTGGAAAGTGGACCATTGATAAAGGGGTATTGATCCTGATGATCAGAATATTGACCTTGATATCAGTTCTGGATGAGGCATTTATATTCTTAAGGGCGCGTAATCATTCATACCTGAGGGCGTCGATGAGGTTCAGGTTTGCCGC
>CAYRVG010000129.1:0-3927 GCA_964427765.1 uncultured Candidatus Cloacimonadota bacterium
CAGACAGATCCATTCTGATTTTCCTTGACAGCAGAGGGGACGCAGGTATTTGGAAAAGCTATGAATATTAACATAAATAGCGTTATCAGCCTGCGGCACCTGCTGCACACGGCTCCAGAGCTTTCCGGAAAGGAAACCGCCACGGCGGAGCTCATCGCCCAGACCCTGCAGAAATCCCATCCGCAGGGGATCATAACGGGAGTGGGCGGGAACGGCGTGATCGCGGTCTTCCATTCGCAGGAGGAAGGACCGAGGATATGTTTCAGGGCGGATATCGACGCGCTGCAGATCGCGGAAACCGGGGAGGGGGACCACATCAGCAGGATCCCGGGGCGCAGCCACGCCTGCGGGCACGACGGCCACAGCGCCATCCTGCTCGGCTTTGCTGAGTGGCTGAACGCGCATCCGGAAAAATGGTCCGGCAGCGTGATCCTGCTTTTCCAACCGGCCGAGGAGACCGCCCAGGGCGCGCTCGCGGTTTTGGCGGACCAGAAATTCACGGAGCTGAGGCCGGACATCATTTTCGGCATGCACAATCTGCCGGGATTTCCCCTGAACTCCGTGATCCTGCGGGAAAACACCTTCGCCTCCGCCTCCTGCGGGCTGAAGCTGAAGCTGACGGGCAGGACCTCCCACGCGGGCCATCCCGAGGACGGCAAAAGCCCGCTTCTGGCAATGCTGGGCGTGATCGACACCCTAAAGGACCTGACCCACAGCCAGGCCTCTCTGGCGGAGAACGCAATGGTGACGATCATCCATGCCCGCCTGGGAGAGGAGGCGTTCGGAACCTCGCCGGGCGAGGCCGAGGTGATGGCCACCTTCCGCGCCTGGGAGGACGCCACCCTGCAAAAGATGACGCGGGCCGCGGAGGAAAAGATCGCCGCGATCGCCGCAGCCGAAAAGCTCAAGCTCGAGCTGAAGTGGGTAGAGAAATTCGCCGCGACGGTGAATGACCCGAACGCCGTGGAGATCGTGGAGCGCGCGGCGAAGAAAGCGGGGCTGCCCATCATGAATCCCGCCACGCCATTCCCCTGGAGCGAGGATTTTTCCTTTTACACGCAGCTCCATCGCTGCGCCTTCTTCGGCCTGGGCGCCGGGGAGGGGCATCCCCGCCTCCACAACCCGGACTACGACTTCCCGGATGAGCTGATCCCCACCGCGATCGGGCTATACGCGAACATTCTTGGCGAAGCGAGGGAGCATTATGCTGCAGACAAGCTGGATTGAACTGAACCGCAAGGCGCTGAAAAAGAACATCAGCTACCTCTGCAAAAGGATCGGGCCGGACGTGGCCTTCGCTTCCGTGATCAAGGGCAACGCCTACGGGCATGGGATCGAGGAATTCATACCCCTGGCCGAGGCCTCGGGAGTCAAAAACTTTGCGGTCTATGACGCTTGTGAGGCCTGGCGCGCGCGGGATGTGAAAGCGCCCGATACCCATCTGATCATCATGGGCATGCTGGATGCGGACCAGATGGAATGGATCATCGCCCAGGACATCGCCTTTTATGTGTTCACCCAGGCACGCCTGGCAGCCGCCATCGCCGAAGCGAGGAAACAAAAGAAGAAAGCGCTCATCCACCTGGAACTGGAAACCGGGATGAACCGCACCGGTTTTGAGGAGGAGGAACTGCCCCAGGTGATCCAGATGATCAAGCGCAACAGCCGCTACCTCTGCATCGAAGGGGTCTGCACCCATTTCGCCGGAGCGGAGAGCATCGCCAATTACCACCGCATCCACCAGCAATACGACCAGTTCATAAAACTCAAAAAGATCCTCCGTCGCAGCGGGATCAAGCCCCGCTATTACCACAGCGCCTGTTCCGCCTCCGCGCTGATCTACAAGCAGACGATCATGGACCTGGTGCGCTTCGGGATCGCCCAATATGGCTACTGGCCCAGCATGGAGACCAAGATGAACAACCTCCTCTCCAACGAATCCAAATTTACCCGCGATCCCCTGAAGGCCATCCTCAGCTGGAAAAGCCGCGTCATGAGCGTGAAAACCGTCAACAAGGGCAATTTCGTGAACTACGGCAACCACTTCCTCAGCACCAAGAACATGAAGCTGGCAACCGTGCCCATCGGCTATCATCATGGCTACACCCGCAGCCTGGGGAATGCCGGGCACGTCCTGATCCACGGCAGGAAAGCGGACGTCGTGGGCATCGTCAACATGAATATGTTCATGGTCAACGTCACCCACATCCCATCCGTGAATGAAGGAGACGAGGTGGTCCTGATCGGCAAACAGGGGGATCTGAACATCTCCGTGGCCTCCTTCGCGGAGCTGACGAACATGGTCAATTACGAGCTGCTCTCGCGCCTGCCCCACCAGATCCCCAGGATCGTGGTGTAGTTTATCCCCCGCCACGGAAGCAATAAAATCCCCCGCCGGAAAATATTTCGGTTGACAATATGCCCTGCTGGCATATATAGAGATAAAAAAAGCTTTTCAAGCAGAAAATAGTGAAACCAAAATAATGATTTTAGGAACTGATATGAAGAAACTCCTGATCGTGGCAGTGATACTGATCCTGGCCGCGACCTCAGCCAATGCCAAGGTTATCTTTGGACTGAGGGGAGGAATGAACAACACCACCCTCGGCGGTGACGACGCCCCCGAGGAGATCGAATCCAGGATCGGCTCACATGCGGGATTGATGCTGCAGATCTGGACCGGACGTAGTTTCCTGCTCCAGCCGGAACTTCTTTACAGCCAGAGGGGCACTTACAGGGAATACCTGGAATCCGACTTAATCGCGATCGAAAACACCAACGCTTTCGATTATGTGGAACTCCCCCTCCTGCTCAAGCTGAATCTAAATATCAGGGGCACGCAGCTCCAGCCCTACGTGGGGCCGGAGGCGCGCTACCTGATCTCCGCCGAAAGTGAGACCGTGACCACGACCACAATTGGTGACAACACGGAAAGCGACACCGATACCAAGGATATAGACAACATGAAGGATCTTGATTACGGGTTTTGCGCCGGGCTGGACATTGAGCTTTTTGGCGACCTGCTCATCGGCGCCCGCTACAACACGGGCCTGGCTAATGTCCATACCCCCCGGGAAGGTGAGGCGGAACCGGATATCCAGAACAGGGGGCTGATGCTGACCCTGGCCTTGAGCTTCTAAGCCGTCCCGCCCCCTATATTCCTTCACCCCACCTGCGGCGGGGTTTGTCAACAGACTGATATGGAGAAATATTTTTTACAAGAACTGGATCCCGGGGCAAGCCTGGGATGACATAAAGCGGAGCTGCGCATATTGTCCCTGGCACAATCTCCAATTCCTTTGCAGAAGAATATCACATGAATGCGATCACACGGTAAAATTGACTTTCTGGCAGGGGTCCCAGGCTTGTCCACTCCGTCACTGCACCCACAGTGTCCAGAAGGACGAACCCTGTATAAGGTTCGTCGGATCCTTCGATACGATAGCCCGTTGCTCCGGGAATTTCCTCCCAAATTATCTCCACAATTCCACCTGTGATGGTAATGGACACTATCACCGGCGGGAGCAGGGGCGGACCCCCAAAACCGGAAAGAAATGGATAACCGTCATTGAGCGCGTAGCTTGTATCTTCGATCCAGACTTCGATGAAATCCCAGCCCACAAAGGTGTCCGCCGCGTAGGGCCAGGTCATCGAAGCAGTGTTTTTTCCGCTTCCGCCGGCACTAATGGACATTTCGGAAGTATCGATATCCCAGTAGCTTGCGGTTACCGTGGCATCGCCTTCATTGGAGCCCACCAGGCCACCCAGCAAACCGGTTCCGTCCACTGTTCCCGTGCTGAACGAACTTGAGATCTGCGCGCTCAGGAGATTGCGCCCAACCAACCCGCCCACCTTTTCTGATCCTTGCACGTTTCCGCGGCTGAAGCAATCCTCGATGTTTGACCAACCAGAATTTGACCCCACCAA
>CAYRVG010000130.1:0-13192 GCA_964427765.1 uncultured Candidatus Cloacimonadota bacterium
CGGATCCCACGGGTCCGGACATCAATGCCGAGATCCTCTTCAACGGCATGCCCTACGATCCGCCGATCTACACACCCTACACCTTCGAGTATTATGCCAATGATCCTGGTATGACCACCTGGATGCCCGGTATCTACATGGCCCATGACGAATGCTACATCAACTGGGTTCCTGAATCCATTGAATTCGTGGACATCAACACCGACTACCAGGTAGATTTCCTCGGTGAATACATCTGTGGCGAACCTCCAACACCTGTTGAACTGAGCAGTTTCACCGCCACTGCCACTGTTCAGAACACCGTGCAGATCAACTGGGTGACCCAGTCGGAACATCAGATGAACGGCTTCCTGGTGTATCGCAACACCAGCAGCGATCAATCCAACTCCGTGCTGATCAGCAACCTGATCCCGGCCACCAACACCAGCACCACCCAGACCTACAGCATCACCGATTCCGAAGTAGAGACAAACAACACCTACTACTACTGGCTGGAAGCGGTTGACTATAGCAACAGCTCTTTCCACGGCCCCGTCAGTGTGATCGTGGAAGGCAACGTACCGCCCGTGCTTCCTGAGACAACCACGATGCGCAGTGCCTATCCCAACCCCTTCAAGCTGGGAACCAGCACCAACATCGAAGTTCAACTCAAGGCCGGCGATACCGGATCCATCACCATCTACAACGTGCTTGGCCAGGTAGTGAAGACCGTCAGCGTGTCTGAAGGCCTCCACACCATCACCTGGAATGGTAAGGACAGCAGAGGCAATGACTGCGGAAGCGGCATCTACTTCTACAAACTTAGCACTCCTTCCGTGAACATGACCAAGAAAATGGTTATCGTTAAATAACCAATATCACCAACGATATGACGCCCCGGGAATTCCCCGGGGCGTTTTTTTTGTCCGCGAATTAAAGGAATAGGCACGGCAGACACGGCAGATCGAAGTGAGGATCGGAAGGTCGACGTCCTTTTAGGAATGGCAGGCGTCCCCGCCTGCCAAAGCCCGCAGGGCTTTGTGTAAGCTCCCACGGAGCTTGTCAAACGGGGACGTCTGACGTTCCTCTCCAGCCGTTTGACTTTCCTCTCGACGTCACCCCGGGCTTGATCCGGGGCATGTTCTGGGGACAAGCTCTGCCTTTGGGATCAGAGTTTCTTAAGAGGATCCGTTTTAGGTATTATCTTACATTGGGCTGGTGACAAACCCCACCTGCGGCAAGGTTTTGCAACGATCCAGAGAGCCTCAAAGGGGCGCCACACTCATAGCGAGGGCGCGTAAACCCCTCGCTAAATGGCAAAGCATAATATGAGCCCCTTGTGGGCGGCACTTATTCATCAAAGACCTGGATCCCGGACCAAGCCCGGGATGACAGGTCTCCTCTTACTACCCTGTGGATCCCGGACCAAGCCCGGGATGACAGGTCTTCCCTTACTTATCCTGTAGATCCCGGATCTTCCACCCCAAAGACCCGCTATGCGCCCCTTCGGGGCCACCGTTCAACTGGGATGACAGACCGGCCACCTTGGACTTCAAGGCAGCCATGAAGCCCAAGCCGGAAAAACACGCGGACGCAACGCAGACCCCAGGGCCGGCTTGAATTCCAAACCCTCTGGGTTCACAAAAAATATTTTTGTGTTCATCCGCGTTTGTTTGCGGGCGCCCAAACCGCGTCCTGACTCCTGCCAAAAAGCAGCTTGACAATCCTGCAAGGTCGAAAAACATTACTTTCTGAAAAATTATTGAAAGGAGCGGATATGCCCAAGCTGGACGAAGCCATATCCAGGCTGCACAAATATGTGCGGGAAAAGAAGCTGTTCCCCGCGGGGGCGAAGCTCTTGCTTTGCTGTTCCGGGGGGGCGGATTCCGTGGCGCTGCTGAGCCTTTTTTCCCGCCTGCGTTCGCTTATGCATATCACGCTTTTGGCTGTGCATGTGGACCACCGGCTGCGCGGGGCTGAAAGCGATGCCGATAGTGATCTGGTCAAGGAGCTCTGCCAGAGGCTGAACATCCCCGTGATCGTGCGCAGGATCGAGGTGGGGAAGGGCTCCGGCCTGGAAAGCAGGGCGCGGAACATACGCCTGGGGATTTTTTACGAACTGCTGGAACTCTACCGCTTCGATTTTATCGTCACCGGCCACCACAATGACGACCAGACGGAGACGATGCTCATGAACCTCGTCCGCGGGGCCGGGCTGGGCGGGCTGGCCGGCATCAAACCGCGCAGCGGGGACATCCTGCATCCGCTGCTTTGCTTTGGCAAGGCCGAACTGGTGGAGGTGCTGGAGAGCGAGGGCATCCCCTGGCGCGAGGACAAGAGCAACCAGGACCAGGGCTTCAGGCGCAACTGGATCCGGCATACCTTGATCCCCCTGCTGGAAAAGGAACTGAATCCGGCCGCGGGCTGGAAGATCGGCCAGCAGGCGCAGATCTTTGAGGAAGCGGAAAACATAGTGCGGCAAAGGGTGCAGCCGCTGAGCAAAAAATGCGTCCTGGAGCAGGGACCCGGACAGGCGCGAATGTCCCTGCCGCGTCTGATGCGCCTGGGCAGATTGGAGCAGTATTACGTCCTGAAGGATGTGGTGGCCGCCGTCAGCGGCACCGAAAAGGATTTTTTCCAGCACAACTTTGATGAAGTGCTGGCTTTGGGCGGCTCCAGCGGCTCCAAATACGTCAGGCTGCACAACGGGGTTTACGTTCGCAAGGAGTACAGGGAGCTGATCATCAGCACCACAGAGCCCCAAGAAGCGCCCCCGGAACCCTATGTGGTGGACGAGGAGCGCAGCCGCGCCGTATACGGGGACTACCGCTTCAGCTTCAAGATCCTGAGGGTGCTTCCCTCGCGCCGGGAGGAAAGCGATTTCAAGGTCTACCTGGACGCGGACAAGGTGAAGTTTCCCTTCACGATACGCGGCCGCCGGCCGGGAGACCGTTTCATGCCTTTGGGAATGACGCAGTTCAAGAAGCTGAAGGATTTTTTCATCGACGCCAAGGTGCCGAAATTCGAGCGCGACCGCGTTCCAATCTTCGACGACGGGGAAAAGATCTTCTGGATCGCCGGCCACAGGCTGGATTCCCGGGTGGCCATGGACGAAGGCACCCAGCGTTTTTTACATATCACGGCGGAACCCCTGCACGCCAAACCGATGCGGGCCGCCGTCCGCAGCAAGAAATCAGGAGAAGAAAATGAACCGTATGAACTGTGACCTCTCGGCGGTTTTATTCGACGAATACCGCATCCAGGACAGGGTCCGGGAGATCGGATCCCAGATAACCTGTGAATATAAGGACAAAGTGCCGGTGCTGATCGGGATCCTGAAAGGCGGATTCGTTTTTCTGGCTGATCTTTTCCGCAGCATCAGCATCCCCGTGGAGCTGGATTTCCTGGCCATCTCCAGTTACGGTTCGGGAGCGTCCAGTTCCGGAGTGGTGCGGATACACAAAGATCTGGATATTGACATCAGCGGCAGGGACGTGATCGTCGTGGAGGACATCGTGGATACGGGGCTTTCCCTGCAATACATCAAGGAATACCTGCTCCAGCACGGTCCCGCGAGCCTGAGGACCTGCGTACTGCTGGACAAGCCAAAAGCGCACAAACTGGAGGTTTCGTTCGACTACGTGGGCTTTGAGATCGGCAACGAATTCGTGGTCGGTTACGGGCTGGACTTTAATGAACGCTACCGCAACCTGCCCTACATCGGAATACTTAAGGAAGAACTATATAAATGAAACATATCATACTGGCGGTGCTGCTTGTGGGCTTTGCCTTCTGCTTTGCCGCGGATACGACCTCCACCGCCGCGCCGGATACCACGGCAACCCCTGCCGGCCAGACCCCGCAGGCAGCGGATGCGGATACAGCGGCCGCCGCGTCTGCCGGGGAGATCCCGGCTGACCAGCTGCCTGAGACAGACGCGGCTTCAGAGGTGCTGGGCCAATTTTCCAACATGCTGAAATGGTTCATGATAGCCCTAGTCATCATCACGATATTCAGCGCGATACGCCTGCATTTGATCAGACGCAAAAGCAAGGATCCAAAACCGGGCGGGGACAAGAAGCCAAATCCCACCAACCCGCGCAACACCAGGGGCGGGGGAAACCCTCCCCCGAACATCCCCCCGGGGATGATGCGCCCGAAGAAAACCCCCGTATCCTATACCTTTATCATAGTGATGGTGATGCTGGGGATCCTGTTCGTCTATATGTGGTACAGCGGCCGGGAACAGATCACCGAAACGAGTTATACGCAGTTCGCGGCGATGCTGGATAAGGGCGAGGTGGCCGAGGTGCAATTCACAGAGAGGGACATCCTCTTCACGGCAACTGATGAGACGAAGTACCACACCATGCTGCCGCCCATGGACGATCCGGAATTGGTGGGCAAGCTTCTGGAGAAGGATGTCAAGATAAACACCAAAAAACCCTCCAGCTGGGGCAGCGCCCTCATCTACATGCTGCCGCTTCTGCTTTTGATCGGATTCTGGTTTTTCATCATGCGCGGCATGAGCAACCAGAACAGCAAGGCCTTCAGTTTCGGCAAGAGCAAGGCCCGCGTGCATGAGGCCTCCAAAAGCAAGATAACCTTCAAGGACGTTGCGGGGGTCGATGAAGCCAAGGAGGAACTGCAGGAGATAGTGGAGTTTCTCAAGGATCCCAAGAAATTCCAGAGCCTGGGCGGACGGATCCCGCGCGGCGTTTTGCTGGTGGGCCGCCCGGGAACGGGGAAGACACTTCTGGCCAAGGCGGTTTCCGGCGAGGCCAGGGTCCCCTTTTACAGCATCAGCGGCTCGGACTTCGTGGAGATGTTCGTGGGCGTCGGCGCGGCAAGGGTGCGCGACCTTTTTGAACAGGCCAAGAAAAGCGCCCCCTGCATCACTTTCATCGACGAGATAGATGCCGTCGGCAGGCACCGCGGCACAGGTTTGGGCGGCGGGCACGACGAACGCGAACAGACCCTGAACCAGCTTCTGGTGGAGATGGACGGCTTTGAGCCCAACGATTCGGTGATCATCATCGCCGCCACCAACCGCCCGGACATTCTGGATCCAGCCCTCTTGAGGCCCGGCAGGTTCGACCGCCAGGTGACGGTGGATCTTCCGGATATCAAAGGACGCACCCAGATCCTGAAAGTGCACTCGGCAAAGGTTCCTTTGGCCGAAGACGTGCATCTGGAGATAATCGCCCGCGGCACACCCGGATTCAGCGGCGCGGACCTGGCCAACCTGGTCAATGAGGCGGCCCTGATCGCGGCGCGCTACAACAAGCGCAGCATAGAAATGAACGATTTTGAGGAAGCCAAGGACAAGCTCATCCTGGGCAAGGAAAAGAAAAGCAGGGTGATCCCCGAGGAAGATAAAAAACTGACCTCCTACCATGAGATCGGCCATGTGCTGACCTCCATCTTCCAGGATAAGACCGAACCGGTGCACAAGGTTTCGATCATCCCGCGCGGCTTCACGGCTGGCGCCACGCATTTTTTGCTGACGGACAGATCCAATTATTCCCGGGGATATCTGGAACAGATGTTGGTGCAGCTTCTGGGCGGGCGCGCGGCCGAGGAGATCGTCTTTGACGAATTGACCACCGGCGCGGGAAACGACCTGGAGCGCGTTACCGAGATCGCCAAGAAAATGGTCTGCACCTGGGGCATGAGTGACGCCCTGGGTCCGATGACCATCGGCAAGGAGCAGGGCGAGGTCTATCTGGGCAAAGAACTGATCGGCCGGGACGTCCACAGCAACGAGACCGCCCAAATGGTGGATAGCGAGATCCGCGGATTCATCAGCCGCGCCTATCAGAGAGCGCTCGAAATTTTGCGCGAGCACCGTGACCTGCTGGAGAAAATGGCGGCGGAATTGTATGAAAAAGAGACCCTGGAAACCGATGAGATCTTCGGGATCATCCTGGCCGGGGTTGATGATGACTCCAGACCACTGGTGGATGATAAGTACCGGAAGGCCAGGGAACTGCGGTTTGAGCACAGTGAGAAGAAGGATGCCGGGCCTGAAACCGGATCCCCGGGGGATAAACAGGTTGATGCGGGATAATCTGAGCGGGCAAAAGAGATATGGTTACGCCGGCATCGCCAGGCCGGAGGGCTACTCCGTAAAGGTTTTGGGCTGATGTTCAAATTCAGGGACCTGTTCGTTTCGCTCAAGGTGCGCAATTACCGCCTTTTCTTCTTTGGGCAGAGTGTTTCCCTGATCGGCACCTGGGTGCAGCGCACAACCATGTCCTGGCTGGTTTACAGGCTCACGGGTTCACCCATGCTGCTGGGCGTCGTGGTTTTCCTGAGCATGATCCCGTCGCTGTTCATCAGTCCCTTTGCCGGCGCCTGGGCGGATAAATGGAACCGCCACCACACCCTGATCGCCACGCAGTCTTTCTTCATGCTGCAGGCGGCCTTTCTGGCCGTGGGCGTGCTGAGCGGCTTCATCAATGCCGAAAGGTGGTGGCCCCTGCTTGCTTTGAGCCTGATGCAGGGAGTGATCCAGGCATTTGATTCCCCCTTCAGACAGCATTTCCTGCTCGACCTGGTGAACAAAAGATCCCTGCTGCCCAACGCCATTGCCTCGAATTCCACCGTGTTTAACGCGGCCCGGCTGATCGGGCCATCCATCGGGGGCATCCTGATCATCCTCGTGGGCGAGGGGATCTGCTTCGCGATAAACGCCGCTTCATACCTGGCTGTGATCATTGCCATGCTGATGATACGCATCACCTATCCCGCCAGGCAGCAGAGCAGCCAAAGCACGGTGCAGAAGATCCTGGAGGGCTGGAAATATGCCTGGCAGAGCTTTCCCATCCGCTTCCTGATCGGCAACCTCTGCATTTTCATGCTCTTTGCCATGTCCTACGCCGCGGTGATCCCCATCTTCGCGCGCGATGTTTTGGAAGGGACGGCCGGCACGCAGGGCCTGCTCCTTTCCTCGGCGGGGGTGGGGGCTCTGATCAGTTCCCTGTACATGGCCGGGCGCAAGAGCATCAAAGGCCTCCCCGTGGTGGCCGTATCCCTGGCCTGCGTGGCCAGCCTCGCTTTGATCGGTTTCGCTTTCAGCACCAGCGTCGTGTTCAGCATGGTCATGATGCTGATCATTGGGCTGGGCCTGACCATCCAGATGTCCTCCACCAATATCCTGATCCAATCCGTGGTGGATGAGAAGCTGCGCGGCAGGGTGCTGAGCGTCTATACGATGAGTTTCCATTCCCTCACCCCCTTCGGCAGTCTGCTGATCGGATTTCTGGCCAAGCAGCTTGGCGCACGCCTGGCGCTTGCCCTCTGCGCCGGGGTTTGCCTGCTCTGGTCTTTGAACGCTTTGAGGCTGATCCCCAATTTGGTGAACAACATCCTGCGCATGCTGGTGAAGAACAAATCCACGGACCTGTACAGACCCGTGCCGGTAAATATCAATTACGCGGAGTTGAACTGATGAAGGTCTTCCACCATTTGGGGAATGCGGAACCCGACTACCGCACGATTATGAAGGAACACAAGGGTGTTTCCCTCGGTAAAAGGCAGATCCCGGCGGACAGGCTGGTTATCGCGGAGCAGACGCATTCCGATATTGTGCACGTCTGCGCGGAATCGGACTCTGGCGCGGGTTTTGGCAGCCATCCCCAGATCGCGGGAGCGGACGCCCTCATCAGTAACATTCCCGGGCAGTATCTATTGGTCCGCACGGCCGATTGCTTTCCTGTTTTGCTTCTGGATCGCAGAAACAGAGCCGTCGGAGCCGTTCACAGCGGCAGGGAAGGCACCCGCAAAAACATAACGGGGAAAGCGGTGCGCAGGCTGGGGGAGGAGTTCGGCGTTGAAGCCCGGGATATCATTGCCTGGATCGGTCCCGGAATCTGCGCGCGCCATTACGAGGTGGGCGGGGACATTTGGGAAGAATACATCCACAGCATGCTAAGCAACGGATTTGAACCGGACCTCTTTAATGAAAGGCAAATAGACCTGCGCGGAGGGATCTTCCAGCAGCTTGCCGCTGCCGGGGTCCCTGCCGAAAACATCAAACAGCGGTTCATCTGCACCTGGGAATCCGCGGAACATTTTTCCTTCCGCAGAGACGGCACCCATAACCGCCAGATCAACCTTGCGGGGATTGAATATGAGTAAGATACTTACCAACAAGGCCGGCAACATCAAGCTGGAATTGCGGGACGACCGGCTTTCGGCCTGGATGACCATCCAGGACAAAGACAAACTCAAGGACGAGCAGGACATCCTGGATCTGATCGAAGAAGCCGGGATCAAGAACGGATTTGAAGAAGCTTTGAAATACATGCGCAAGCACGGCATGGAAAAGGAATACAACACCCCGTTCCCTGTCGCGATGTGCAATCCCGTCCGAGGCGAGACCAAGCTCAGTTATTACTTCGATCTCGAGCAGGCAAGGCATTTCGACGGCAAGGTCCGCGCGGACGAATTGAACGGGCTCACCTGCGTTGAGGCGGGAACTGTGCTGGCAGACTATGGCGGAAACATTTTCGAACGGCAGGGCTCAATTTATGACATTTACGGGGAAATGATCCGGGAAGGTGACCTTGATCCCGAGGCGGTAAGCGGGATCAGGGGCGAGAAAGTCACCTTTGATGAGCAGAGACAGCAGTATGTTGCCAATTGTGCCGGTTACCCTGCCGTGAACGCGGATGGAAGGATCTCGGTGATCGGCAGGCTTGTCCTGGACGGCGACATAAGCAACCTGGAGGAGGGGATCCGCTCCCAGGTGGATCTTGAGATCAATGGCAATGTTGGTTTCACGGCCATATCCGTCGCCGGTGATGTGAGCGTAAATGGCAATCTGCGTGAGTGCAGTGTATTTTGCGCGGGCAATTTGAATGTGGACGGGGATATCCTCTCCTGTCGCGAGCCTGGAATAGAAGTTCTGGGCAACATTAGCTGCCTGACGATCCTCAGTTGCAAAGTGCTTTGCCGGGGGAAGCTCGAGTTTGAGCGCAGTTTGCTGAATTGCGAAGTGGCCGCGGATGGCGGCATCAATTCCAGGGAAGGAGCTTTGAGCGGCGGCCATATTGAATGCTGCGGGGACATCCGTGTGGGGAGGATTGGAGATTCCGACGGCACGCCAACCGAGATCGAGATCACCATCAGCCCTTATCACAAGGCGCAAATGATGAAGCTTACCAAAGAGGTGATCAAACTGAAGCAGGATAGCCAGGGAAATTCTGAGGCCATAGCCGCCTTGGAAAGCAGGATCAGGGAATGCGAAAACAATATGGACAGTGAGTTGAACAGCTTCCTCGCCCGCCCGCCGGAAGAGAGGATCAGGCTGCTGGTGCAACAGGATGCTTTCCCTCCCGTCCAGATACGTATCTTGAAACACGAATACAGGATCAGGAACCACCAGGTGCATCTGGAACTGATTGAAAAGGATTGAGGAAATATGATCAGGTCAATTGTTGTAACTATTGTCATAATGCTGCTTACTGCAGCGGGTTATGCCCTGCAACCGGATTTTGCCACAGACCCGGCCATTTCGCCGGATGGTGAGCAGGTATGTTTTGCCTATGAGGGGGACCTTTGGCTGGTGCCCTTTACGGGCGGTGAAGCCCAAAGGATCACAGCCACCGAGGCCTCTGAATGGGCTCCCTTCTGGTCTCCGGACGGAGATTGGATCGCTTTCAATTCCGACCGCGAGGGCAGGACGTATCCCTACGTCATACCCTCCGGGGGAGGAGCCGCCAGATTGGTGACAGCCGAATCCTATTCCGTTTCCGACTGGTTCTCGGATGGGGAAAATCTTCTCGTTACCCGCTACAGCCAGGAATTCGGAAATTCCTTCTACAAACTCCCCCTGGACGGTAAACGTCCCATCCTGCTGGCTGAGATCGGTGACCGTTACGCCTCGCTTTCGCCGGATAACAAAAGCATAGTTTTCAACCGCAGGGGCGATCCGCACCGGGAGGCTTACCAAGGCAGCCTGGCAGGCGAACTCTGGGAACTGGACATCGCCACCAAGAACTATACGAAACTCACGGACACGGATTTCACCGAACGCTACCCGCGTTTTTCCCACGTTGATAATTCCCTTTATTTCTGCGCTTCGGACGGGGAACGCTTTCAGATCTGCCGCGTGGATGACAGGGATTTTTCGCAGCCGATCCAGCTGACCGGTTTCAGGCAATGGTCGGCCCGCGATATATCCATTGCCCGGGAAAATGACCGGATCGTATTTGAGCATTTCAACGAGATCTGGAAATACGATCCAACCGTTATCACGGGTGACCGCACCACGAAGCTGCAAATTCATATCAGGCAGGACCTTTGGGAGCAGGACCAGCGTGAAATGCAGCTAAAAGACGATGTTGATTCCTTTGCCGTTTCCGGTGATGAGCTTCTGGTGGGGTTTCAAGCCAAATATGACGTCTTTTTTGTTCCCCGCAAGGGAGGAGAGGTAAAACGGGTCACAACCTCCCAGGCCGGAATGGGGGACCTGGAGTTCATGGACGACAACCGCACCCTGGTGATGAAGATGCTAAAGCAAGGGCGAAACAAGATCCACACCGTTACCTGCGACAGCACGATGGCGATCAAACCTCTGGATTGGTATGGCAGCGAGGACCTGGACGTTGAATCGATCAGCCGGGATCCGGGCGGCAGATGGGTAATATACTATGGGGACAACCGCGTCAGCAGCCGGATCGCGATCGGGGACAAGGATCTGCAAAACATCAGGGACCTGGGCACAGACCGTCCCGTGGTCACAAACCTGGCCATCAGCAATTCCGGTGATCATGCGGTTTATGCCACAACGCGCGAGGATTTCTGGATCCGGGAACTCTGGTTGTACGATTTTGAAAACGATGAACACAGGAAACTGTTCAATGACGACGCCTGGATCCATTCCCTGGCCTGGACCAGGGACGATAGGTCGATCCTGATGTCCCGCGGCGGGGATATATACAGGCTGGACCTTGTTCCCCGGGACGAGCTGGAATTTGAGGATGACCATTGGCAGGAGATATATAGCCCGGAGCCAGCTGAAGATGACAGTACACAGGTGACCGAAAGCGAGAGGGGGGCGGAAACTGAAGAAGAGCCGGCTGAGGAGCAGCCACCCCAAGAACTCAATATCGTCTGGGAGGGAATTGAGAAACGCCTGTTCCCTGTGATCACAGAGCCGCAGTTTTCGCTTTTTGTGCAGCGTGTGATCGACGACAGCACATTTTATTATATTGCCAGGGACAGGGAGGCCAAGGAACCCACTACCCTCAAAAAGGCCAATCTGTATGGCAAGAACGTAACTCAGGAACATGAGCTTGGCCAGGACGTGGGTTACTACAAATGGGCTGGTGACACACTGTATTATCTGCGTGGCAATTCGATCCACTATTATAATCCCCAAAATAAATCCAAGGGCGATGTGGAAACTGAATTTGACTACACATACAGCACGAAACTCCTGAACACTCTGGTCTTTGAGCAGGTCTGGGGAGTTTTCGGCCTCAATTTCTACGACCCCAACATGCACGGCAAGGACTGGCAGGGCTTGTACGACCTCTATCATCCCTATGCAGAGGAAGCCCGGTCCATTGAGGACATCCGCTTCATTGTGGAAGAGATGATCGGGGACGTCAATGCCTCCCACACTGGTTTTTACCCCCGCCGGGAAAAGGCTTCACGCGCCAAACAACTGGCCTATCTGGGTGTGGAGTTCGACCAAACCGATATTCTGGAAGAAGGCGTGGGGGTCAGCCTGGCCTATCCGACCTCAAAACTGGCATCATATTACGGCGTCAAAGCAGGCGATATCATCACCCATATCGACGAGGTGAAGATCACTGCCCAAACTCCCCTGGATTCACTTCTGACCAACAAGGTGGGGGAACAAATCGACCTGCGCTACATAAGCGGTGGCACTGCCGGCAATGCCACCGTAACCGGCCTCTCCTACTATGAGAACCGCCAGCTGTTTTACCAGTATGATATCAGCCGCAAGAAGCAGACCGTTGAAGAACTCACTGAGAGCAGAATTGGCTACGTCCACATTCCCGGCATGGGAAACACTGATTACGAGAATTTCCGGAGCGAAGTTTTTCGCGAGAACGCGGATAAGGAAGCCTTGATCATCGACGTTCGCGGCAATCACGGCGGCCATGTGCACGACCAGATCATCAGCATGATCAACAGAGAACCCTATGCCTGGTCCACATCCAGACGCTACAGCGGAGAGAGGCAACTGGAACCGCGCCGTGCCTGGATGCGTCCCACCATCGTTTTGGTGGATGAGGGCTCATTCTCAGATGGGGAGATCTTTCCCACGGTATATCAGGAACTGAAACTCGGAAAGGTGGTCGGCCAACCTTCAAGCGGTTCCGTGATCGGCACCTGGCAATATGAACTTCTGGACGGTTCCTCAATGCGGATGCCGGGCTCAGGCTGGTATAGACTGGACGGGACGAACATGGAGGGCAACGGTGTGACGCCCGATATCGTGGTGGAGATAACTCCTGAGGATAAGATCGCCGGCAGGGACACCCAACTCATGCGTGCCATCGAGGAGATCCTCAGGGAAATATGAAAAACGGAATTTTCAAGCAGACAAACCCCCGCTGCTTCATGTAGGACCCACTATGTCTGACAAAGATGTGCACAATCTGATCCTGCGCGCGGAAGCCCTGATGAAGAGCAACTGGATCCATGCCGTGCAGATCCTGAACCAGGCTGTAAAGGAGCATCCCAATGATCCGCTTCCTCTCATCGCTTTGGGGAATTTCCACCAGCGGCGCCTGCTGTTCCAGAAAGCCATAAAATATTTCCAATCCGCCTTAAAACTCAGCCCAAAGGACAACCAACTCAAACTGGTGATAGGAAACACCTATTTTGCGGAGGGGGAATACCATCTGGCGATCGTGTATTACGACAAGATCGAGGATCCCCACCCCGATGTGCGTTACAACAAAGCCCTGGCCCTTGCTTACATGGGGAAACACGAGGAGAGCATCGCCATCATGCGCCAGCTGCTGGATATGATAGACAACAACCCCTTCATATATTTTTTGCTCATAGAACAACTGCTGCGCATCGAGGACTATGACTCCGCCAGCGAATACCTCGCCAAGGCGGAATCCAAAATTGGCCAGCACAGGCATTTGCTCCTGCTTAAAGCCCTCAATTACGCGCATTCCAAGAACTGGCTGCTGGCTTTCAACGCCTTCAGCGAATATGA
>CAYRVG010000131.1:0-5685 GCA_964427765.1 uncultured Candidatus Cloacimonadota bacterium
GTTCCCAGCACGGGCGACCTCTATGTAGGCTATGAATGTGACACCCAGGGTGGTTATCCCGCCGGTTGCGACAACGGCCCGCATATAGACGGCAAGGGAAACATGATGTATTATCAGGGAACTTGGGATACGCTCGTTAACCTGTCCCCGACCCTGACCTACAACTGGTTGATCCAGACCTTCATACAGGAAGTTCCTGTGTTGAAAGCCGTGGAACTCACACCGATCCCCCAAAACCGCGCCATCTCTTACAGCAAGGCGCCCCTTGGGCTGCAGACAAAAGAGATCTCCCGCGAGAACGACCGTGCCCTCACCGGCTTCAAGGTCTATCGAGACGACGTTCTGATCAGCACGATTAGCGACCCGCTGACCACGACCTATACGGATATGGATCTGGCCAACGGAGATTATGTCTATGGCGTGAGCGCCACCTACACGACCGGAGAATCCGTCCCGGCGGAGGTGAACGTCACCGTGAACGTACAACTGGCTGAGATCATCTTTGAGGATGGTTATGAGGATTATGACGATTTCGTCATGACCTTCGCGCCCTGGACCCTGCTGGATATCGACCAATCCACGACCTGGGGGATCACAGGCGTGAGCTTCCCCGGCTCAGAATCCGCCATGGCCTATATCATCTTCAATCCGAGCCAGACGGTGCCGCCCCTGACCTCGCTGACTCCTTACGGCGGAGCCAAGGTTGCCTCCTGTTTCGCGGCGACAGCGCCTCCCAACAACGACTGGATGGTGGCCCCCAGGGTGCACCTGGGAACGGACAGCTCCCTGAAATTCTATGCCAAATCCCAAATGGCCGATTATGGGCTGGAACGCTTCCGCGTGGGCGTCTCAACCCTGTCCACGATCATTCCCCAGGGCTTCCAGTATGTCAGCGGCCCGGATTTCGTGGAAGCTCCGGTCAATTGGAGCGAATTTGTCTATGACCTTTCAGCTTATGACAACCAGAGTGTGTTCATAGCCATTCGCTGCGTATCCAACGACGCCTTCATTTTCCATGTGGACGATTTCACGATCCACAGCGACGGGGGTTACGTGGATGGCGACGATCCGGGAGCCCCGGCGCTGGTTACCCAGCTGAAGGGCAATTACCCCAATCCCTTCAACCCTGAAACCACGATCAGGTTCAGCCTGAAGGAAGCCGCTCCTGTCAACATCGGCATCTACAACGTCAAGGGCCAGCTGGTGAGAACGCTGGTCAACGCGGAGAAAACCTCCGGCAATCACAGCGTTGTCTGGAACGGCAGGGACGACAATGGCAGCTCTGTTTCCAGCGGAGTCTATTTCTACAAGATGAACGCCGGAAAATACAGCAGCACCAGGAAGATGATCCTGATGAAATAAACTGGGGACCAAGTTCCTAAACAATAAACTCCCGGGCTTCTGCCCGGGAGTTTTTCTTGTGGAGGTTTTTCGGGCGGTCATTTACCCCTGCTGGTATTTGTGAGAAATCACTAAAATCCTTGACACGATGGCTGAGTGAAAAAATGTGGCTTTCTGAACAAAAGTATATCAAGGAGAATCGATGAAAACCCTAACTCCGAGCCCCGGTGATATCCAGCGAGACTGGTATATCGTCGATGCCACGGGTTTGCCTTTGGGACGCTTGTCCACACGGGTGGCCTCCATCCTGTGCGGGAAGAACAAGCCCTATTACGTGCGCAATATCGACACCGGCGATTACGTGATCGTCATAAATGCCGAAAAAGTGCGCGTGACGGGCCTCAAGAGCCTGCAGAAGACCTACAAGTCCTACAGCGGCTATCCCAGCGGACTCAAGGAAACCCCATATCTAAAGATGCTTGAGAAGCATCCGGCCCAGATCATCGAGCATGCCGTTCGCGGCATGATGCCCAAGACGGTCCTGGGCGACGCGATGTTCAAGAAACTAAAAGTCTATGCCGGCAGCGAGCATCCCCATGCAGCCCAGAAACCGGCGGAACTAAACCTTAAGGAGAAATAAGCATGCAAACTTATGATGCCGTTGGCAGAAGAAAGAACGCCGTTGCCCGGGTGCGGATAACCCCCGGCACGGGAAAACGCATCATCAACAAGCTCCAGATGAAAAAATACCTGCAACGTGAAACGCTTGAAATGATCGTGGAACAGCCATTGCAGGAGCTTGGCGTAAGTGAGAATTTCGACGTCTACGTGAATGTTTGCGGCGGAGGACTTTCCGGCCAGGCGGGAGCTATCCGGCACGGAATAACCCGCGCCCTTGTTGAATATGACGAAAGTTTGAGACCCCGCCTCAAGGCCCGTGGCTTCCTCACACGCGACCCGCGCATGGTGGAGCGGAAAAAGAGCGGAAGGCCGAAAGCGAGAAAGAGATTCCAATTCTCCAAACGCTAATTTACGGGTTTTGGGGGAGTTTTCGCACTCCCCCTCCAGGATGATCAACCAGTTTTCAAACGCCAATAACCCGCTTTGGGAGTTGCAAGGCGGTGGGGAGAGAGCTTCCCTGAATTGCGTATATCCCAAGGCGGAAGAACAACCGTATCAGAAATAAGGAGAACAAATGTCCGTAGTAACAATGAAACAACTACTCGAAGCGGGAGTCCATTTCGGGCATCAGACCTTTAAATGGAATCCCAAGATGAAGAAATACATCTTCATCAAACGCAACGGCATCTATATCGTGGACCTGAAACAGACGGTGGACGCGATCAACGAGGCCTATCAGTTTTTGAAGGAAGTGGCGGCACGCCATGAATACATCCTCTTCGTGGGAACAAAGAAGCAGGCCCAGGCAGCCATCAAGGAAGCCGCGGAAAAAGCCGGCGTGTTCTATGTGATCCAGCGCTGGTATGGCGGCATGCTCACCAACATGTCCACCATCCGCAAAAGCATCGAAAAGATGAAGTATTACGAGGATATCGTGGCGGATGGCACGATCAACAACTACACCAAGCTTGAACAGCAGAAGCTGAAACGCATGCACGACAAGATAGAGTTCTCCCTGGGCGGGATCCGGGATATGGATGCCGTACCGGGAGCAATATTTGTCGTGGATACGGGCCATGAACAGATCGCCGTTCACGAATCCCGCATTTTGGGTGTTCCGATCATTGCCATGGTGGATACGAATTGCGATCCCGACCTCGTGGATTACGTGATCCCCTCCAACGATGATGCCACCCGTGCGATCCAGCTCATAACGGATATCATGGCCAATGCCGTGGTCGAGGGCAAGAACCTTGCCACTGAGGGAGCCGGTAGGACTTCCGAAGTTGCCAGCGAACCGGGCGAAGAAGCCGCGGAGATCGAAATAGCAGCGCCCCCCGCCATGGAAGAAGAACCCTCTGAGCCGGAGGAGAGACCTGCCAAAGAAAGCCGGCCTGAAGAGAAAGCGGAAGAACCCGCCATAGTGGAAGAGGAAGAGCCGGTCGCCCCAGCAGCAGAGGAAGCCCCTGTCGAAGAAAGCCAGCCTGAAGAGAAAGCGGAAGAACCCGCGGCTGTGGAACAGGAAGAGCAGGCTGCCTCTAAAACAGAGGAAACTCCTGCTCAAGAGGCACCCCGTGAAGAATCACCGGAAGATGCAGAACCTGAAGCAGAGGAAGAAAAGAAGCCCCAAAAACGCGCTTCTGCCAAAAAATAAGGCCCGCATAATCCAAACAACGGCCAATCCCTGAGTTAAGAACCAAAGGAGTTAACATATTATGATAGATGTAACCGCAAAAATGGTAAAAGAATTGCGTGAGAGGACCGGAGCCGGCATGATGGAATGCCGCAATGCCCTGGTTGAGGCCAAGGGCGATATCGAAGCCGCGATCAAGTATCTGCGGGAACGCGGCATATCCAAGGCTGAGGGTAAATCCCTGCGCGAAACAAAGGAGGGGATAATCTTCTCCTACATTCATTTTAACAACAAACTCGGCGTTTTGCTTGAGCTCAATTGCGAGACCGATTTCGTCGCCCGCACTGAACAATTCAGGAAACTTGCGGAGGAGATCGCCCTGCAGATCGCGGCAACCAATCCGCTTGCCCTGACGGCGGACCAGATCGATCCGGCCAACATCGAGAAAGAAAAGGAGATCGCGCGCAACAAGGCGATCAACGAAGGTAAAAAACCTGAGATCATAGACAGGATCGTGGAGGGAAGCATCAAAAAATACTGCGCCGAGCATTCGCTTTTGGAGCAGGAACTGGTGCATGAATCCAAGCGCACGGTCAAAGATCTGCTCACGGACGCCATAGCGCAAACAGGCGAAAACATACAGATCGCCCGTTTCACCCGCTACTCATTGGGCGGGGAATGAGAATTCTCCGCGGAGGAGGACTTGACGGATGAAATACAGACCTGAAAAGATCCACCGCATCATGCTGAAGATCAGCGGTGAGATCCTGGCCGGGAAGAAAGGACACGGCTATGACGACGACGTCATAGACGCCCTCACCGATCAGATCATAGCCGCCAAACGTCTTGGCTACAGCATAGCCATCGTTCTGGGCGCGGGAAACATCTTCCGGGGCGGCAGCTATAAAAACAAGAGCCTCAACCGCGTCACCCGGGATAACATCGGCATGCTGGCCACGGTGCAGAACGCCCTTTACCTGGCCGAGATCCTGAACAAGAAGAACTATCCGGCCCAGGTTTTTTCCTGCCTGGCTATGGACAAGGTGGCCCAGCTCTACACTCCCCACCAAGCCGGCCTTGCCTTGCTGGAAGGCAGGATCTGCCTGCTCAGCGGAGGCACCGGGAATCCGTTTTTCACCACCGACACCGCCGCAGTGCTGCGGGCCCTGGAGCTGGATCTGGATATTGTCTTCAAGGGAACCAAGGTTGATGGACTCTATAGCGCCGATCCGCAAAAGGATCCGGATGCCAGGTTCATCAGTTCGACCAATTTCGCTCAATGCATCGAGCAGAAACTCGGTGTGATGGATATGACAGCATTTTCCCTGGCACAGGAAAACTCGATGCCGGTCAAGATATTCAACATAAACAAACCCGATGGATTGTGCCAGGCCATCTCAAATCCTGAGAACGGGACTTATATTCATCCCTGAGCCCCTTGCCGGGCCTGAGGAGGAACCAATGGAAGAACTTAAGAAACTATGCAATGAAAAGATGCAGAAACCCTTCGATTCACTTCTGCATCAATATTCGAAGATCCGCACAGGCCGCGCCAGCGTGTCCGTCCTGGACGACATCCGGATAAACTATTACGGCCAGCCCACCCCCGTGAAGCAGCTCTGCAACATCACCATACCGGAGCCGCGTACGATAGTGGTCCAGCCTTGGGATAAGACCACCCTGGCGGATATCGAGAAAGCGCTGCTGGCAGCCAATCTGGGCATCACCCCGGAAAACGACGGTAATGTCATCCGCCTGCCTTTCCAGCCCCTCACGGAGGAAAAACGCCGGGAGATCGTGCGAGACCTTAAAAAACTCGCCGAGGAAGCCCGCATCGCCATACGCAACGTGCGCCGCGAGGCGAACGACCAGGCGAAAAAGATGGAAAAGGATTCCCAGATCAGTGAAGACGAGGAAAGAAAATTACTCAAGGAGATCCAGGATTATACAGACGAATGGATCGGTAAAGTTGATGAGGTTGAGAAGAGCAAGGAAAGCGAAATTTTGGAAGTTTGATTCTCCCAGGTACCAGATTTAAGCTGAGGCCCGTCCAGCCATTGCCGGCACGGCTTCAGCTTTTTTACAGATCC
>CAYRVG010000132.1:0-4136 GCA_964427765.1 uncultured Candidatus Cloacimonadota bacterium
GGGTATCTGGAGCCAGTGCCGGGATTTGGGGATCTGGATAAAACCCTGTGAATCTTATGTTTCATAATCAGGATAAGGAAGGGGTTTGGATCACTACATGAAAGCGGCTAGTTTTAAGAGTTTCTTATACGACCAGTATCTTTGTATGAAGATATTTCGGGATTCTTATAAGAAATACGCCGCCACGAGTACGAAGAACCCCTGGCGGAGATACCTGGAAGCCCAGCAATGGCTGATAAAGAAAAAGGAATTCTGCAAATTCTACTACGCGTGGCGGCTAAATGCCGCTGGGTCCAGACCGAATGACTTCATCAGCAGGAAAGATTTTTTGAAGCTGAGATCCCAAGCTGAAAAGAAATTGGTCAAAGAAAAGAATCTTGGAGATCTGAATTATGATGTTCTCACCAAGGACAAATTTATCGCTGGTTCCTTCCTGCTTGCGAATTCAATACCCTGCGTTACGCATCTCTGTCTGATCTCTGCCGGCGAGTTTATTGCCATAGCTGAACCAGATGCAGATCTTGAATCTCTTTTGGAAAGGGAGAATGAGTTATTCATCAAGAACGTATCCTTGGAAGCAAGCGACGGAGTGATCCATTGCCTGTTTTCTGATGCTGCTCTATATGTTAATGACTGTCAGGTGTCGCTATCAGATTTGCAGGCCAGGCTGTCCAAGGGTGTCTGGATAATACAACGCAAATTCCAATCACACCCTGTGATCCGCGCGGTCAATGCTTCCGCTTTGAACACGACCAGGATAGTTACGATCCTGGATAAAGGGAAACCTCGGTATTTGACAGGTTTTCAGGCTTTTGCCACCGGAACGGCCAGGACTGATTCCTGGGACAAGGGTTCCATATACGTGGGGATCGATACACAAAATGGATGCCTGAAGGAATACGGCTTTCACAATTTGTCCGATCGTGTGAACAGCATTTCCACGCGGCATCCAGATTCGGGCGTGGAATTCAAGGGCTATCGCATTCCGCATTTGAAAGAAGCCGTGGACCTATGCGTGAAGGCTCATAGGTTGTTCTACAATAACTTCATTATTGGCTGGGACGTGGCGATTACTGAGAATGGTCCCCTGATCGTGGAAGCCAACGAAAAACCGGGCATGAACGCGGTGCAGTGCGTGGACGGCGGCTTGCGGAAGCAAATACTGGCCTGCTATGATGAATTGATGAAAGGCAATGAGGATGATTAGATGAAAATATCCATATTCGGCCTGGGCTATGTAGGTTGCGTAAGCTTGGGTTGCCTGGCCCAAAACGGGTTTTACGTGATTGGTGTGGATGTTAACAAGGACAAGGTGGATCTGATCAACAAGGGCCTGCCCACGATCATTGAAAAGGACATCGACAGGATTATCAAAGAGCAGCATAAAAGGGGGAAGATCTGGGCGACTACGGATTATCTTGAAGCCGTGCATGAAAGCGATATTTCCATAATCTGCGTGGGAACACCTTCCACAGAAAGCGGAAACCTGAACCTGGATCACATCCATCAGACAGGCCTGCAGATCGGCGAGGCTTTGAAGAACAAGCAAAAGCCCTTTCACATAGTCGTGATCCGCAGTACGGTGATCCCAGGAACGAACCAGCAAGTGGGGGAAATGATAGAAAGAATATCAGGTCTGAAATTGAACCAGGATTTCGCGGTAGTCTCCAATCCGGAATTCCTGCGCGAAGGCTCCGCCGTTGCCGATTATTACAAACCTCCCTTCACTCTTGTCGGGACGGATAATGACAAAGCCGCCAATGTTATGCGGGACATATATGCCAAAGTCAGTGGCGAATTTGTTCAATCCGACATCAAAACCGCGGAGGTCATCAAGTATGTGAACAACAGCTATCATGCCCTCAAAGTTACCTTCGCCAACGAGATCGGCAATATCTGCAAGAAACTGGGCATCGATTCGCATGATGTGATGAAGCTTTTCTGTATGGACAAACAGCTGAATATCTCACCATACTATTTCAAACCAGGTTTTGCTTATGGCGGTTCCTGCCTGCCCAAGGACCTGAAAGCACTGAAGACCATGGCCCAAGAAAACAACTTGGCCTCCCCTGTGCTGCAATCCATTGAGCCAAGCAATCAGGAGCATATCAGGGTGGCTGGCGAGATGATCAAAGCCAAAGGCAAGCACAAAATCGGAATACTCGGCGTGGCCTTCAAAGAAGGAACCGATGACCTGCGTTACAGCCCCGTTCTCAAAGTGATCGAATCACTCGTTGCTTCGGGCATGGAAGTGAAAGCTTATGACCCTTTCGTTAATGAAGCATTATTGATCGGGACAAATAGAGATTATATCCGTGATACAATTCCATATCTCCCCGAACTCCTGGTATTATCAGAAGATGAAGTTCTTAAATGGGCTGAAGTCGTGGTTATCAACCGCAGGTCGGATGCATATGCTGAAATTGTTGCCGGTCGTCCGGACATTCAATTCATAGATTTGGTGAGGACGAACCAATCAACCACGTTGCCCAATTATGAAGGCATCTGCTGGTAATGAAAATTTACATTGTTTTTGGAGGTCCCCTTTTTCCCATCCAGGGAATGAGCCAGGTAAGGGTGTACAATCAACTGAAAAGCCTTGCCTTGGATCACAGGATAGTATTTTCGGATTTGGTGTCTAAGGATGGATCAGTGAAAGAGGCAAGAGAAAAACTGGCTGAACTTGACATAGAATATCATCCCTTATATCGGTCTGCCTATCGAAGAAGCCAATTTTACAGTGCGCTTAGGTGTCTAATCAGGACTATCCTGTATCACTTGCAAAACACCACAAAAGAAGAGCTCTCATTGGGGGAAGGATCGCTTCAAGAGCAAATACTAAATATCCAAAGAACTACACAAAGCGATGCCATAATCATACATTACTGGTATTTGGGATGCGTTTTTAGAAAACTTGATGCTGATGTTCTGCGTATGATCGACACCCACTACGTTGTGGAAGAAAACATTGAACTGCAGGATAAATACGCGGGGAACTTCTATATGAGATGGAAACGCAAGCAGGAGTTCAGACACAGCATCCAAAAACAACACGATTACTTTCTTAGATCTGATCTGGTGATAGTGAACTCAAAAAAGCAAAAGGAACTGATCCATGCCTGGGACGAAAAAATTCCTGTCATTGTTACCATCAACGGACAGGATATTGAACCCTACTTGAATTATGAAAGCATGGAACAGCGGGAGCAAGCAGTCTGTTTTTACGGGGCGCTCTCCAACCAGTTTAATCGCAAAGCGCTTCACCGCATATTATCATCCATATATCCCCGAATCAAAGAGAGAATACCCGGGGTCAGACTTTATATAGTTGGAGCAAATCCCCCCCTGGAGATCGTTGGGCAAATAAACGATGATTCCATTATCATAACTGGATTTGTCGAAGATATCAGGCCCACCCTATCAAAATGTTCGCTACTGCTGTTACCCTTGGAAACAGGTTCTGGTTTCCGGGGACGGGCGGTTGAGATCATGGCCCTGGGCATACCCATTGTTGGGACTCATAATGGCCTGCAAAGTGTTGGCTTTATCAAGGGGGAGCATGGCTATTTGGAGGAAACTGATGAAGGGATGGCGCATCGAGCCATCAACATCCTTAATGACGCTGAGCTTTGGGCGCGCTTATCCCATTCCTGTAAAGAATATGCCAAAGAGAATTTCTCACTGGAATCGACTTTCGGAATACTATCGGATGAAATTACGCGGATCAGAGGCAGGCTGCGTGTTATTGCTTGAATTTACCTGGGATCATGCTGAAGTTGTTTTTACATGGTAAAGCCAATCCGCTTATAACTCAGAGATATTGCCTGTGGCATATCTCAGGACAACACATAACATTGTCAGGGAAATAAAGATCCATGCACATATCATTTGATCTCCCAGGCGATTATGACATTTTCATCGGCGGTGATTTCTGCCCCTTTGATCTGAAGGGACCATCAAATCTGACTGTGGGTAGCGAACTGCTTCGGGTTATGGACAGGGCTAAATTTAGATGCCTGAACCTGGAATGTCCACTAACCAAGAACAATTTATCCATAAAGAAAACTGGACCCGCTCTAAAGGCTCCTCCCCAAGCCGTTGAATCATTGAAAAAGTTAAGAATAGACCTGTGTAAT
>CAYRVG010000133.1:0-1570 GCA_964427765.1 uncultured Candidatus Cloacimonadota bacterium
TTCCTGAACTTCAGTTTCAGCACCGGCAAGACCGAGATCGGCAGCATGGTCCACGTTGAGGAGAACGACCATTACGCGATCCCCTATATCCATCTGACCGATGACGTCTTCCCGCCCTTCCTGGGGTTGGGAGGCCGGAAATGGTACGACATGAAGCTCAAGGGTAATGTGGTGACCTACGAAGCCCCCAAACACGAGCTTGGCCCGATCAAGATCTATGACAAGGACACGCACGGCATAGAAGAACTGATCGCCAGGATCAGGAAGGCGGGCAAAGATCCCTCGGTTCAGGGCATCCTGCTCAAAAATCCCGGCTTCAGCAGCTCCTGGACCTTGCAGCAGGAGCTCGTTTCCGCCTTGCAGGAGTTCAAGTGCGGCGGCAGGAAGATCGCCATGTATTACGATAACATCTCTAACGGGGGATACATCTTCGCCTCAAGCGTCGCGGACAATATCTACCTCAACCCGATGGGAAGCGTGAATCTGCGCGGTATCTCCATCTCCAGCCCTTATCTCAAAGACCTGCTGGACCATCTTGGCGTTGACGTACTCAATTTCAGGAGCCACAAGTATAAGAATGCCGGAAACATGCTCTCAGAAAGCGAAATGACTCCCGCAGAGCGGGAGGTTTACGAATCGCTACTGCAGAGCCTCTACGACCAGATGACGACTGCCATCAACGCGGGAAGGGGGGATAAGCTCCAAGCTTCGGCTGAAGAGACGGTCGATGGCGGCCCATATTTCCTGGCGCAGGACGCGCTGGACACCGGGCTGGTGGATTGCCTGGTCTATGAGGACGAGTTGAATAAAAAACTGAGGGAAGATTTCGGCTTTAACAAGAAAGAGAGCGGATTGACAAATTATCGGGACTATGCCTGGTCGCATCCCAAGCAGAATCTGATAGCCGTGATCTATGCCAGCGGCAATATCGTCATGGGCAAAGGCACACCCGGCAAAAAGATCGCCCATGAAACGACCGTCAATCTGATCCGCAAGGCCAGGAAGGACGACAGTTACAAGGGCATCATCCTGCGTGTGGACAGCGGCGGCGGCTCCGCCCAGGCTTCGGACATCATCCTGCGCGAACTCCAGCTTGCCCAGGACGACGATAAAAAGCCCGTTGTGGTATCCATGACCGGCGTGGCTGCTTCCGGGGGATACTATATCTCATGCGGCGCGGACCGTATCATTGCCGGTCCCTCCACCCTCACCGGTTCGATCGGCGTGATCGGCCTCGGCCTCAGCATCCCCCGCCTCCTGGATAAGATCAAGGTCAACTGGTCGACCGTCAGGAAAGGCGAACACGCGGATTTTGGCTCGATCTACCGGAGCTGGACAGAAGATGAAAAAACCGCCATGGATGCTCATATTGAAGCTGTTTATGAGGATTTCGTCGGCAAAGTTGCCGCCGGGCGTGACAACCTCACCCTGGAAGACGTCCACGCGATCGCCCAGGGACGGGTCTGGACTGGCGAACAGGCCCTGGCGAATGGATTGATCGACGATCTCGGCGGCCTGGACAAGGCCATTGAGCACATACGCGACCTGAGTGGCATCAAAGGTGACATCA
>CAYRVG010000134.1:0-1638 GCA_964427765.1 uncultured Candidatus Cloacimonadota bacterium
CTTTGCCTGTTCGATCAGGGCATTTATGATCTTGGGATGGCAGTGTCCCTGATTGACAGCTGAATATGCGGAAAGGAAATCATAGTATCTTCTTCCCTCGGGATCCCACAAAAACACTCCCTCACCCCTGGCCAGAACGACCGGCAGGGGATGGTAGTTGTGCGCCCCGTATTTTTCTTCCAGTTCCATCGCTTCCTTGGAGCTGATGTTTCCGTATTTCAGTTCTTCGGACATATAATCCTCCCGTTATCGATTTATTGTCTTATTCATATGACAAAATTGAAAATCCACTTTGATGTCAAGGACATTCTTTTTGCCTTAAGCAGGCCAACCCCCATTTGATGTGAGTTTATAGCATATTATAGTGTCGGTTCTGGCGAAACTGTTTGACAATATCCCAGCGGATGCTTAATAAGGGAAAAACTAAAATGGAGAGAGAAAATGCAATATCGCAGCATGCCCAAAAGCAAGGACAAACTTTCCATACTGGGGTTGGGGCTGATGCGCCTCCCCACAATTTCCGCCGACAAACCCGATGAGGGAAAAAGTCTGGAAATGATGCATTACGCCTTGGAAAAGGGGATCAACTATTTCGACACCGCCTGGGGATACCATGACGGAGAAAGCGAGCCACTGCTGGGCAGATTTGTGGATAAGGTGGAACGGAACAAACTCTATATAGCCTCCAAACTCCCCTGCTGGCTGATCAAAAAGGAATCCGACGTGATTGAGTTTCTGGATAAGCAGCTGGACCGGCTGCAAACCAACCATATAGACTACTATCTGTTGCATGCTTTGAACAATCATACTTGGAAAAAAATGCGGAAATTCAAGGTTCTGGATTTCCTGGACAAGGCAAGGGCGGATGGAAAGATCCGGCACATTGGATTCTCCTTCCACGATAAATACCCGGTTTTCAAGAGGATACTGGATTCGTACGACTGGGATTTCTGCCAGTTCATGCTCAACTTCCTGGACACCCACTACCAGGCCGGCATGACGGGATATAGAAACGCCGCCGCCAAAGGCCTGGGAATCATCTCCATGGAACCCCTGCGGGGCGGAAAGCTAGTGCAGGTCATCCCTCCCGGCATAGATGAGCTGTGGGAAAAGAGCGAATATGATTGGACGCCGGTCCAGCGCGCCCTGAACTGGGTCTGGAACCTCAAGGACTGCACAGTCCTGCTTTCCGGAATGAGCAGCATGGACCAGCTTAAGGAAAACATCAAACTCGCGAATTCTGCGAAGGCAGGGATGCTCAGTGACAAGGAATTGAAGCTCTACAACCGGGTCCGGCGAGAATACATCAGACGAGTGCCGATCCCCTGCAGCGAATGCCGCTATTGTATGCCCTGCCCCCATAAGGTGGCGATCCCGGGTGTGTTTGGACACTACAATGAAGCGATCATGTTCGAAAACCGCGAGCGCCATTTGCAGGAATACAAGGCCTGGATCCCTGAGGAATCAAGGGCGGACAAATGCGTCGATTGCGGCGAATGCCTGAGCAAATGCCCCCAGCAAATCGATATTCCCATAAGAATGAAGGAAGTCGCGGAATACTTTTCTGAAGATTAAATTGCTCTGGTTACAATCCTGGAAAAACTGTGATTGAACCGCCCTGATCCCCGGCACGCCAGC
>CAYRVG010000135.1:0-6969 GCA_964427765.1 uncultured Candidatus Cloacimonadota bacterium
GTTTTGTCAAAACCATTAAAACAAAGAGCGGGATCCGGCTCAACCTTTTTCTTCATCTGGCGTTACCTATTTTACACCAACCTTTGAGACGCTACCTGAGCAAAGGTCAAAATAGAAAGATCAAGAGCGGAAAAAACACCCAACCATTACAACCCAAAATATCCTTACTGATGGCTGAGATATCTGTAGATAAATAGAGGGAGTATTCATGAGTAAGTATGTTGACACCTTGTACGCGAGCCCCACGCGCGTGATCCAATATGACCGCAAACTGACGAATGTCATCTATTCGCAGACATCGTCAAAACGCTATCAACTGATCGATCTGAAAGACGGATTGAAAACGATCCAGCTCTACGAAAAAAGCGGGGATCTGATCATCACATGCAATCACGGATTACGCAGGATCTTGCTGGCTAAGGAAAAAACCCGGCTGAGCGTCAAGGTGGATCCGCGGAGAACGCTGCATTTGGTCAACCATGATTACCTGGTTGACGACAACGAGCCGATCCCTTATGTATGGAGAATCAATGGTTCGAAGCTCCGCAGGATGAACCCCTGCGGCAAGCTGATCAGCGCGGAGTATCTTGCCCCGGACCAGTTTCACGTATATCCTGGGAAAGACGGGCATCAATACCTGGTCACTAACTCTGAAAAGCTGAAAATCAGCCGGGAAGGGTTCAAATTGCTTGAGTATGATCCCAAGGTGAAAAAGGAATCCAAACCCGTTCCGGCCAGGCAGCCGGAAAAACCGATGCTTCATGATTCCGCGAAGAACCCGGAGGGCGATTTGATGGTCCGCTTTCAAAAAGACAGCTCATCTATCCGGATCTACCGCGTTCAAGGAGAGAAAAACACCTTGATCTCCGAGGAAAACAGACATTCCTGCGGAGTGATCCAAGCCGGCTTCGTCAACGCCACGGATTTCATTTCCCTGGATAGCTGCGGCAAGCTCAAGATCTGGCGAATTGACGGAGATACGGTGTGTGTCTGCCAAACTGCGGATCCAGAGCATTTTGAGGGAATGAGCTATTACAGCGAATTCAAGTACGATCCCGAGGCCAGGGAACTTATCTTAATTGGGGAGAAATGCTCAGATGCCTATGAATTGAATACCGCCAAATACAAACGCAACAAGAAAAATGAACTCCTGGTTTTCAAGAGGACGCTTGAATCCCCGACCAAAAAAGAAACAACACAGAGGCCCGAGGCCAAGACGGTTGGGAGGGCACGCGAGGTCAAGGCCCCCAGGAAGCCAGCCCCGCCGCCACAGCCGGAAGTAGGTTCTTTCGTCCCTGTGAAAAGAGAAAAAGAGCCGAAGAAAGAGAGTCGGGCGGAGCTGCCGCCGAAGGATCCGGCCAAAGTTGAGATTGAAGCCGTGCCACAGCCGCAAACCCGGCCGGGATCCCGCTTCAGAAGGACCAAGGCCAGGATCTACGTGGGGATCGATTTTGGCACCAGCCGGACGAAAGTTTCTTTCAACAACGAAACAGAAGGCCGTTACGAGCCCTTGAATTTCTCAAAGCTGCATCCGCCGGGTTCTTTTGCCGAGGGCAGTTTTGACGAGTTCGTCATTCCCAGTATCGCCTGCAAACACCAAAACAAAGTGAGATACGGCTTTGACGCCCTGGACTGCGGGGGTAAACTGATCCAGAATTTCAAACAGCGTCTGATGCGCGAGAAACTGAAGATGAGCGACAAGCTGGTCTGCGCGGGATTTCTGGCCTATGTAATGCATGCCGCCAGAGAGAATATCAAAAAACAGATCCGGGCTTCCGACGATGATGAATACATCTTTTCCGTTTGCCTGCCGGTGGAACAACTGAACAACAGCAGAAAGGCACAGATATTTGGAGATTTGCTGCGTCTGGCGCAGGTCTTTTTCGTAAGGGGGATTTTTGCCGATTGGAAGGCGATGCGCGCCACCCTGGATGACACCCAATTGCCGGACGCGTATGAAGAAGGGATAAGCTGCAGCATAATCCCGGAGTCGATCGCCGAGATCCTGGATTTCTGCGAACGCAGCGCGAAAGACAAAATTTACGTCCTCTACGATTTTGGCGCGGGTACCACCGACCTGACCATCTTCTTCGTTAATACGCACAAAGGCAAAACGGACATCATCGACGCCAAGATCGTATACAAAGGGTATTCCGATATCGATATCCTGAGATCAAAAGGCGAAACCACAGAGAGCGATGTCCGGGAACACTATCAGAGGATCTGGAAGGATTTCCACGAATGTGGCATCTGGAGCCGTGTGAAAGATCAAGTGCGCGGAATGGAATCCATGCGGTATTTCTACGACATCACCGTTTTTGGCAGCGGCGGGGGATTCAACGACCCGATTGTCCGGGAAGTATTCAACCGGATCCCCCTTTTCCATGAAGAAACCAAGGCATTCATTCAGGTCCAGGAAGGTATCCAGCCCCTGGCTGAACCTCTAAACTGGAACCCCGGCCTCCCGCCATATTTCAGATTTGCTGTCTCTTTCGGCCTGACGAAAAAGCCGGAAGAAACCCTTTCCAGATACGTGATGCCCAAGGATTGCAAAGTGCGCGACTTCACTCCAAATACTAGGCCACCCAAATCTCCCGATGACTTGTATCCAACTCCTGAATGGTTGGGGAGGTGATATGTTTGAGATCGGGAGCAAAGTGAGAGTGAAAAGCAACCCGGAGCGCATCGGGGAAGTGGAAAGAATCACAGAAAGCGGAGGGACCAGGGTCTATAAGGTCCGATTCCCGGATAGGGCGTCTAACTTCTCCGAATCAAGCTTGATCGAGTTTCGCGAGAATCCCGATGTCCTGGACAATCTCGTGGCGAATTATTACGGGGAGTTCAATGAATTTCAGAAGGCGCTGACCCATCTCAAACTGGTCAATTCGCATAAGATCCAAAACAACGTCTATTCCATCAATACTTCCCGCACAATGTTCCTGGAGTACCAGTTCAAACCCTTGATGAAATTCATCAGTTCGGCCAAACGCAGGGTCATGATCTGCGATGAGGTGGGGTTGGGGAAAACGATCGAGGCAGGATTGATCATCAACGAACTGGACGCGCGAAAGGAACTGGATAACGTTTTGATCGTGGTTCCGGCAAACCTGAGGATGAAATGGGCGCAAGAAATGCTGCATAGGTTTGATCAGAATTTCACGGTCATCGGATCCAGGGAGTTCAGGGGGATAATCGAAGGAAGGCCTAATTTCAGGGACAAGTACAAGCGAAACAGGTTCATCATCTCCCTGGAATCGATCAGAGGGAAACGCGTCTCCCAGACCATCGAGGAAACGGATTATCAATGGGACATGCTGATCGTGGACGAAGCCCACAGCCTGAGAAATACCTCCAAGCAGCACAATGTGATCAAAAGGCTCAGCGCCACCTGCGAAGCCATCGTTTTCCTCACGGCCACTCCCGTCCACACGGAAAGAAAAAACCTCTTCAATATCCTGAACATACTGGAAGAGCAGCAATTCCAGTTTCTCGATTCATTTGAAGACCAGCTTGAGAGGAATGTGCCGGTTATCCAGGCTCTGAACGAGATCAGCCAGATCCCTCCCGATATCGACGCGGCCTATGATCTGCTTTCAAGCGAGGTGGACACTTTAGATAGAAACGAGATCTTTTCCGAGGTCATGGAAGAGCTCTCAGAACATAGATCACACGATTGGAGCTCCAAAAAGGAGGAGTTGGAGCATCTGGTGGGAATTCAGAGATCACTGAGCGACTTGCATTTCATGGGTAACATCTATACGCGAACGCGGAAAAAAGACGTTATGATAAACCGGCCTGTGCGGCATGCTCACACTCACGCAATCCCTTTT
The DNA here is from genome assembly GCA_964427765.1 of uncultured Candidatus Cloacimonadota bacterium. GTDB lineage: Bacteria > Cloacimonadota > Cloacimonadia > Cloacimonadales > Cloacimonadaceae > Syntrophosphaera. The sequence goes on from CAYRVG010000135.1 coordinate 3,831, forward strand.
TCAGACCTGGAAAAAGATTTTTACAGATCCCTCCTCGTTGAGGTGAGAGAATCCCTTCCCAAAACCTTTCCCAACAACATGTTCGCCCTGTTCGGCGTGCAAAGGATGCTTTCCTCCTCGCTCCATGCCCATAGCAAAAGATTCATTGATAGATACTTGCCCGGGGCCAGGGAAGAGGATTGGCTGGAGGATCAGGAATTTGGGTGGGATTTTGAAAAGCTGGGGGATTCGCTGCCTTTTCCGGACAGCAAGCTGGCTGAACTGATGAAAGTGATCGCTGAGATCAAAGCGCGAACCAATAAAGTGATAATCTTTGCCTTTTACATCCCGACCCTGAATTATCTGGAGAAATCCCTCCGCAAGGCGGGCTATCAAACCTATATGATGCACGGCCAGATGAAGATCGACAGGTCTAAACTGATCGCGGATTTCAGGGATGATCCCGGCTTTTCGGTAATGCTCTCATCGAGGGTTGGCAGCGAAGGGATCGATCTTCAGTTTTGCGATACGATCATCAACTATGATCTGCCCTGGAATCCCATGGAGATTGAGCAGCGTATCGGCAGAATAGACCGCATAGGCCAGAAATCGGAAGTTCTGAATATCTATAATCTATGGATGAGCGACACCATTGACGACGAAATAGTCATGCGCCTTTATAAAAGAATAGCGCTGTTCGAATCCTCGATCGGGCTTCTGGAGCCGATCATGGGCGAAGTGATCGAGAGAATCACGAAAAACGTATTTTTCAATACTCTGAGCGATGAAGAGAAAAAACAGAAATACCTGGAAGAAGAGAGAGTCCTGGCGCAAAGGATCGACGATATGCGCCTGCTTGAGGAAAAATCGACTGAGATCATCAGTCTGGACTATTACTATGAACACGAAATCAAGAACATCAAGGGGAAAAGCCGTTATATCGCTCCCCAGCAGCTTTTCAGGTATCTGAGCGGTTTCATCAGCATCAGGTATCCGGATAGCATGGTCAAATATGATTTTCAGACCAACATGGGGGAATTGTTCTTGTGCGAGAGTTTCATGCGGGACGTGCATACCAGAAACGCGGAGATTGACCTGCCTTTCTCATATCACCACAAAAAACCCATAAAATTCACCATGGATTCCAACGTCGCTTTTGAGGATAGCAATCTTCCCTTCATCAGCATCATGCATCCCCTCGTTACTTACATTACAAAAAGATACAGCGATGAAGAAGGGGGCTTGATAAACACGCATTGCTTCAGTGTCGATCACAAGGACCTGCGTCAATACGAATTGAAAATGCCGGAAGGGATTTATTTCTATTTCCTGTATCTGGGAACCATCAAGGGACTGAAAGAAAGCAGTTACCTGGTGCCTGTCATCCTGGATGAATCCCTGGACCAGATCGGAAGCAGCGAGTATTGCGAGCATGTCATGGCGGCGATGATCGATAAAGGGCGCCCCGCTCTGCAAGGCTTCATCTGTGATGATCGGGAATATCTCAAAAAGGCGCACGATAAAGCAAATGACATCTTCAGCGATTCCTTCCTGAAAAGGTTCAAACGATACAAGGCCAGGCATGATCTCATCCTGGAACGCAAACGTGAGAGCTTGATGTTCAACTATGATAGGAAGATAAGGATACAGTTGGATGAACTTGAAAAATTAAGATGGTCTGACGCTGAGCAGGATGAAAAACAAAAATTCCGTTATGACATGATCCAGGGTAAAATACGGAAACTGAAATCAAACTTGGAAATCATGCTGATCAAACTGGAAGCTGAGGAAGATATTGACTTCGAATTTCAGGATCCAATATTGGGCGGGGTCTTTGAAGTGCTCTGACACAAGATTACGGTTTGACCGAGGAAGGGACCTATATCGACGATACCGCTGATGACAAGAGCGACGAGGAAGCCTTGTTGGAAGCTGCCATGGATTAAACCATCAGGGTTTTCCCGCGATTAACCCTCTTCCCGGCCAGAGCTTGGCTGATCATTACACAGCTTTAAACAGGGCGTTGTGTAGAACTTACTTACTGTCTGTCAACAACTTGGAGCATCAATTCACAAAATAGCGGGTTCCTCGCCCCGGCTGGAAAGTGGGGTATGGAATTTGAGCTTGCTTAATGCTATCATGATTTGATTTAATATATTTATATAAGTTATATATTTAATAATTATATTTTTTATAATAACTTTAACTTCTGGAATTCCTCCCTGCATCCGCCTGCGTGCGCCTGGCTTTCTGATGTTTTTTCTTTATCTTGCAGAGAGCACTTGCGGATTCTTCCCCAGCGCCATGTAGGGGAGCGTTGGTTTTTGTGTATTGATGGCGTAAATGCCTGTCCCGCAAATGGTCAGTTCTACACAACCCCCTGCGTAAAGCTGTTTATTGCTGGGGTAAACAGCCCCTTTTCCAGCCGCGTCGCCCTAATCAAACCAATAGTGGCGACACAGATGTTTTGAAAGAACTGGATCCCGGATCGTAGTCCGGGATGACATGAGTTGTCGCCCCTCAGGGAGGGCAGCCCCCAAACCGCGTTTATCCGCCGGAGCGGAAAACACCGTCTGCCCTGTCCATACCTGCCCTCCGAAGATCCCTTCCGGGGGTTGGCCGCCCTGGCCCGCCGCTTATTTCAGCAGGATCATCTTCAGGCTGCCGGCGTAGTTGCCCGCGCTCATGCGCAGGAGATACATGCCGCTCGAGGCGGGGCGGCCGGAATCGTCCCTGCCGTCCCAGGCCGCGCTGTGCTGCCCGGCGGCTTTCTCGGCGTCCAGGAGGGTGGCCACGAGCTGGCCTTTCAGGTTGTAGACCGAGATCCTCACGCGGGAGCTTTCCTTGAGGCTGAAGGCGATGGCGGTCTCGGGGTTGAAGGGGTTGGGGCGGCAGCCCAGGAGGCGCGTGGCCGGGACGGGAACGCTGGGATCGTCGGCCGGGGTGCCGCTGCCGTAATAGAAAGTCGTCTTGGGAAACTGGCCGGAGATGTTTGGGTCGGACGGAGGATCCGCGGGGTCGAATTCCTCGCTGTCGCTATAGACTTTCAGGGCGCGGTTTTCCCCCTCGGTCTGGCAGTAAAAGTTATCGCTTGAAGAGTAATACTGGGTGTCCATCGGGCGGTTCACCATCATCACGAGGTTGCCGCCGAAATAGGGGA
>CAYRVG010000136.1:0-5257 GCA_964427765.1 uncultured Candidatus Cloacimonadota bacterium
GTGGATTTGCTGACGGAAAATCCCGCGCTGCGCCAGCCCCGGACTGGGTGTCCGCAGATGTCTTCCAGGAGCAGCCTGGAATCCCTGGCGTCATTGAGGAACTGTTCTGCGCTCAGGTTTCGAACCTCTTGGTGAAAAAATCCGTGCGAGGCGATCTCATGGCCCAGGTCCGCCGCTTTACTCACCAATCCGGGAAAACGGCGGGCGATGTATCCCAAAAAGAACAGCGTGGCCTGCACCTTGTGCTCGGACAGGAGTTGAAACAGGCGGTTCAGGCCGATCTCCACCCGCGGCGCGATCCCGTCCCATTCTGAAATGGGCGGGGTTCCGCTCACGCCAAGGATGTGGTAATAATCCTCCACATCGATGGTGAAGAAAGCCGGGTGACGGGTCTTTTCAGTAGTTCCGGGATGTTGTTTCATCAAGTCACACTTATGGACGGTGGGATTTGGTGTCAAGCACTAGATTGCTCAATCGCTATCTGAACATGAGCGGGCAAATGCGCGGGAAAACTTGTCTGGTGGGCGAAGTAGACCATTTCATTGGATTGGTATTTTAGTTACCCCGGCCCAGGAATTGCCTCGGTCAATTTACCGGTTGACAGGAAACTGACCTGAGCAAAAAATGCTATTTATACAGGGGTGCTGGAGATGATCCGGCTGAGAAAATACCCTTCGAACCTGATCCGGATAATGCCGGCGTAGGAAAGTAAACAAATTCTCAGCTGACCTCTCTTCGAAGGAACAATCAATCCCACCCCTGAAAAAAACATAATGGGGTGATATCATGGAACACCAGATTTCCAGTGCCATCGTAAAGGGATGGTTTGACAAACTCGAAAGGCATCTTGCCTGCGACGTCGTGATCGTGGGGGCCGGCCCCTCGGGCCTGGTTTGCGCAGCTGAACTGGCCACAAGTGGAATTAACACCACCGTCATTGAAAGAAACCTCGCTCCCGGTGGAGGGATGTGGGGCGGAGCGATGCTCTTCAATCAGATCGTGATCCCCGCCAAAGCCCAGACGATCCTCGACCGGTATGGGATCCGGCATCATGAGGTGGAAAACGGCCTCCACCTGGCGGACGCCGTTGAAGCCACTTCCGCTTTGATTTATAAGGCTGCTTCGGCCGGAGCCGCGATATTCACGGGAATCACGGCTGAAGATATCATCCTGGAGCAAAATCACATCACTGGCATAGTGATCAATTGGACCACGGTCATCCAAAACAAGATGCATGTGGACCCCCTTACCATTTCCTCTCAGGCCGTGCTTGACGCGACCGGGCATCCCTGCGAGGTTGTGAGCATCCTCACCCAAAAAAACCACGTGGAACTGGAATATCCCTCCCGATCTGTGATCTATGAACGCTCACTGAACGCTTCAGCCGGTGAACGGGCCTGCGTTGAATACACTGGGCAGGTCTATCCGGGACTGTTTGTCTGCGGTATGGCGGCCTGTGGCGTAAGCGGCAGCAACCGTATGGGACCGATCTTCGGAGGCATGCTCATTTCCGGGGTCAAGGCGGCGGAACAGATCCGCGGTGCGCTGAACCCGGTGGTGCACCATGCGTGATTTCGGGCTCTATATCGTCATCACCCGGCCCGTGATCGATCATCTTCGTTTTGCCGAGATCTGTGTAAGGGAGGAGACACCTATCCTGCAACTCAGGGAAAAGGAGCTGCCGGACCGGGAATTGCTGAGACTGGCCTCCGGTATGAGGGAAATAACCCGCGGTTCCCGGACCTTGTTATTTATCAACGACAGGCCGGACATCGCCTTGTTATCCGGGGCTGACGGTTTGCACCTGGGACCGGAGGACCTGCCCTGGCCGGAAGCTGTAAAACTGATCAAGCCGAACAAGCTGCTCGGAGTATCCACCCATAGCTTGGAGGAGGCAAGGCAAGTCATAACCCGATACCAGGCGACCGCTAAAGGTTTTCGCCCTGATTACATGAGCTTTGGGCCGATCTTCCCCACCCCTGTTAAAGCCAAAGCCGACCCCCCGATGGGTACTCATGATCTGGCTCAAGTTGTTGCCCAAGCCCCACTTCCCGTGGTAGCCATTGGCGGGTTATTCCCCGAAAAACTTGGCGAAGTACTGTCCTCCGGTGTCCGCAATATAGCGATGATAAGGCACTTTTCCCTTTGCCGGGACGAGTCTGAACTGGCGGACAATATCCGCAATATCAAAAGCATTTTGAAGGAGAACATATCATGACCCAATTACAATCAGCCCAAGCGGGAATTATGACGCCACAATTGCTCAAGGTCGCCAGCCAGGAATGCATCCCGGCAGAGAAGCTGCTGGAACTGGTGGCCGCGGGAAAGGTGGTCATTCCCTGCAATATAGAGCACAACCCCCGTCCGACAGGGATCGGGAAACATCTTTCCACTAAGGTCAACGCCAATATCGGAACCTCGGGACTAGACTGCGATTTTGACAGTGAACTGCTCAAACTAAAGGCCGCGGAAAAATACGAAGCCCACAGTGTGATGGATCTTTCCACGGGAGGAGAACTGGATCGGATCCGCGGAGCCATGCTGCGGGAAACGGACCTGATCCTCGGCACGGTGCCCATCTACGCCATTGCCACCGAACTACAGAGGAAAAAACTGGACATTACCAGCTTTGAGCCGGAGATGCTCTTTGCCGAGATCGAACGCCAGGCCGAGCAGGGGGTGGATTTCATGACCGTACACGCGGGAATCACCCAATGGTCGCTGAAACCTCATCTGAAAGGGAAAAGACTTCTGGGTATCGTGAGCCGGGGCGGATCGCTCCTGAAAAGATGGATGCTTCATTCAGGCCGGGAAAATCCCCTCTATGAGCAATATGACAGGCTTCTGGAGATCTGCGCCAGATACGACGTCACCCTCAGCCTGGGAGACGGATTCCGCCCGGGGGCGATCAGCGATGCCACCGATTCCACCCAGATCTCGGAATTGCTGGTTCTGGGCGAATTGGTTGAACGCGCCTGGAAGAAAGGCATACAGGTGATGGTGGAGGGACCGGGGCATGTTCCGCTCATAGATATCAAAGCCAATGTGATCCTGGAAAAACGCCTTTGCCGGGAGGCTCCATTTTACGTGCTGGGACCGCTGCCGACCGATTTTGCCTCCGGCTATGACCATATCACCGGCGCGATCGGAGGAGCAATAGCGGCAGCATACGGCGCGGATTTCCTCTGCTACGTGACTCCCGCGGAACACATCTGCCTTCCTGATCCGGAGGATGTCAAACAGGGGATCATTGCCTCACGCATCGCCGCCCATATTGCCGATATTGCCAAAGGCTTCCCCGGGGCAAAGGAGATCGATGACAGGATCGCCAAAGCCCGCAGGGACATGAAATGGAAAGAGGTTTTCAAGCTCAGTGTCGATCCCGAACATGCCCGGCAGCGCAAGGAAAGCACCTCACCCCAGGCAGATGATCATTGCAGCATGTGCGGCCTGCTCTGCGCGATCAGGACAGACCGGGAAAATCCCCTTGCCACAAAGTGATATTCTGGTCATCGCCCCCCTGGACAGTTCCGGCGGGGCCGGACTCAACCAGGATATCCGGGTGTGCTCCCTGTTCGGCAAACAACCCCATACCTGCCTGACCGGCGTCACGATCCAGACCCATGAAGGTTTGATGGCCATCCACCCGGTCAGTGACGCCGTGCTGAGTTCACAGCTCGAGGGTGTCCTGCAGGCCTTGGAAATCCACCTGGTCAAGATCGGAGCTCTTTGTTCACCAAGCCAGGTGGATATTTTCCTCAAACTGCTGCAGCGGCCGAGGCCTTTCAAGGTCATCCTCGATCCGGTCTTGAAACCGAGCAGGGGACTGGAATTCATAGATGTTACGAATCTGGAGAAATACAGAAAACTGCTTGGGATAGCTGATTTTCTCTGTCCCAATTTGGAAGAACTGGCAGCTCTTGTCCCCTTTCAAACAGAGGATTATGATTCGGCATTACGGGCAGCGCGGAAGCTGGCCGTCGATCAGGGGATCACCATCCTGCTAAAGGGAGGGCATGGAAAGGGCGAAAAGATCGAAGAGGCTTTTGTCACAGATGAAAAAGCGGTCCTTTCCAGCCATTCCCGGCGTACCTGGAACTACAGCCACGGCACGGGTTGCGCCTTTGCCTCGGCGTTCATGTGTTATCTAAGCGATGATATCCCTCCGGAAGAGGCTTTCCAGCTCGCCTCGCGATGGGTCGTGGATTTCTACGACTGCCTGAATGATCCATACGAAAGCAAAATGATTTGACAGATTTCCAGATCTTTTGGAAAGTTATTAATATGGACGATAGGATAAACAACCTGAGCAACGTCAAATACTGCCTGCGCTGCGGGGCCAGGCTCGAACTGCGAGCGGACAGGGAGGGAAAGACGCGGGCGATCTGCCCCGCCTGCGGGTGGGTGCATTACAAAAACCCCATCCCCGCTGTGGCGGTTGTGGTGCTCAACGAACAACACGAACTGCTATTGGTGAAGCGACTGTTCGAGCCGAATCCGGGCGAATGGGCCCTGCCCAGCGGGTATATGGAGATAAACCTGACGCCTGAGCAGAACGCGATCGAGGAGATGCGTGAGGAAACAGGGCTGGAGGGCGGGATCGGCCACTTCATCGGCTGGTATTACGGCCACAGCCCGATCTACGAAAGGGTCCTGAGTCTGGGCTTCCGGATGAGGGTAAAAGGGGGAAAACTCCAGGCCGGGGATGACGCCGTCGAAGCCAGGTTCTATCCGCTGGACCGCCTGCCGCCGGTGTGCTTTGCCGCCCACCGCCATTTCATCCATCTGGAGACCGGGCTGGATCCAAATCTCTTAACTTAATCAGATTCGTTGATTTATCCACCTGTTTTGGATGATCACTCATTCCTGGCAAGCCTAATGCCTCAAGAAACAGCTTACGGTCATATCGACCGCCCGGTCTGATCTGAATTCCACACCCTCGATGAGGAGACGTTCTTTCTGCAGACTGCCACCGGCTGAGTCAGGCAGGGCTATCTCCCCGCTGGAACGCACTATCCGCCACCAAGGCAGGTCATGTTTTTTTGAGCAGGAGTGCAGTATCCGCGCCACCTGCCTCGCCCCGCGGGGGATCCCCGCAAGGGACGCGATCTGGGCGTAGCTGGCAACTTTGCCTTGTGGGACAGACCTGATGGCTTTGATTATTGCTTCAGTCGTGCTCACATATCTTGATTATTCAGGTTGATATCAGGTTGTTCTTCCTCCAGCGGCATACCCTTTAACTTTGTGTAGAAAATGG
>CAYRVG010000137.1:0-5740 GCA_964427765.1 uncultured Candidatus Cloacimonadota bacterium
CCGCCGTTGCCGGCCTTGACGCGGATCCTGGTTTGATCTATGAACATATAAACATGGGTTTCCTTTTAGTTTTTGATGCTGAATTTCCGGTTCAGGACGTTTGCGCCCTGGCGCAAGCGCAGGATGTAAAGACCTTCGGCGATTCTCTTTCCGGCGATCCTTCCGTTCCAGCTGAATTCAAATTCCGGGGCCTGGACTCCCGCGCTGAAGATATTTCCCAGCTTCTGCCCGCGCAGGTTGAAGACATCCACCTCCAGGAGCTCTTTGCCCAGGCCGGAAAAGGTCAGGCGGAAAGGCGCGGAGGAATGGCTGAGCGGATTGGGCATGCGGCAGTCCAGCCGGGCGGGGGGAAGCAGGCCGTCCTCCAATCCGACGAAGGAAAGCGGTTCCTGAATGAGGTCGATGCCGTTGTCACTGAAAACGAGGGTTCCCTCGAAGGGAAGGGCGGGAAGCTGGGCCTGATAATGCACGGGCTGGGAATAATCGTGTCCCAGGGGCTGGGGTTCGATCGTAACACCGCCGGATGAGGGCTGGATCTCCATTGTGAGGGGAAAATCGCTGTCAGCGTCATAATAATCAAAGCTGAATCCCAGGGTGGCGTAGTCGAAGGACAGGTTTGAGAATTGAGGGAGCGTGTTTTGGGCGCACTCGTAGCTATTGTCCTCAAAGTAGAGGGCGCCGATGCTGCTGTAATCCCCGGCCCCGAACTGAACGTCCTGGTAAATCAGGTCGATATCCACCATCAAACTGATGCCGGTAAAGACCAGGGTTTTGGAAAAGCTGGGCCAGTCCCCGAACTGCGGATCACCGGTGATGTCGCTGATATCGCAGGCCAGGCAGAGCTTTCCGCCAATCACCTGGGACTGGATCGAGCCGATCTGCTCAAAATAGGGCGTGCCCGAAAGATCCATGCTGATCTTGTAAAGCCCGGGGGCGATCACGCCGGGGATGTTGAAAGTGTAGATCATGGCGTAGGCAACGCTGTCGATCGCTGTTTCCGGGTTCACGAGGGTGGCGGCCCAGGCGTTGTAGGAGGTGAGGGAATTCATCGTGGGGAAGGATCCGGAAACATTCTCCAGAGCCGCGTAAAACTTGGTGTCGCTGCAGGCGAACCAGGAGGAGGTGAGATCCAGATCGGGCGAATACACCGTCACCGAATCCCCGGTGGCGTCCGTGCCGATCCAGGCCATGCTGCCAGTGGCGGGCGGGAAAGTGTCCTCCGCCAGAAAAGCCGGATGGAGGTAGGCAACGTTTTGCCCCATGTAATCCATTTCCGCGCGCAGCCGGTGGCGCTGCAACTGCCCGAATTCATAGGGGACAAGCGCTTCCCGGATCCCGGGGGAGTGCTCTGTGTTCGCCGCTTCCTGCCAGTCGCCGCCATCCGTGCTGTAATAGGATTGGGTGGGAACGGTCCCTCCGGTGAGGTCCTGCCAGCGCAGGTGGATGTTCCCCCCGGCGTCTCTGGAACTGTGGCGGAGGTCGCCGAAGGGCATTTCGGTCTGGGCTCCCAGCAGGGATAATGAGAGCATCAGAATAAATAGCAGGCAAAATTGTTTCATGATAACTCCTTGGCCTCTGGCATCATGGTTTTGGCGGTGACATTGGTTTCACGCTCATTCTTCCGGGATTGAAGGTTCCTGGCTTTGTTCGGAAAGCTCGCGGAAATCTGTCCAGAGGGTTTCGTTGGGCTCTGTCCAGACCCGGGGCGCGTGGGCGAAACCGGGATCCGTGGCCAGCACCCGTTCCTTCATGTCTTGCGGCAGGGCGTCAAAACCGCCCTCCAGCTTCCTTCCCCGGCAGGACCAGATCACGTTTCCGGGGGTGTTTCCCATCTCCATGAAAGGCAGCCAGGGCTGGATCTTCGTGAAGGTCAAGATCGCCGGAACGCTGCTGAGATCGGGATTGCCGAGGTCTTCTTCATCCACTGTGTATTGCGTGAATTCCGCCGCCTGGAAGATGTCACTCTGGGAATTGAGGGGAAATTCCCTTCTGGGCAGGGGATTGGCATAATAGGGAAAGGCGTCTGTGTAATAGACGATCCTGTCACCCAGGTCAGAACTGGGCAGGATCAGCGGTAAAAGCGGGGTCATTTCCTCGGTAAAGCCCAGATCCAGGTTCGAGGGGTCGTTGAAAACATGCATTACATCCACCTGCCTGTTCGTGATCAGGTTTTGCCAGCTATCCAGCACATTGTGGGTGCGGTGGTCGAGAAACAACGCCACCTCCTTTTCCAGGAGGTTGTAGCCGTTGCCCTTGAGTTCCGCGCGGACGATGTTGTAACCTTCAACCGCGAAGAGTTCACGGCGTTTCTCGCCAGGTATGAAGCTGTAGATCGTCCCCTCCCAGTGGAAGACGGTGTCTTCTCCGGCCAGGTCCGCCCGCACCCGGATGTAGTCGTCCAGATATTCTGAACTTTGCGCGAGAAACGTGAAGCTGTCCAGCATTTCTTCAAGCTCGGCATCAACCCCGTCATATCCGGCCTGCCTCACGTTACTGAGGGTGAAATGCCGGTTTTTCTGGCGCAGTTTTATGATATTCATGCGCAGGTCCGGATTCGCGTATTGGGAGGACCTGAGCTCGATCCTGAAAACCACTTTGCCGTCCAGGGTGTCGGTTTCTGCGGATAGGATCTCGATATTCCTGTGCCCCTTGAGGCTGAGCTGTGCAGCCAGGGTGTTCTGAATATTCAGGGTGTATTCCATCCAGTCGAGGTTCCGTTCTTCCTCGCTAAGCGGTTCAACCTCAACGCTGTAACTGACGGGCAGCGCGCTTCCCGGCGGCTGGAAGGAGGCCTGGAAAAAACCGCTTTCGTGATCGGTCTGCAACTCCCAAGCGGAGGGATATTGGAGGCTGTAGGAGAATTTCTGGTTGGTGTAGGTATTCCATTCCGCGGCAGCGCATAGCGCGGCGGAAAAGCAGGCCAGGATCGTCAGACAGGTTTTCAGATATCCGGGCATGTTGTCTCCAATGTGTATTTCAGGGTGTTGATGCGAGTTTCCTTGTCACCGCATCTTGTGGAAAGGTGGGAATATCCCGGTTGGTCAGTATGCCTCATCGAGCTTGAGAAGCTGCCTCAGTTTTATCAGCTGGGGGCGCGCGAACCTGTTTTGGAAAGGTCCGTTTTCGTATGTGTCAACTCCGAAAAGGACCATCGCGGAGGACATTTCCGGATCTGGGCCGAGATCCCCGGAAAGCGGGATGAGGAGGTTGTTGACCTCGACCATCCTGCCGAAGGGCGAATCGATCCCGATCGTATCCTCGAAAATAATCTCCAGGGCTATGTCCCGGGCTTTGAGGGAATCGATCATTTCGGGCAGGACCGCCAGACGCAGGACGTCGTCGCAGCCCTGCACGATTTCCATGGCAACGCTGATGAGGGAGTCAGGCTCGTTGACCAAAATCGCGTCGCCGTCTTTGTAAAGAATGGCCCGTGTTCCCTCATCCGCGGTCTTGTTCACGCAGCAGCTGGCCAGCAGGGGAAAGAGCATCAAAATGAACCAGATCCTGTTCATGATGCCATCTCCGCATACGCGAGTGCCGGGCGAGGGAGCCTTTCTTTTTTATATCCGCACGCAGTGCTTATCATAATTACCGCCTTGAATTTGGTTTCCAATTAGTCGCCAGAACCGGGTTGATGAACATCCCGATCCCGTACTTTTCTACAAAATCCGCATCCTGATTACTGTCAAGTTTAAAAAGGGATGTGCACGTTTCCCGGTTTTGGCGTGCTTGTAGTTCAATGGCAGGGAAAAGACCTCTCACATCTCAAGGATTGGATGTGCTGCCTTTGGTATCCTGAATTCATCGAGCCGGCAAGTCTTTTTCTTGACTAAATCCGCCGCTGTAAAAACATGGAAAATCATGAAAAAATCCATTTCAGGTCGGTTGCCCCGGATGGCAAACAGCACCTGAATACGAGGTATATGCAATGTTATCAAGCAAGGACGCGATCAACAAACTGCGTGAAATGGAAGCAAAAACGCTTCAGATGGGCGGCGAAAAAGCGGTCGAGAAACAAAAGGAAAAGGGCAAGCTGACCGCCCGGGAGAGGCTGGACCTGCTTTTTGACCCCGGCACCTTCAGGGAATTGGACATGTTCGTCCAGCACCGCTGTGACAACTTTGGCATGGAGAACATCGAGATCGCTTCCGACGGAGTGATCACGGGCCACGGCCTGGTGGACGGCCGGCCGGTCTTCGCGTTCTCGCAGGATTTCACCTCCCGGGGCGGTTCGCTCGGCGAGATGCATGCCGCCAAGATCTGCAAGATCATGGATATGGCCCTGAAAAGCGGGGTTCCCTTGATCGGCATCCAGGACAGCGGCGGCGCCCGCATCCAGGAAGGGGTGGACGCCCTGCGCGGCTATGGGGACATCTTTTACCGCAATTCCCGCGCCAGCGGCGTCATTCCCCAGATCACCGCGATCATGGGCCCCTGTGCCGGCGGAGCAGTCTATTCACCCGCGATGACGGATTTTGTCTTCATGGTCAAGCACACCAGCTTCATGTTCATCACCGGGCCGGACGTGATACGCGCCGTCACGGGCGAGGAAACCACGCAGGAGGAGCTGGGCGGGGCATTGGCGCACAACTCCAAAAGCGGAAACGCGCATTTTGCCTGCGAGAACGACGCCGACGCCATCCAGCAGATCAAGACCCTGCTCAGCTATCTGCCGGCCAACAACATGGAGGATGCCCCGCGCACCGAATGTTCCGATGATCCCTGGCGGCTTTGCCCGGAACTGGATACGATCATCCCGGACAGCCCCAAGGAAAGCTATGACATGCACGACGTCATCCACAGCGTCGTGGACGACGGGGCATTCTTCGAACCGCACAAGTATTACGCCCAGAACCTGATCGTGGGCTTTGCCCGCCTCAACGGCCACGTGGTGGGCGTGGTGGCGAACCAGCCGACGGTTCTGGCCGGCTGTTTGGATATCGACGCCTCGGACAAGGCGACCCGCTTCGTGCGCTTCTGCGACGCTTTCAACATCCCGCTCCTCACCTTTGTGGACGTGCCCGGCTACCTGCCCGGCACGCATCAGGAGCACAGCGGGATCATCCGTCACGGCGCGAAACTCCTCTGGTGCTACGCGGAGGCGACCGTCCCCAAACTGACGGTGGTCACGCGCAAGGATTACGGCGGCAGCTATATCGCCATGAACAGCAAGCATCTGGGGGCGGACATGGTCTTTGCCTGGCCTTCCGCGGAGATAGCCGTGATGGGCGCCCAGGGCGCCGCGAACATCATCTTCCGCAAGGAGATCGCCGCGGCCGAGGACAAGAACGCCAAGCGCGCGGAGATGATCCAGGATTATGAGAAAAGGTTCAACAATCCCTACATCGCTGCCTCCCGCGGCTACGTGGACGCCGTGATCATGCCTTCCGAGACCCGCAAGCGGCTGATCGACGCGCTTCAGATCATCAGCACCAAGAGCGAAAGCCTGCCGCCCAAGAAACACGGCAATATCCCGGCTTAAAGGACATCTGGCAATGAACGATAAAAAGAAAGAACTCGCCGCGATCGCCGGAGTGCTGGCCCTCGTCTCGGGGGAATCCGAAGTTTATTTCGAGCCCCGCCTGCCGGGCAACCATCCCACGCCCTGGCAAGCCTGGGGACGCCAGCAGATCATGCAGTACCGGGATATCACCCAACGCAGGATAATCAAAAGAAACAGATAGAGATAAGGAGAAACCATGGCAGAACATGGAATCGTGACAAAAACTCAGATGCGCTA
>CAYRVG010000138.1:0-12834 GCA_964427765.1 uncultured Candidatus Cloacimonadota bacterium
ATAGATTTTCTTTGCCCATGCCTCGGCAATATTGGCTGCAACTGACCTGGATGATCTGCGAATTTGATCTGTCAAGGCATAGCGCTCTTCTGATGGAAAATCGCGACTAATCTCAAATATCCTACACGCAGCATTAAATGCTTTTTGATATACTATCAGATCATGATAGTTTTTGATTGCACTCATTTCTCAATTCTCACTGACAACTGAAAACTGACAACTAATTACTGCCTACTGACAACTTGCCGATATATCTCAACAAGCTTCCTCGCCACCGTCTCCGAATCGAGGCCCAGTTCGATCAACCTATCCCTGCCTTTTGTCCTTCCTTCGAAGCTTAGCGCGGTGGAGAGTTTGGCAGCAATATCCTCCGAATCTGGATCAGCCAGATAGTGGCCATCCAAATCCCCAAACAGCCAGGCAACGTCCCCGACTTTCGTGGAGACGATGGGAATATTACAGGCCATGGCTTCCTTAATTATGTTGGGTGAACCCTCCCAGAGTGACGTAAGGATCAGAACGTCACAGGAGTTGAGATACAGAGGGATTTTTGTATGGGGGATGTTGCCAAGAGTGAGCAGTTCGCAGTTGTCATTTGTGAGTTGAGAACAAGCTGCTTTGGCCAGGGGATAATTCTTCACCTCCCTTTGCGGATCAGCGGCAAACAGAATGATCTTCTTATCCTGCATCAGGCCCAGTTCAGATCTGCATTGCGCCCTGTCCATCTGGTGAAAGACGCTCAAGTTTACCCCATTGGGAAGCAAAATGGCCCTTTTGATATTGAGCCTGTTGCGCATCTCTGCGGATTTCACGATAATGGCAGCCCAGATCCCTGAGACCAGGCGGATCAAAAATCTTCTCAGGCTCTTGCTATTGATGTCACTGCCCAGGAAGGAAACCACTATGGCAGGTTTGAGGAGTTCGGTTTGATCGCTATTCCTGCGCATGCGTTTGATACTGCAGAAAGCACAAGCCAGCCAGGCTGCCAAACCGCTTAATGAATAATGTGCATGAACCACATTATAATCATGATCACAAATGATGTGACCAAGCGGACGCACATTCTTAAGATAGCCCAGCAACCCCCTACCCTTGATCACATAGAATTCAACCTGATGGCCAAGATCCTTTAGGGAATCGCCCTGGACCTTGATGAAAGAAGATACATCACCTTGTTTTGTATTGCCGCTGCTGACGAAGAGAATTCTCACGAATACTTCTTTTCAATGTGATCAGTCCAATAGATCAGCGACAAGGCGTCAGTTCGGATATCCTTAAGACGCTCAAAGGAGTTAATACCCAAAATGTTGGTTTTCGGCGCCCTACAGAGCATCGCCTCAAAGAGGTCATCAGTACCCGCGGTCAGAAACGCGTCTCTGGGCTTTTGCCTGATTAAGTATTTTCTTTGGAGTATTTTCGCCCTGCCCGCGAGAGACCTTGTGTCAGCCATGCTGAATCCCCTGCTGGAAGGATAATCAGCCAGGACAGGATATTGTTGCAGCACCAGTTGGGTGTAGAGATCAGAGCTCATCTTCTTGTTCCTGAGCCGGGGCTGGGCAAAGTCAAAGCGATATCCGGCATATATGGTTTTCAGCCACGCCTTGAGGAAGGAGTGATCTATGAAGGGTGAATGGCACCAGGCAAAATCATTATAGCTGCTCGCTTCGTTGCCGAAGTACTTGCGCAAATTGAGCTCGAAGCGGAAAGCAATGTATTTCTCTGCAGGAGTCGTGTATTCGCGATATTCTTTCCGTAAACGGGCAATTCTCTCGCTTAGTTCGTCCAGCACCCGATCGCTCGTTAAGCTGGGAATTCTTGCTGTTGGCGACTTCTGGAAATCCCTCCTCGCGGACTCAGGATCAAAACCGGTATCCAATAAGGTCAAAGCATGAGGGGAGATCACAGCCCCGCCCTGTGGCCTTCCCGTTTTTAGCACCTCGTCGCCAAAGATCCCGGTTATCAGCGTATCCGAATATTCGTTCATCGTTTTCAGGGCATAAAGGTAGTGGGCCCGTTTAAAATTCCTAGTGCCGCCGGAGAGCTCGATCGTTTGTCTGGCAACACTTAGGAAACTGTTCTGAAGGTATGATCCGTCCAGAATGAAAGGTCTGTAATCCAGTTTTTCCAAATTGGATATCTGCACAGGAATGATGATATCATCAGATTCTGCCGCGCCAAATGAGTAGCAGCGGAGCCGGGCGCACTGTTTCGGCAGCAGGCAGGCCAGCACGACGCGGCTGTCCCAACCTCCGGTCAGCGAGAAATTCAAGTTCCCTGCTGTAAGTCCGGTGATTTTTTCAACTGCCTCTGTAAGCGCTGAATTGATCAATTCGAAGCTGTCATCCCGAGATACGGCCTGGGCGGTGAAATCCTCGCCTATGCGCCAATATCTTTCCTGGATTACCCTTTCGGGACCAATACTCAGGACCGTCGCATGGGCCAGGGTGCTGATACCTTGAACATAGGAGTGGTCTGAAAGGGGATAATTGAAATGCAGGTGCTCTGCCAGGGTAACTTGATCAAACTCGATCCGGCCCATCAAACCGGAGGCCAGAATACACTCGATCTTAGAGCCAAAGACCAGACAAGCGCCATTGCTGAACCAATAAAACGGAAGGAATCCCAGCCGGTCATTGATCAAAAATGCTTCGCCAGACTTGATATCGTAACAGAGGAGGTTGTAGTTCCCACTCACATGATCGACAAGCTGCTTCCCCAGCTTCTTGAATAAATAAGGGATCAACTGATGATCGCTTGTATCATTGGGAAGCTTGTGTTCTGCGATCAAGCCTGACCTCATGCTTTCTGATGCCCAGATACAACCGTCAATGGCGCAAACCACGCCCAGGCTTTCGTTAACGAAAAACCTGTCATTATCCAACAAGTTCAGGGGTAGTTTATTAACGCAGAAGACCCTGTCATCTAGGTATTCATTCCCCTGTTGCTTATCACTCCAGCAAAGAGCGGACCTTATCCTTAAAAAAACCGATGGATCTGCGAGAGAAGTGACTTTTTTCCCGAAGCAGATCACTCCGGCGATTCCTGCCAATTTAATCTCCTCCGGTTAGAACATGGTCAGCCATCTGCCCCATGGTGCCTATCCACAGCCTGCCCCGGTCCCTTTGCTCCGCAGCATACCTCAGTACGGGGGGGATGACGTTGCGCAAGGTCCAGTCGTCAACGGAGGGATGTAGCCAGAAATGAGCCGCAGTTCTTGTTTTGATCGCTTTTTCGATCATCACCTTGTATCTCTGGACATAATAATCCGCGCTCCAATCTGATCCCCTACCGAAACTTGATGTGGAACTTGTGACCAACAGACCTAAATCATCTTCGCAGGGATAGGCCAGATCGTGCTTCATTTTCTGGCGATAGATCCTGAATCCGTGTTCCTTTATAATCTGGTAATTACCGTTAGTTCCTCCGGGAAACACGAATGACTTGAGATCGATCCCCCATTTCTGGGCCTCAAGTTTACAAGCTGTGATCTCATCTTCCAGCACACCTGGAGGGCAGTTCTTATCTGAACAGTCAATGTGGGAAAAAGTATGGCAACCAAATTCGTGACCAACCGATGATCTTAAGATCTGTTCAATAAGATCCGGCGCGTACCAGGCACTGTCACGGTGGAAATCCGTGTAGGGATCATGAGCGAACCAATCACCGGAAGTAAATTTCCAGTGATCGTCAAAATGGGGAATCCTGCGCATCCAGTCATGATCGCCTTTTTTGCAGGATTCCAGAAACAAATGGCCCACTGTTGCCCAAGTGATCGGAATCGAGTGATCATGAAAAAGTTCGAGCAGCTTGGGGACATGCTCTCTTTCCATCCGGGCCATTGCCAGCGGGTCCACATCCCGCTTGGAATAGCGGAAAGCCCAGGCCATCTCAAAATCAGCGGATATGATCA
The DNA here is from genome assembly GCA_964427765.1 of uncultured Candidatus Cloacimonadota bacterium. GTDB lineage: Bacteria > Cloacimonadota > Cloacimonadia > Cloacimonadales > Cloacimonadaceae > Syntrophosphaera. The sequence goes on from CAYRVG010000138.1 coordinate 3,911, forward strand.
TGCCCCCATCCGCCTTCCCCGGAAATCCCGCATGTTTATTACTATCTTTCAATACAGAGGGTTTTAGGCCAATATCAAAGATGATCTTCGAGAAATGTGCCTTCTGAGCATGATTCAAGACGGAACGCATGCCTCTGTAAATATCTCTGATCATGTTCTTCACTGAGATATCTTGTAGCCGATCAGAGACAAGGCGTGTTCCAGCCTCAGGTCGTAACACTGGTTCGAAGCCCAGTCCCCAGGCTCAAACACCCATTCCCCTTCCAGAAACCGGTAACGGCCGGGTATTCCTCCGACTTTCATCTGATAGGGATCCGATTGCCCGAAGTAGGTTTGGATCTCGTTGATCAGATAAGCTGATCCGGTATCGAAAAGATCTATCGAGGCGCTGGTTATGCCGTGATTGATGCTCAAACTCCGGATAAAATCGAGTAATGCCAAGGGAGGGTCGTCATAATTCTTCGCCAGTGATCCACTGGCCATTTTACCGCTAACCATCTTCTTGTGAGCGAAGTAGGAGTCCCCAATGACAACTGCGCGCCATTCAAAATCATGGGGAACGTACTCTTGAAAGATCAGGAATTTCTGAGGCTCGTTATAGACCGATTTATAATAGGACAGGCGTTTACTGAGAAGCCCTTTTTTCTGATAAACGTTTTTCAATTTGCGGATTATGGATGCCGTGCGAAAATTCGGCCCTATCCTGGGACGGATGCCTCTTCGGAAAGCACGATCGATGAGCTTGCTAGCCTCATTTCCATCATTCAATGTTCTTACTCCTTTACCGGAGGAGCCAATATTTTGCTTTGAGACAAGAGGATATTGGGCTTGGGCAATGAAATCTCTGGCCTGGCCTTTGGATATAAGGACCACAGTATCAGGATGGGGGAGTTTGTGCGCGAGCAACCACGCGGCCAGATATTTTTTATTTTCATGCAGTCTGATCTCGGTTAATGATGGATAGATATTTTTGCATAATTCCTCTGCCAAAACCTGCATCCTTTCATCAAACAACTGCTTCATAAGGTTCGTAATGCCCGGTGAACGTGCCAGGTACATAGAATAATCCTTTGCCAAACATTTTTTCATCCAGTTTGGACATGTTATGTCAATCAAGTCATAATCCATTTCCATTTGCTTTTTCAAGGAAACAACCCAGCAATCAAGGTCCGGGAGATCAGCGCAAAGCAATGCTATCTTAGGCAATTCTGAATCCTGGGCAGTAGCTGAGGTCCGTTATCGCATCCAGATTATTCTCTGCCACCGCACATATCAGCCTTTCATAATCAGATATCATCCGCCTGACAGTGAAGCGTTGCCTGGCTATGGAGTATGATTCATCACCCATTTTTGTTCTCAATTCCTCGTTCTCAGTTAACTTCAAAAGTGCCTGGTAGAGTGCATCCACATCCCGGTATTGGTAGAGAATGGCGTTGTCACCCAAAATTTCAGGTGTCCCACCCGTATCAGTTGCCACAATCGGAAGACCCATATGCATGGCTTCCAAAATAGCATTCGGACAACCTTCACCTCTGGATGAATGGATAAATACATCGGATTTCGCCAGGTAATTCTCGGGATCTGCAACCACTCCCAAGAATGTTACACAGTCTCTCAGTCCATATAAGCCAACAGCAGTTTCAAGCTCATTCCTCATGGGTCCGTCACCCACGACATAGTAACTGAAATCCTTCCCATCCTGTCTTAACCTGCTGAGGCTTTTGAACACGGTTACATAGTCCTTATAGGGAACGAGATTTGCCACAGAGATGAAAGTCAGTTTGTTAGTAGCAGACTTGATCTGGTCTTGATTCGTGTAAATCTCTTTATCAAAGCGCTTATCGATACCGTTATAGAGGACGTATCCTCTCCTGATCTTGTTCGCTCGCAAACCAGCCTTTGAATTAGCCACAATGACCCGCGAAACATGGAGCACAAAAAAGCGCAAGTAACTTTGTTTTGTGCAGTTAAACACTCCATGGCGAATACTGCCATTGATGATCCTGACCTTTTTGGCGAGAGTGGCTGTTTTTGCCACACAATATGGCAAAGCTCCCCAGGCAAAAATAACATCCGGGGCTAACCGGGATATAAGTCGGCGGATACTGAGGATCCTGCCGATAAATCTTCGTTGATCAATATGATAGAGCCTGCCTGACGGAATATGTGAATCGAGATAATTATTCTTACCTGCATAGAAAGTTGCCATGTAGTTTTTTGTCCCTGACTCACTTGCCATAATTGTAGCCAGTTGCCTTTCAGCCCCCCCCCTGCGGATAGTGTTCACAATATGCAGGACAATCATTTTTGATTGTTCATCCTGGCATGCATATAGGGTGAATTTAATGTGATCTCAGGCATTTTTAAATCAGGCATCTGCAGCGCGTCCATCAGCTCTAAATACTCCGGGACATAGTGTCCGTCATGCCAGACCAGATCTTCATCCCAATATCCGGTGGAGAATTCCGGATAGTCACCGTATGTGTAGCTGATCTCGATAAGGGCAGGTCTATGATTTTTGTCATAAACAAAATCATAAGCCATGGACTGAAATCCCATCTGTTTGGATATATCAAATGCTAATTTGACGAATTCCTTGTCTATCCTGTCCCTGCTCATGTCATAGTTATTACTGCCGCTGGCCCGAAAATCATTCTTCCGGACGAACCGCTTGAAAGCAAATGCCCTTTTGCCCAGGATGCAGATCCTGGTGTCATAGTCGTTGCCAGGCATATACTTCTGAAAATATACGTAATTTCTATGCCTTGTATAATTGGATAAAGGTGTCGTTCTGGTTATTAGTTTTCTATAGAGAGGTTTGATAAAATACTTGGAGATTTTGATGAAATCATAATTTGCTGCTTTTAGTTTGCCCGGAATGTCAAAATAGTATGGATGTATGCCTCTCCCGAAGGCTTTTCGAATAATTGAGTATGCCTGGTGTTTTGTTTTGATCATTTTAACATTGCTTGAGCCCGCCCCGCCCTTTAGTTTGAAAACCACCGGATAGTCTGTCTTATCCGCCCATTCCATGGCTTTTATTTTGTCCCAGAATATGTAGGATTCGATCATTGGGAATCCCATGTTTTTCAGCAGATAATACTGCCTGACCTTGTCATCATAATGCCAGACAGTGTTATAGTTTGGAAAACATTTGATCCCCATGAACTTATTGATAATAGGGATGATCTGGGCAGCCAATGCAAGATCATCATCCGTTTGGGATATCTTGGCCAGAAAAAGATCTATCTTCTTCACATCTTCCCAGAATGTGCGCTGATTAATGTCAAGATCCACGTGGTCTATGCCGTTATGATCCAGGATCTTCTTGTACACATCAAGCATGGGACGGACCGTCCCGCGGAATGGTTTAAGAATTCCTACCAGCATTTCTTTGCTCATTTATCAGTTTTATAGTACTCAACAACCTTTCCTGGTGGGATTCGCATCTAAGTAGATTCAATAGGGAAAGATCCGCCTTTTTCCAAAGATGGTTGCTGAATAATCCATATTTGTGGAACAGCCTAAATATCCTCCCGGGCTTAAAAAGGGATAGCAATGTGCGGTTCTGGTTTGATACGCAATAATTCAGCCAAGCCTCTTGAAGAAGAGAGTCATCGCCGATGACTCTGTTCATCTCCGCAAGTTGGAGTTGGATATCAGGTTTTGCATCGATCTCCAACAGGTTTTCATCCATATCGTATCTTACATGAATGATCTCTGATTTCAAATTGTCGGAAACCTTGATCCCGATTCCCTGTCCTTGATACCATTCTTCCTTATTGCCGCCCTCTGGGAAGTATAGATTGCCAAGGCCATAGAAGATTTTTTTACCAGCATAATCCTCTTCGCCGGATATTATGTGCGAATGGTGGCACACAACCATGTCCGATCCAGCTTCGATCAAGAATCTGCAGTATTTTTGCTGCCCTGGCGTGGGGTAAGGATAAAACTCCCCCCCGCCATGATATTGGACTATGATGTGGTCACAAAACTCTCTCAGTGTTCTAATCTCGTTGAATTGAACCAAATGATCAAGCCCTATCGCTCCGCTGCCATCCGTATCATCAGTGGAGAACTCATTTTCCGTAAAACTGATCAATCCGATCCTGAGATCCTTGATCTCAACTATGAGCGCCCTATTCCCATGCATGCCACTCAATCCAAAATGTCTGATCCCTTTTCTATCCAGGATGGCGCATGTGTCGCTTATGCCGGTTTTACCATAATCCTTGATATGGTTGTTTGCCAGGTTACAGATATTCACATGAAGCTTGGACAATACATCCGCATCCCTTGGGTCAGCCTTTAGATTTGGGCCTGTCTTGGCCAGCTTGTTCTCTGCAGAGGTGATTGGACATTCAAGATTCGCCATGTTATTTTCACAATTCGCCAGAATGTTTTCCAGCTTGGGACCCAGGGACAAGCTGTGGTTTTTACCGATTGCGTATGGGCAAAGATCCCCCATTATCGTTATGTCAAACGGATCTCCTGGATTATCTGTTATTCGGTTCATCGTTCCTCACGCGAGGCCTTGCCTGAGCTTCAAGCAAATATTGGTTCAGTTTGCCAAAAGTAGCTTCCAACGAAAAATTCTTTGCCGCAAATTCTCGTGCGTTTTTTGAAATCCTGGTCCGTAATGCTTCGTCTTTCATGAGTAGTACAGATTTACTGACTATTTCAGCATCACTTTCGGCTATATACCCATGTATGCCGTTCTCAATACCGACACTTTGCAGACCATTTTGGGTTCCCACTATCGGAACGCCCAGCGCCATGACCTCAATTGCCCTTCCGCGAAAACCAGAACCCGATTCCAAAGGAAGCAGCATCAAAGCGCATTGCGATATAACGGGCTTTATATCCTCCACAAAACCGGTTACTTCGATATCCTGGGAATTGAATCGCCCGATTAGATCCATGGGTGGATTGGAGCCGACGATCATAAGTTTTGAGTCGGGAACCTTAGCCCGTATTTTTGGGAAAATGCCCCGTAGTATCCTCTCAAGGGCAAGTTTGTTGAATTGGCTTGACAGGGCGCCGTAAAAAAGGACTTTTGAATTATCCGGCTCCCTCTGATAATTCATATATTCTTCCAGGTCCTGCCCATTTTCGGCTACGATTACGTTTATCTCCCCTGTATTGCCCTTTATTATCCTGGCCTGTTTTTCGGAATTAACCACCACCAGGTCGCACTGTTCGAAATACTCATATTGCTTTTCACGGCTATGTAGAAGCTCTTTCCTTAACCTGGCCCGATTTCTTGTTTTATAGTATCCTTGGTCAAAAAGCTCAAGATTCTCCTCAACCACGTAGTGTGTGTCCAGGATCTTCATAACCTCTGCTTTCACTTCCTTGAAGAAAAAACCCCAATACCAGTAATGGATAATTATGGCATCATAATCCTTGTTTTCAATGATGGCGTTCACATCCATGTTTATGGCATTTGTGTTCAGGGATATTTCCTCCCGGGACTTTTGTGATAGGTGATATTTGCAAATTCTGATGAGCTTGGTCATTCCGCGGGTCAGGCGGGATCTTGGCCGGATGCTTGCCCTAAGTGGATAGTATTGGGTTACGTAGGGAGCGATTTTCACCTTAGTCTCTTCAATGGATGATAGATCTGTAGCAAGGTTTGCAAAATCTATTTTGTGAAAATCCGACAAATACTTGATCTGGTTGAAAACCCTAACCTGATACATTCCCTTTATCGGGAACAGATCTGCTGCAAACAGGATCAGGATCTTCATCTACCAGCAGATGCCCTCATAATTGGGCTGTTGGATGTCCTCGACCGTTCTAACCAGATCAATGAACTGAATGCCAGGATTTGCTGAAACAATTCCAGTATACTTTCCAGACTTACGGTTTATGACCACAATCTCAGCCCAGTTCAGCACTTCATCTTCTGATTGAACTAAAAGGTTAGGAAGTAATGGGATCGTTTTTTGGATGTGATCCCGGTTAGCCCCGATCAACAGCGCTTCATTTACGCATGCATCATGGGCTTTTACTTGCATGCCCGAATCCACCAGTGATTCGATCACTTCTAGAATGGGGCTGTAGCGCAGGTCATCGGTTCCCTCTTTGAAGGCTACTCCAAGTATTCCGATTCTTTTTTTCCCCTTGGCTTTAATCATTTTGCAAGCCATTTTTATGTGCTCTTGATTGCTTGATTCAATCGCTTGCAGCACAGGAGTGTCCAGATTTTTCTCACTGGCCATTGTCTTCAGGGCCTTCAGATCCTTGGGCAGGCATGAGCCCCCATAAGCAAATCCGGGTTTGAAATAATATGGTGAAATATTCAGCTGCCTGTCCATGCAGAAAAGCCTCATCACTTCGTGCGAATCTATGCCCACTTTCTTGCAGATATTGCCGATCTCGTTGGCGAAGGTCACCTTGAGGGCGTGGTAACTGTTATTCACGTACTTGATGATCTCGGCTGACTTGATATCGGTTCTCACGAAGTTGCCCTCGACTTTGGCGTATATATCCCGCATCACATCGGCGGCTTTGTCATTATCTGTCCCAACAAGAGTGAAGGGAGGTTTGTAATAATCGGCAACGGCGGAGCCTTCGCGCAGGAACTCGGGATTTGAGACTACCGCGAAATCCTGGTTCCTTTTCAGACCTGATATGCTTTCTATCAAGTCACCTACTCTCTGATTCGTCCCTGGGATGACCGTACTGCGGATCACGACTATGTGAAAGGGCTTTTGCTTGTTCTTCAAAGCCTCGCCGATCTGCAGGGCTGTCTGATGGATGTGATCCAGGTTCAGGTTTCCGCTTTCTGTGGAAGGTGTTCCCACGCAGATTATGGAAATATCGCTTTCATGCACAGCTTCAAGATAATCCGTCGTCGCCCAGATGTTGCCCTTCTGGTATTGTTCTCCTATTATCCTGTCGATATCTTTCTCAATGATCGTAGGCAGACCCTTATTGATCAGATCCACCTTTGCCGGGTTGACGTCAATGCCAATAACCTCAAAACCGTTTTGGGCCAGACAGCCCAAGCTTACGCAGCCCACATAGCCCAAACCAAATATGGAAATCCTCATCTGTAATCCTCTATCCCTGATTTAACACTATTGTAATATTCCAGGATTCTTTTTCTCAAACCCCCGTCCACGCACTGCACGGCGTTCATGCCCGGCTTTTCGTTCACCTCCACGATCAGCGGCCCGGAATCCGTGATTGCCACATCCCACCCGATCACAAAATTGTTGTAAAAGAGACGATGCGCATTCAGGCAAAGATCCACAGCCTCCAGCAAATACGGTATTCGGTATCCCTTGAACATGATACCTGAATCCGGGTGATGTTCAGATACGCTTTGCGAAGATTCGGCCAGGTTGTGAAAACCATATTCTTTAAGACAGCCTGCTATTACATTGATACCCACGTATATAGATCCCTTGCTCCAAGAATCCATTGTCGCCTTACCAGTGGCAAAGGCTTGGAATCCGGTCAGGTATGCTGGCCTGGAACCTTCTATTATGGTAACAATTCTAGTGGTATTGAGAGCCGAGCTATTTACGGCACGGATCGCCTTATGCGATACCAATCTGCTTTGAACATTCCATACACCGTCATGCAATTTTCCCAATAACTCTTTCCAAGTATGATGTTGTCCGTTAATAATAACATCTTTGCCTGACAGCCTGGCATGGAATACTCCTTCTCCAGCCTCCATTAAAACGCTTTTAAAAAAGAGATCCCGTTCAATTTCAAACAACTCCGCGAGACTGTAACCGTTTTTACCGACCGGGATATATTGGCCTCTTACCACTATACCATGATGGGGTGCGCAGGGTATACCGTTTGCCTGGAGAAAAGATCCTGCCACAAACTTATCCTTGGTCAAGATATCATAATTGAAGCCTTCAAGTCCATTTTGCCTCAAGAGCTCCTTTTCTGCGATGGTTTTCAACTTGAGAAATTCCTTCCTGCCAATGAATCCATTCAATCTGGCCTGCATGTCGTTCAAACCCCAGGCGTTATAAAAACTGCAGAATTCTCCATTGCGCAGCATCCATCTTTGAACATCCAGATATCGCTTCCAGGGACTCTTGGTACTATCAGTGAGATATTTCTTCCTGTGATCACCCAATATCCTGAAGCAGAGATACTGACCGTATAAAAATCTCTTGAAACAAGCCCCTTTCATTTAACCTTCTGATCTCCTAACATATCATCCTGATATAATATGAGTTTCACAGGCTTTTATCCAAACCCTCAAATCCCTGTACTTGCTCCAGATACCCCGCGCGGACAGCATCTGCCACGGTCTTGCAGGGTAGATCCTGACCGATCACATCCTCCCGCGTGAGTGTCTTGAAGTCGACCTCCGGATGTTGCTTTTTCAATGCCCGCATCACTTTCATATATACGTTTGGCCAGGTGCTCATCGCCCTTCCCTGCCTGCGGAACTTCTGGTTGAAAAGCCGGATGTATTCCCGGCAGTCGTTGATATAGGCCTCCTTAACCTGGATCCTACGCCGGAAGGCGTGGATCTCCTTCACGATGGAGTTGTCCGGGGTGAATTTTGGCTTCACCTTTTTCCTGGCGATATACTTGTTCAGTTTGGAATTGTAGTAGATGACCACGTCATCCATGTTGCCTGTAAACCCCGGCAGAAGAACTTTCAACTTTGCTTTCATCTTGTTTTGTCCACAAATTACACTAATTCACACGAATTGATAATATATTAAGTGTTTGTCGTTCTGACATCCAACCCTTCTGAAACGCTTGGAATCTATATGCTTCCGTAATATGGGTCACCCCATGCGAGCTTAATGTGCTTTGTCCTTTTTCGTGCTAATTCGTGTGAGCGGTAACCCTTTAAAGTATCCAGTCTGAAAATCGTCAAGGGAATAGTCGCGAAACATATCGCAATTAATGGGTAACAGCATAAGATCATAAGG
>CAYRVG010000139.1:0-6614 GCA_964427765.1 uncultured Candidatus Cloacimonadota bacterium
CGCCCAGAAGAGTAATTATATCCTTTAATGTCATTCAACATCACCTGTTATTATTTTAGAAACCAAACCAAAGCGTAAGGGATATTAGTCAAGCAAATACTTGACCTGCCAATTGCCTGCATCAATGTCCATTGCTTGCAAATCAGAACAGGAAAAACCGATCGGCGATATCCCGGGAGTCAAATTTCCCGAAGAGTGCCCGGTCCATCACAGATAGCGGACAAACTCCGAAACCTGATGCCGGTTCGGCACTTCAAAATGCTCAGCAGGCCAGCCAAGCGGCGTCAGGCAGGCGATATAATCCCCCCGCGGGACCTTCAGAAGGCCTTTCACGGTGTCGTTATCCATGTCCGTCACCCAGCATGTTCCCAGGCCATGGGCGTGGGCGGCGAGGAGAAGGTGATAGGCCGCGATGCAGGCGTCCTGAACATAGCGGCGGGAAACCTCGCTGCTGGCGCAGACCGCGATCGCGAGAGGCGCTTGCAGGATCGGCCTGCCAGCCGGGCCGCGGTGTTCCACGATCTTCTCCAGGATCTCGTGGTCGCGGATCACGATATAGTAATATGATTGGGAATTCCTGGCAGTGGGACTGTAACGGCAGAGCTCAAACACTTTTTCGAGGAGATATTTAGGAACGGGCTCATCCAGATATTTGCGTATGCTGCGCCTCTGGCGGAGGGCTGAGTCGATCGCGTGATAGGGCCGCAGTGGATGCTCGAAATGCTGGAATTCCAGCGTTCTGCCCTCGGGATCCTCGGTATAGAAATGGTATATCCTGAATTTCTCGTTGAGGGCCGGCTCTCCCTTGGCATGATCTTTCATCTTCTCATACATTGCCTCCACACCCAAGCGCCGATCGTAAAAGAAGGTGATCACTCCCCCGGTCTCCGCCTCTCCGCCTTCGCAAAAACCCAGCAGAAGGCCGCCAAAGCGCAGGACGCGGCAGGCGCCCTGGTCCAGCCAGAGTTCCATGCCGATCTTTTCCTGGTAAAACCTGGCAATTTCCCCCAAATTCCGCGTTTTGTTAAATACTATCCCGGACATTTTTCCTCCCTATCTTTATTTATTTTCCAGCAATCTTGTTATTCAGATGGGGATTGATCCCCGTCTGTTTGAGCAGGTTTGACCAGATCTTCATCTCATCGGGTCCGGCAAGCATTTCCAGGCGCTGGATCTCGTTGAGAAGGCGGGCCCGGCTCAGCGATCCGGTAAGTTCCGCGTTCACTTTGATGGCCTGCAGCACCATCGGTTCCAGCTCAAAACCCAAAACAACGCCGAAACGCAGCGCGCGCAGCATCCTGAGGGGATCCTCGCGGAAGGATCTGAAGGGGTCCTGAACACAGCGGACGACCTTTTTCTCAAGATCCTCCAATCCCCTGCCCGAGGGATCAAGGATATCGCCCTGCGTGATTTCCAGGTAAAGGGCGTTGATAGTGAAATCCCGCCTCAGGCAGTCGGTTTTGAGGTCCGCGAATTTCACCCTGGGGAATCTGCTGCCGGGCAGATACTTCTCGCTCCGGGTCATGACAAAATCAAGCTGGACATCCTCATGGAAAGATGTGGCCGTACCGAAGCCGCGCGGGATGTTCGGTTCAGTTGTGGGCAGCCGTTTTTGCAGAAACCGGGCCAGACGCACTCCGCCTTTGGGAAGTTCGACAGCGATGTCCACGTCGAGTCTGGCGGCTTCCCGCCCTAAAAGGTGGTCGCGGACGCAGCCCCCGGCAAAGTATGCCCGGCCGGCAAAATCCGTGCCCTGGATGTTATCTGCCAGTCGCAAACGCAATTCATTCAAATTCATAATAATTCCCCGATAACTCTATTGGACACAAACAGCGCCTGATTCGAAAGACGCAGGTTGTCATCATTTGTTTCCAGCATGTTCAGATCGCGAAGCTTGTCTATCGCAGTTTTTCTTTCTGTATACAAGTCCGTCCCGAAACGCCGTAAGTAATCTTTCATATCAATTCCCTCCAGCAGGCGCAGGCCCATCATGATGTAATCCTTTTTGATCTGCTCCAGCGAGCAATCCTCAGCGTCCGGCATGATCTGTTTTTCCTGGAGCATGCGATAGTATTTCTTAAGATCTGGAGGATTCGAATAGCGCCAGGGTGTGAGCCAACCGGAGGCAGAAGCGCCCAGGCCCAGATATGCCTGATTTCTCCAATATGTGAGATTGTGCCGCGAAGCCTTGCCGGTGCGGCAGAAATTGGAGATCTCGTAGTGCAGGAATCCCGCCTCAGTCAACTTTTCCCTCAGAGTTTCATATTGGGCTGCCAGGTTTTCCTCTTCAGGAAGGCATATTTCACCTTTCACCAGCTTGCGTCCCAAAGGTGAATCTTCCTCCAGGGTAAGCAGATAGGTAGAGATATGTTCCGGCTCCAGCGATATTATCCGTTCCAGATTTTCGCGCAGGCTGTTCTGATCTGAAGTGGGCAGTCCATAGATCAGGTCCAACGATATATTGTCGTATCCATGTTTGCGGCAGAGTTTTATTTTATCCTGGATCTGAAAAGAGCGGTGTCGCCGGCCGAGAAAGGCAAGTTCCCCGTCATTCATGCTCTGGATTCCAATGGAAAGACGGTTTACGGGAGTCTTGACCAGCCCATCCAGAAAATCCGGAGTGATCTGGATGGGATTGATTTCCAGGGTTACCTCGGCTTCAGGTATAATCGTGAAACGTCCGCAGAGGGAATTGATGTCGGACGCGGATAAAAGCGAAGGGGTCCCTCCTCCCAAATAGAGGGTTTTTGCCGTTAGATTTGATTCTGCTTTATCTTCAAAGAGATCTATCTCGCTGTGCAGATAGCCAAGATATTCCTCCAGACCGCCCAAACTGAAAGGAACGCTGAAAAAGCTGCAATAGCCGCAACGTGACAGGCAAAACGGGATATGCAGGTAAACGGCTAGCGGGCGAGGCGGAAGATCCTGTTCCATCGGATGTGGGGCGTATCGAAAAGTTTGTTATATTCGATGCCCTTGGAAAAGAAGATCAGCCAAGGGGTGCCGGTGACGTCGCTCCTATCCAGAAATCCCCAGTAGCGGCTGTCTTCACTCACATCGCGGTTGTCCCCCATCACAAAGTACTTACCTTCCGGAACCCGGACCGGGCCAAACCAGTCGCGGTTGAAAACCTTGTTCACGTTGGCGCTGTCAGGCTGGACACGGTAGGGTTCATACCAGTTGCTGTGCGTTATAATGCCGTCATCCTGGCCGCGAGCGAACCGGTGCTCAAAAACCCTTACAGGTGATTGCGGCGGCGGGGGCTGGGCAATGTCGTAACATTCATAGCCGCGCTCAAAACGCTCCCCGTTAATGTAAACGATCTTATCCCTGACCTCAAGCGTATCCCCGGGCATACCGATAACACGTTTGACCACATTCTTGCGGGCGTAGTAGGTAATATGGAAGAATGTGAGGGGAAATTTACCGAAGGAAGCGGTTTTATTGATATAAATCGGATGGAAGATCCTGATGAAATCATCCCGCGCATCAGGATGTTCGGGAGTCCCTTCTTCAATTTTCGGATAGCGGAAGGAGACAATGTCCTCGCGCTTCGGATCGCTGATGTAATACTTGATCTTGTTGGCAACGAGATAATCGCCGGTGAGGAGGGTCTTCTCCATTGATGATGAGGGGATCATGAAGTTCTGGAAAGTGTAATTACGGATGATCATGGCCACTACAAAGGCAAAGAGGATCGCTTCGATCCAATCCTGCAACCAGGGTTTGCGGCGGCGAAACTTCTTGCCCTGAGGGATTGGCGTTATACTGCTTTCCGGTTCTTTATAATCTTTCTTTTTCAGCTTCTTTTTCAGCGATTTATTATCTGCCATTCTGGATCTTCCTTGATATAGTATTATTTTAGCTATGAATTGTGGTGGCGCACTTTTGTCAAGCGTGAAGTTCCTGAGACATTCCCCTTCTTATTTCCCGGGGTTTATCAGTATGCCAGCATCAACAGTGATTCTATTTCGTCCCTGGTGAAGCTTACTATTTTGCCCACTCGGCCGCGCGAATTCAAAATTATGTCACGTACTTGTGGAAGGTCGCTTTCCTTTATCCCCAAGTCGCGCAGAGAAGTGGGCGAACCCCATTCGCTGATCTTGTCCCGGAAGCGGCGCAGTGCCAGAGGGACTCCATCAGCATCCCAGACTTTTCTGGCCCAAGGTAGAAAACGCGCGGGATCCTTTTCGCTGACATATTCTATCCAGGCAGGGAAGATAACTCCCAATCCTTCACCGTGGGATATGTTGGGATATAAGGCGGAAAAGGAATGCTCAATGGTGTGGCAGGCCCAGTCCCCACCCTTCAGCCCGGCGCCGCTGATGCCATTGAGGGCCAAAGTTGCGCACCAGGCAAGGTTTGCTCTGGCATCAAGATCCGAGGATTTTTGCTGCAAACGGTCCGTCATTTCCACGATAGTGCGCAGAAGACTTGTATCAACAGCCAAAGTGGCAACCGCGGAATCATCCATGAAATAGTATTCCAAAATATGAGCAGTGGCGTCCAGCGCTCCGTTGACAGTCTGTTTGAAGGGAAGGCTGCACTGCACGGAGGGGTCAATTATTGATACCCTGGGATACAGCAGCGGAGAGCGGACACTCCATTTTTTCTTCTCCGTCATGTTCGTCAGAACGGCATTGCCGTTCATTTCACTGCCGGTGGCGGAAATTGTCAGAACCGTAAATATCGGCAAGGCCTGGGTGATCTTTTCCTCGCTGGTGAAGGCCTTCCAGACATCATCCAGGTAAAAGCCGGCAGCTATGGCCTTGGAACTGTCGATGACGCTGCCGCCGCCAACCGCCAAAATGGCGTCCACTTTCTCGCTTATGGCCTGGGCGATCAGTACCCGCACCTTTTCCAAGGTGGGATTTGGTTGTACCCCCCATGCCTCGGTCCATTTTATGCCGCTGGCCTTGAGGCTGTCACAAACCTGGGTGTAAACGTTGTTTTTGCGGATCGAGCCTCCCCCGGCAACCAGAAGGCATTTTTTTGCGCCCGCTTCCTTCATTTTCTGCCCCAGAACTTCAATCTTCCCAGTTCCAAATATGATCCGGGTGGGATTGTAAAAACTGAAGGATTCCATTTCTGCTCCTTGTTCGTTTCTATATGAAAATCTTACTTTACAGGACATAATAAGGCAATACTCCCTTCAAGCAAGCGGAAACACTCTTTGGGAGCATTCTGTGGTTTAGTGAAAGAAGATGCTGGTAATATTTATTCCAGCACATTACCAGGTGAAATTGTCTCAAGGTCATTGCTGCTGAAATATAGTTCTTGACAGCAGAAAATCAATTTTTATACACGGTAGTTGATGATCAACGTGAGAATTACGGGATAAACAAAATGATGGTTCGGCTATACTGCCTGCTCTATTTTCTGCTTGTATTCGGCAGTCTGCAGGCTGTGCTAACTGAAGTGGGCTCAATTCGCGGATTCTTGTATGGTACTGAAGCAGCTTGCGCTTATGACAATTGGGTTTCACACCTGGCGGAGGGAAGAGTTTCCTACTTCAACGTCTATGCCCCTTGGGAACAGCAAAACAACGACTTCGGGGATTTCTACATTGCGGATAGCGATGAACTACATAATTGGGGCCTTGTGATCGATGACTTTCTGGATCTGGAACTACGTGAGGCACAGACCAAGCTCGACCAATTCGGATTTCCCTTCCAGATAGTGCAGTTCCAGGATCTGGACAGCGGGCGCAACCTGTATCTGATCCGCGAAATCCTTAACGATGATGTTGATGATAACGGCACCGCCACTCCCGATGATGATGAGATCGGCAGTTTCGATTATGGTTGGGGTCTGTTCATCTATGATCCTTCCGCTACACGCCCCATAATCGTGACAGCACCACACCCCTGTGACGATTTTCCTTCCCCGCCCTTCGCCCTGGAGGCCTTCCAGAAGCTGGACGCCCGGTTTCTGATGATCAATGGCGCCGGACGCGAAGTGGCCTATTTCCCTCCCTATAACAGCAACAACCAGTCGATCAGCGATCCCTCCCGTTGCGAGAACCACCCGTTCAACGTGGCATACCAGCGCGGCTGTGACCAGATCAGGGGCCTCTTTGACAAGACCGAGTTTTCGCTCCAGATCCATAGCTTCGATTGGAACAAATATTCCGGCGAGCCCAACGTCATGCTTTCCGCCGGAAACGGCAGGGATTTCCCCGCCCTGCCGATCCGGGATTTTTCCCGCGCCCGGCATGACATCATCCACCACACGCCATGGCTCATCCATCCCGAAAATACGATAGGTACCCATAACGAAGTGGAGATCACGGATTTTTACTGCGTCTATTACGACCAGGCGGAGCCCGTCTATTACCAGGATGATGAGCACAACGTCCAGGTCGGCCTCAATCACGACCTCCCCGGCGCCGTGCTGAATCGCCAGATGCTGTATACCGAGCAGCACAACAAGTATGACGTCTATTCCCCCTTCCTGCACGTGGAGATGGATGAACTCGCCAAATGCTACATCCGCAACGAAGCCAATCTGCATTGGTTCTACGGATATGACGCGGCGGAGGATTCCTGGGTTCTCGCGGACCGCTACACCCGCTTCATCGAGTTCTACACGCCCTGGCTGGACGCCCTCTGCGA
>CAYRVG010000140.1:0-58213 GCA_964427765.1 uncultured Candidatus Cloacimonadota bacterium
ACATCCACAGTGACGATTGTGGTCTGTCCCCAGTCCGGGTCGAAATTGGTATCCGGGAGATTGGAGTAGGCATCGCTGTATATGGAGATCACATCTTCCTGTTCATGGGTGGGAACCGGCGGCGCATCGTCAGGAACCGATTGCAGGATGAAGTTCACCGTGTAGGTGAGAGTGGTGACCCCATCCTCCGCTGTCACCACAACAGTGGCTGATCCAGGGATCGACGCAGCCTGGGTAACGACCATGGTGGCATTGGGGTCGTTTTTCGTGGCCGACACAACTGGCGTTCTGGTGCCAGTCACCTCATAAACATACGTGAAGACCGATGGTGAGAATCCCGGGATCGTGACACCATCGACCCGCAGGTCACTAAGGGTGGCGTCGGTACCGGCGGCTCCTGAATCATAAAAATACACATTGTCCACATACACGGTGTTGGGATCGCCGGAAATGATCAACTGGGCCAGGTGGCCGGTGGTCGTCAGATCGATGAAGCTCGTCATGGGGATGTCGAAGCTGATCCAGTTTTCGCTGACCAGGGGTGGAGTCGAGCTGGCATCAAATGTAAGTTCATGCTCGGTATCATCTCCGCCTCCATAGGCTCCATCCGCGCCAAAATCAACCAGTTTGATCTTGAATACCGCGGGCAGGGCCGTGGGATCAGGGGTCCAGATATCCATGTGGAAATGGGTCATGGCCGATGCGACTATGGGCTGTGAGGTAAATTCGATACCCGCAAAAGTGAGGTTGGTATAAAGCTTGGTATCATTGCCTTCGATCTGCACGTCAGCCACATCCGCCATGTCCCAGCTGGCAGACCAGGTGTCCACGGTGACATTGGTATAGGCGTTGCTGAACAGAGAGATCACATCAGAGGGATCTTCGGTGGGTGTGGGTGCCGCGACGGTGGGTTCCGTCGGGGGCGTGGTGTTTCCCTCGGGGATCTGGATGTTGTCGAAGTAAATATCGTAATCCTCGGTCCTGGCCTCAAAATCAGGGATGAGAACCAAACGGCTGTATGTATTTCCTATCGAACCCGAGAAATCAAAGGTCAGCTCCTCCCACTGGTTGATCACGGTATTGGCTTGCTGGATCTCGATGGGAGCACTTCCACCCTCGAACTTGATCGCCACATTGCTAATGCGTGGTTTGTAGATCATGATCTTCACCGTGGTATTGGTGGCATCGAACTGAAATTCATCAATATCGTCAGTATAACACAAAGCCCAGGCATTCCCGGCAGCCAATGCTGTGAATTGAGCCACGGTAGCCGAGGTGTTGATCCCGCCGCTGACTGGATTGGCGGGGAACTGCAGGGGCGGATTGGTGGCGTTTTCCCCCACAACCCATGTCCACTCGGCACCGATGCCGCCAGACTCAAAGTCAACTATGGAGTATTGCGCAGACATGATAGCAGTTATCGCTATCATGAACATCACCAGTAAAAGCGTTTTTTGTAATCTCATTTTTCTCTCCTTGCTTAAGCCATTAAGTATGTTAAATAGGATCAGCCGATACGAAAACTGTACCGGCTGATCGCCAAGTTCATTATTTCAGCAGTACCATACGTTTTGTATCGACTGCTTTGTCATCAACCGTCAAACGGTAGAAATACACGCCGGAGGCAGCGCCCGAGGCATTCCAAACCTGCCGGTGGGTGTTGGCCGTCATTTGGGCATCAACCAGTGTTTCAAACAAACGTCCCCTGGCATCATATACCTTCAGGGTGACATGGGCAGATTTTTCGAGCGTATAACTGATTGTTGTCAAAGGTTTGAAGGGATTGGGATAGCTGTCTTCCAGTACAGACGGCGTGGGCGCGGCAGCGTTGTCATCATTGCCGGTTGAGCCGCTGTGGAAATAAATGTTGTCCACATATACAGTGTTGGGATCGCCGGAAATGACCATTTGGGCCAGGTGCCCCGTGGTTGTCAGGCCTGTGAAGTCAGTCAAAGGGATGTCAAAACTGATCCAGGATTCGCTCACCAGGGGCGGGGTTGTGGTAGCATCAAAGGTCAGCTCATGCTCCACGTCGTCACCACCGCTCCAAACCCCGTCCGCGCCAAAATCAACCAGTTTGATCTTGAATACCGCCGGAAGCGCCGTGGGATCAGCCGTCCAGATATCCATGTGGAAATGGGTCATGTCCGTGGCGTCAATGGTCTGCGAGGTGAATTCGATCCCCGCGTAAACGAGGTTGCTGTAAAGCTTGGTGTCATTTCCATCGATCTGTACATCCGTCACATCCGCCATATCCCAGTCCGCTGACCAGGTGTCCACGGTCACGTTGGTATAGGCATTGCTGAAGAGGGAGATAACGTCGTCCTCGTTAATTGTGGGTGTTGGCGCCGGCTCATCCGGCGCAGGTATGGCGATCTGCTCGGAGAAAGTGATATTGTCAAAATAGATGACATTGTCGTTCTCCCTGCCTTCCAGGTCAAAATCCGGGAAGATAACGATCTGATCATTGGTTTCGCCTATCCTGCTGGAAAAATCGAAAGTAAGCTCTTCCCATTGATTGATCAGGGTGTTGGGGACCTTGATCTCGCCGGATGAAGCTGAGCTGCTGGAAACGAACTTGATCCCCACGTCACTGATCACGGGCTTGTGGACCA
The DNA here is from genome assembly GCA_964427765.1 of uncultured Candidatus Cloacimonadota bacterium. Taxonomy (GTDB): domain Bacteria; phylum Cloacimonadota; class Cloacimonadia; order Cloacimonadales; family Cloacimonadaceae; genus Syntrophosphaera. Next base: position 2,616 of record CAYRVG010000140.1, read on the forward strand.
TGATCTTCACGGTGCAGTTGGTGGCATCAAAAGTAAAGGTACCGATATCAGAACCGTGCTGGGATTCACATCCAGCCCAGGGCTGTCCGGCCTCCAAAGCTGTGAACTGGGCCACTGTGGCTGAGGTGTTGTTCCCGGTGGCATCTGGATTGGCCATGATCTGCACCGGTGGGTTGGTGCCATTTTCAAATACGGTCCAGGTCCAGTCCGCACCCTGGCCGCCCGTCTCAAAATCGATAGGCGCGTTTTGGGCAAACATCACAGAACTCATCGCAATGATGAATAATGTGGTAAACAACATAATTGTATTTTTCATTTTTCTCTCCTTTCAAAGAATTGATCTTCATTTTTTTGTTCTTTTTTGCTTAGGTAATTGATAAAAGAAATCTTCGGTGTTCGATCCTGATAAAATACGCCCCAGTTCTTCTCGATCTCGCTGGGACCTGATGCCTCTCCGCCGCCTTTCCAGGGTTCGTCAAAGACCTCAAAAAGGAAGGTGATGACATCATTATTATGCACCCATTCATCAAGCTCAAACAGAAATGTTTCCTGGGCTTCGACACTCACGTCACCCTTGATCAGGGTACCCTGTTCGCCGTCGCCCTTTTTATCCGGATTATAATTGGTTGCCCAGCCGATCTCCCCCAGGACCAGCAGTTTTTGAGGATGGACTTGGCTGACTTCATTGTATGTTTTATCCAGCCATTGAATCGCATTTCCCAGCGTTTTACCGTTCCAGAGAGGATAGATATGGGTTACTATGAAATCGACCTCGTCCGCCACTTTTCTACTTTCAGGTTTATTCCAATAGTTGTAGTCATCGGCTGTGGTCACGGGAACTTCGGTGTGATTCCTGACGACCCGGATATATCTGATCAGACTTACTGTATCAAGTTTATGCCCAGACCAGAACACCTGGGTTTCATTGCCAACATTCACAGCCGCAACTATGTTTGGATACTCATTGGCCAGATCGATACCACGCAGTACATTATTTATGTTCGATCTCCCGGCTTCGGGATTGTTTTCCTCATTCTCCAGCCAGACTCCCAGCATCACTTTGAGGGGAAGGCCACTTTCCCGGATAACTTCCAGAATGCGCTGCGTGTCGTCATCGGCATTGTAAACCCGGATCAGATTCCAGTGCCTGGCAATGATCTGCAGATCTTCCAGGATCTCCGCCTTGCCCGGACCCGAGCTGCCAGGGGCTTGTCCCTCCCTGTAACAGCCGTAGGAAGCGGCTTGCCCGATCCATTTGCCATCCAACCAAGGGGAAAACTCTCTAACTTCAAAAGGTTGCGATCTGGCAAATTCCTCGCCAGATTCGAGTTTGTTTCTCACTTCATCCAGAAAGTGGTTGTCAGCAACATGTTGCTGTTTGTTTGCGCAGGCAGTGATCAAAGCCGCGATGAGGAACACACAGGGCAGGAATAATGAAAACTTCGTCATCGTAAGTCCTTGGGCAATTGAACCCGGACAGTTTGGACCGAGTTTGCCGCGATCCGCAGTGCAGCGTGATCGAGCCCGATCTGCAGATTGTAAGCGATCGGTATTTCGGTGGTATTCAGGAGTTGGACGCTCAAGATCCCATCCTCGTTCAGCGTGGCGCAGGCATGAAGGTCATCTTTACCAAGCCCGTCCCTTACAAGTTCTGTCTGGACAGCTTGGTCGCCGGGACGGATCGTGCGGCTGAACTGAGCGAGGACATAATATATTGGAGTATAATAAACGTGCTGGGATGCCGTGTCTATCATGATCGGAGCCCCACAGAAATTTCCCACATGGTTGGGTCCGCCGTATCGATCGAGAACAATGTTCCAATCGATCCAGCCGGTAAGCCAGTGATCGAGGCTGACGATGATATTCCGGGCATATCTGTGCACGGGGGTGTACATGGGATGGTCATCCACTACCACGCCTTCCCAGGTTACCGAATAAGCCCAGTCTGTGGCGGTTTTGTTCCACCAGAATTCATCATTGTCAAACCAGTTTGATTCCTTGAAACCCTCCGGATCCGTCACTCCTCCGGGCGGATCTTTGCCCAGATCATCTATACAGCCTTCGGTATGCAGGATCGTAAGATCAGGGAATTTATCATGGACCCGGTCGAAAACATCCTCATACACTTTAAAGGTGCTCTCATACCAGTGAACCGCAGCTCCATACAGGTAGGGAACCGTTTCTGGATCAGCAAAGATGACGTCGGTCCAGTGTTCCAGTCCATCCCGGTTTTGATCGTAGATCAGCAGATTTATGTCCGCATGGGCACTGGTTTTAAGCTTCGGACCGAGGTGATTTTTGATGAAATCATTTTGCGATTCCGGGGAAAAGTTCATGCTTTCCCATTGGCCGTTGTTGCCGTGTGGTTCGTTGACGGGTGTCAATCCCCAGATATCCACGCCTTCAGCCCGGTAAGCGTCGAGATAGGCAAGGATGTAATCCGCGTATACGGGGACATATTTTTCTTTTAGCGATCCCCCGGTGCCTTGCCAGTTGTTTTCAGGAGATCCCGGAATATACCAGGTTTCGATATCCTTCATCCAGGCGGGAGCGGTCCAGGCCGAGGAGATGATCCTCAGTCCACTGTCGCTCTGCCGGCCCTTGATCTCGAGGGCTTCCTTGATCATGGGCAGCAGGTCAAAGGTCTCATCTTTGATCCCGGGAAATTCCGCGGGGTCGAAGCCTTGTTTATCCGGGGCTATGCTGAAGCTATCCAAGGTTGTGTCGCCGGGAACGTCTGCATAGGAGTACTTTCCTTTCACACTAAAGTCGCAGGCTCCCATGTGAGTGCGGGTTAAGGAAAAATTGGCTCCCTGCATCCCAAAAATCCTCCCCATAACGTCCCGTCTTTTCTCTTTCTCCAAATGAGCCAGAACGAAAGCTGAGGACTCTGTGAAAGACGTTCCGATACCGTCGATGGTCTGCTTCAAAATCTCAGGATAGATCCGGACAACCGTTCCCCCCCTTGCCCCTCTGGTGAAGATGACATTTTCCTGCAAGGCCAGCTTGTCGCCGGCAGCCGAGGTCAAAAGAATCTCAGTGGTGGAATCAATTCCCTGATCGGTCTGGAATTCGTATCCCCATAACCCCGCCAAGAGTAAAACCAGGAGCAGGATCGAAAATAGCTGCCTTGCCAAACTTCTTCCAAACATTCGAGGATCCTATAAACCAAGCATTTTTACGTTTCCAGGGGTTCCACAATTTTTTTATGCCGCTCTTCCAGTTCGGCACGGATCTGGTAGACCCTTTCTTCGGTTAATGTGTACTTGAAAATCAGCCAGAGCGCTATAGCGGAAGTTATGATGGGTATGCCGACGTCGAACACTCTCAGCAGTAAGAGAGTACGTTCTTCCTGACCAGCTCCCAAAGCCAGATCGAATTTTGAGACTTTTAGAAGCACTCCCGTAAGCAGTCCTGCCAGCGACATACCGATCTTCACCATCCACCAGTAAATGGCTCCAAACACCCCTTCACGCCTTTTATGGGTGGTCAATTCATCGTAATCGCAGACATCGGAGATCATCGCCCCCATCAATGTGAACAGGGATCCGGAACCAAAAGCAACCAGGGGCGCGGCGAAGAGCAGCCAATAGGGATGAGCGGGATTGTAACCGAACCACTTAAGCGCGTATCCTATCAAGGATAGAGATATTGTGATCATAAAAGTTCTGCGTTTGCCGATCCTGGTGGCCACCCAGGCGGTCAATTGGATCACCCCCAAGGTGGCGATGGAGGTAAGCATTCCATACCAGCCCAGCAGTTTCCCGGCACTGGCGTCATTACCGCTAAACAAATAATAGATCATCACATAGATCGCGAAAGACGAACCCAGTTGAAAGCCGTTGAAGACCAGGAAAGTGGCGCCGCAAAGCTTGACGAACGGTTTGCATTTGAAGGTTGTTCCGATCCCCTTGAAAAACTCACTCAGGTTTTTCCACACACCCTTGGCAGCTCTTTCCACAGGTTCAAGGATCTGCGTTTCCCTCAGGAAGATCGCCGGAATGATGCCCAGGCCAGCCACAAGTACGCCCACAGCTATTGCGAGTGTGCGAGCTCCATGCACCGTATCCCGGAACATCGCGCTGGACATGATGGCGTAAAACCAGGGAACACCGAGCCAGGCCAGTTGGCCGACCGTGTTGGCAAAGGCGTGAAGCCTGGTCCGCTCATGGTAATCGGGTGTCATTTCATAACCAAAGGCGACAAAGGGGGTGGCATAGATCGTATAGGCAAGGAAAAAGAGGATTGACATTACGAGGAAGTAAATGAAATACTTGGTGAAGAAGCCCTCGCTTTTCCTCAGTTTGAAAGAACTGATGGCAGCCACCCCAGCTCCTTCCACACCTGTGAGATTGACTCTTATGCTTTCGATCGAATTAACATCAAGAATATTGTTTCCAAGCTGTTCTCCGTTTGAATCAAGTTGCTGAAAGTCTTCGAGTTTGAATTTATACAGGTTGCCTTTATTACCCTGTGAATCTTCTTGAGTAAGATCGATATAGTAAGACTCAGGTTCTTCCACGGCAACGGTTTTGGCTTCTTTGACAACCACCTGTAAAGATTCATAGGCAGGAAATTTCACGTTCATTTCGATCTGCGGGAAGCCTTCGATATCGGTGGAAAATACGGAATCATACTTCTTGGATAAGATCTCAGGCCCATAAAGCACATAGGAGATATCCGGATGCTCTGTGTCATAGTTTATGGAGATTCCGCCATCTTCATTCATTATCGCTTCGGTTGTTTCCACAGTTGTGGTCTGATGCTGCGCGACGGGGTCCTTGCCCAGGATGTTGATGTAACCCGGGGGAACCTGCCACATTATGGCAAAGATCAATCCTGCCAATAACGCGCCAACAAAAATGAACGGCCGCCGCCGGCCCCACCTGCCTCGATGGTTATCGGAGATATATCCCACCAGAGGATCTGAAATAGCGTCGAAGATGCGGGGAATTGAACCGATGAGGCCCACCAGCATCACGTCCATGCCCAGGCCCAGGTTGAGAATCACGACCATGGCAGGAAGTGCGGCAGCCTGCAGGTTGTTTACGAACATTCCAACAGCGTAGGCTGATTTTTGTTTCAGGGAAATACGGTCTTCAGGTCTGGTGGTATGATGTACGCTTTTACCCATTTTCGCTTCCTCAGTTCGTCAAATGTATATCATCGAAATAAAGGGTTCCCACAATGTAGGCATTGCCTGTTGTGAAGGGATTCCACAAGCCCAGGTATTTCACCGCGGCCAGGTTCACATCCGGAAAATGACTCATGGGAATTTCATATCTTGACCAGTTTCCGGTAACCACGGGTGTATATGAGGCCAGATCGACCTCGGTATTGCCTCCCACGTTATCCTCAAATTTAACGCCAAAATGGGCAAGGTTGGGCATGTCGCTCGTATCTATATTGATCACAAAAGTGGAATATGAAGATATGTCCTGCGCGCCAAAGTCGAACGCTATCCCACCCCAGCCAGCGCCAAGATCGGTGAAGTTGACTGAAAGCACATAGCTCCCGTCAACCGGTGTAACCATCGTGCTTTGTTCGTTGGGTTCAGCCGAATTCCCACTCCAGTCGGCACTGTTGATGATCTGGGTGTAAACGAGCATGGGATCGGTGTGGGATTCCGAATATATACCGATCGCGTCCGGGCCGTTTCCGCCCGTGATGTTGGCAGTGTCTGTCCTTATGGTTCCATGGGTATCAACGTATGATACTGTGATCGAACCACCTGCTGCGATGGCAATGGTGTCCGTGTTGTCATCGGTGGGGCCAAAATTCAGATTTCCCGTGCCAATGCCGTTGCTATCGAGGGTTATTGCAAGACTGATAGTTTCCGTTCCATTGGTTACGGAAACGGATACGTTTTCCTCTGCTGCCGCCGCATCATCCACAGTTATCGTGGCACTGGTTTCATCCACCTCATAACTGTCCGCATCAAAGTAAACACTGCTCGGGGAAGCGCCTCCCCCATCCCAATAAATATCGTCGAGGGCAAACTGGCACTGGATCCCGTTCTCTTCCAAAATGATGAATTCATAGCTCAGGACTTCCAGATCAACATTCCCCCGGATATCTGCCACGGGGATCGTGGCCTGTCCCCATTCACCGTTTCTCGTTAGTCCGAAAGCGCTTTGATTTGCTGGGAATAAAACATAGCTTTCATTGCCCAGAGCGTCATTGATCCCGATCTTGAAGCTGACATTGGCCGGCATCTTGACCATGAATTTGATGTTTCCCTCCGCAAAACCGGATAGGTCAAGCGGGGTGTTTGAACTTACCCCGGCTCCAAACCAACCTAGCCCGGTTGTGGACCAGGAAATAACATTCGAGCCCTCATAAGGCGGGATCGTCCCGCCGGTGAGAGTGTTTTCCCAGACATAGATCTCGGCATTCACGCCAATTTCCAAAGCGTCATCCACCGGGGTCTCGTCCGTAAAAATGCCAAAGGTCTCGATCGGGACAAGTGATTCCTCGCTTTGATAAACGCGGATCCAATCGATATACATGCTTTGCGGCCAATTGGTGGTTGCGTCGGGGGCGCCGCCCAGACTGCCGCCAACGGCGACATTGAGGATCAGGAAGAACTCCTTCAGGAATTCGTCCATCCTGCCCGGATCGATCACCTTCACAAAATAAGTGATATCATCGATCTTGCCGACGACCCGCTGCTCATCCCATTCAACCTCATAAATGTGATAGTCGTCGGATAAAGTTTCTTTCAGTTGCTTTGTCTGGCCGAAGGAATTGTGGCTTTCACTCTCGTCGTCCCACCAGTGAAGCGTGCAAATGGTTGTTTTATCGCCGTGCAGCAGGGGGCTCACTTCCATAATATCGATCTCTCCGCTTTGGGGCCAGCCCGCGGTGTCATAATTCTTGCCCAGCATCCAGAAAGCGGGCCACATTCCAGTATCCGTGGGAACTTTGATCCGGGCCTGTATTTTGCCGAATTTGAACGAGAATTTGTTTTTGGTGTTAAGCCGGGCTGAGGTGATGGAACCATCGCGCTTGCCGGGAACCGCATAACTCACGGAATCCCAGACCGCTGAAATGACAAGGTTTCCGTCTTCCACCCTCACATTTTGCTCATCGTTGGTGTATAGTTGCCATTCATCATTGCCCCAGCCGTTATCTCCATAACCCAGGTCATAGCCCCAATTTTCACTGTTGGGTTCCGGACCTGCCTGGTCAAATTCATCTGCCCATACCAAGGTGTAGTTTGTGGGAACCGTGGTATCAGGCACCTGTTCTGGCTGTGTTATCTTATCGCATCCAAATATCAGCAACAATACCACCGCCATAAAGATCACACTTAGCGTCTTACTTGCCATTCGTACCTTCCTTTCAAAATAGGCTGTAGATCAGCCGTATAAAGTGTAAAACGAACTTTACTGCTATATAGCACTATATGAAAATTCCACTTTTTGTGTCAAGTTTTTTTTTCGCCTTATTGCAATTCGGATTTGTGCAATATCTTTGCAAAGCCTTTTAAAAAAGATTTCTTGACTTATTTTGCGCCTTTGTTTTATTTGATTTTATTGCTGGATAGCAATGCTCAATGAAATATGCACACTTGATTAGGAGCAATATTGATTGCTATATGATGGACCGTGGAATAAAGAATGAGAAAAATGCCATATGACAAACACGCCACATAAATATATCCGGATCAAGAAGCGAATCAAAGAAATGATCAAAAACGGTTCGCTGGTTGACAAGATCCCTGGGGAAAGGGTTCTGGCCAGGGAACTTGACGTTTCATACATGACATTGCGCAAGGCCGTCGCGGAGCTGGTGGAAGAGGGTCTTCTTTACAAGGTCAGCACCAAGGGCACGTTTGTCGGCCATAAGAAAAACAACTCCAGGATCACGAACAACATCGGTTTCTTTTTGGATGAAAGTATCAATGAAGGAATTTCGAGTCCCTATTATTCGCTTGTCTTTAGATCATTGGAGGAAGAAGCCGCCCACATAGGATACAACATTTTGTTCTTCTCGGATTTTGACGACCTCAATCCTCTGAAGAACAAGAAAAAAGTTGATGGGGTGATAATCTGCTGCTTTCCCCGCATAGAGGACAAAATCCAAGAAATAAAGAATTACGTGCCCATTGTCCTGCTGGATAATCTTGCTGCGGATAAATCCATACCCTCGGTCACGATCGACAATTTTAACAGCTGCAGCAATTCCACCGGGTATTTGTTGTCAATGGGCCACAGGCGCATTGGCTTTGTCTCGGGACTCCTTGATTCCGATGTCTGCAAGGACAGGCTGCTTGGTTATAATAATGCCCTAACGAGATTTGGGATCAAAAATGACAAAGAGTTGGTGTTCAGGGGGGATTATTCCTGTGAATCAGGGGAAAGAGCCGGAAAATATTTCGTGTCCCTGTCCGATCCCCCCTCAGCGATCGTTTGCGCGAACGATTCAATGGCCATTGGCGCCATGAAAGTCATCCGGGAAAGTGGCTTCAGAATTCCTGAGGATATCAGCATCATTGGCTTTGACGATATTCTGCTGGCATCCAGAGTGTTTCCAGCCCTCACCACCAATGCCGCCCCCATAGAGGAAATGGCCAGAAAAACAGTGGAAATACTCCGAAAAGAGATGAACGGAGGTAATACGGATTACCTGCACGTGATACTTGAGGCAAAACTCATCAAACGGGATTCCTGTTCTCCTTTTCCAGGTTAATCAACTCAAAGATACCATAGGTTATTGTTTGAAAGCCTCACTCCAACTCACCTTACCGCCAGCCAAAAAAATCCTTGACATAAAAATCCCCTGACCAGATATTGCTCTATAGCAGTAAATTTAACTTTAAGCTTCAAAGGGCTGATTTACAGCTTCTTTTTGAAAGGAAGGTTTGAATGGCAAGTAAGACGCTAAGTGTGATCTTTATGACGGTGGTGTTGTTTTTGGTGCTGGCTGCGGATTGTTTTGCTGAAGCACCTTACACAGTAACAACTTATCAGGATGCTGAGGGTTGGAAGCTGAAGGTGGATGGCGAGGATTACTTTGTGAAGGGGGTTGTATGGGCCTATACCCCGATCGGTGAGAACTACGGCTACAACCTGTGGGGAAACCCGGATGAATTTATCATGAAGGTCCTCGATTATGAATGCGGGCTGATGAAGCAGGCGGGGATAAACACCATCCGCAGCTTCGGGATCATCCCCCCCAAGTGGATCACCTACATGTACCGGGAGCATGGGATCATGTCCATCGTGAACCATCTCATGGGCAGATACGGTTACAACGTTGGCGGGGCCTGGATCCCGCAGACAAATTACGCTGACCCGCTCACCCGGAAAACCCTGAAGCGTGACATCGTCAGTCTCGTGCAGCAATACAGGGAGGTACCCGGCGTATTGATGTTCGCTCTCGGTAATGAAAACAACTACGGGTTGGAGTGGTCCAGCTTCGAGATCGAAAACCTGCCCGTGGGGGAACAGCACCGGGAAAAAGCCAGATTCCTCTACAGCCTGTATGAGGAGATCGTCGCGGAGGGCAAAAAGGTCGCTCCCCATCATCTCTTCATCATTGTCAACGGCGATATCCAGTATCTCGATCTAATCGCGGAGCAGTGCAAGTCCATTGATCTTCTGGGAGTCAATGCCTACAGGGGCATCAGTTTCACAGATATGTGGGCCAGGGTGGACAAAGAACTCGGGCTCCCCGTCATGCTTACGGAATTTGGCAGTGACGCCTTCAATGCCCTGGAGCACAGGGAAGATCAGGCGGGACAGGCTTACATCGTCAAGGGCAATTGGCAGGAGATCTACAATAAAAGTTATGGCAAGGGGGAAGAGGGAAACGCCGTGGGGGGAACTCTGTTCGAATGGCGTGACGAATGGTGGAAATATCTGCAGGAGGAAAAACTCTATGAACATGACACTCATGCCTCCTGGAGCAATGGCGGATATTCCTTTGATTTTGTGGAGGGTGTCAATAACATGAACGAGGAATGGTTCGGGATCTGCCGCCTGGGCCAACCCAACGACGACGGTATCTATGTGGCCGAACCGAGGCTGGCCTATGACGTGTTGGCCAGGATCTGGAGTGTGGATCCTTACGCGATAAACAAAGCCCAAATGAACGACATATTCGCTGCCATCGACATGGATCTGCTCAATCTGGCAGCGGAGGTCCGGCTGCTCCAAACCGAAAAAAAGAAAAACGACGCGATCCGCCTGAGCGGTGGAAGCCTCAGGGGTGACCTGGTTTTTAATGGTTTGTCGGCAGAGGTCGAAAACAACGGCAAGAACGGTCTGGATTTTTCCCATGGCGAGATGTTGTTCCTGGATTTCGAATTCAATCCGATAAGCAGGATAAAAGGCGATTTCACCCTGAACATCCTGGGCAATGTTGTGGATAAACAACTCGATGAATATTACGGTAAACGCGGCCAAACCTACGTGACCGTGATCTCTGAACTCAACGGGAACGGGCTGGAGGTAAACACCACCAAGGAGGTAAATGATTCCGAACGCCTGGAGATATATGATTTCCAAGCCTCTTACAATACGGATCATTTCGACCTCACCGCCTTCTATCATGTTCCCCGGTATCATTGGGGCTATGAGGGTGATTTCTTCGGCCTGATGTACGAAGCCACCGATATGGAGGGTATGGATATCTGGAATGCCAAGGCACCCTATGGCCTGGAATTCACAGGAAAGAAATTCCTGCCCGGACTCACGCTGGTCACTGGTCCCGAAGTGTATTGGGGGGCCAATCCCAAGGCCATGGTCAAATACGATTTTGCCATCAACAAATTCAAATACACGCTCATTCACGCCGAGGACTTTGCCCGGGCCGAAGCCTCAGCCACTGCCACGGAAGCCACGTCCCGCGCCACCCGCCAGACGGCTTTGAGCATGGAGACCAAGATCATCCCGCGCGCCAAACTGGAGCTCGGCTATCTTTTCGCCGGCAGTGAAAAACTCGATGATGTATTCTACTATTATGAAGACGGCAACGTTTACCAGGATAAAATCGAATTGCTGGACACCCAGGGCGCGAAGGCCAAGATCACCGTGGACGCCTTTGGGGGCAGCAAGATCGACGCGGCTGTCAATTTTGCCGGCCTGGTGGCTGATGGCGGCAATCCCCTGCGGGAATTCAACACCACAATGCCCTACTCGTCTTTGGGCAACAAGCTGGAGTTCGAAGGGGGAATGCTGGTTCCGGTTGGGAATTTATGGCTGCTACCCCGGGTTTTGTACAGGGAAAACCTCATCGACTCCAATCCCAGCATCGAGCCTTCAATTGACGGCACAGACCTCTTTCCGGGTTTGACCCCCCGCAACCGGGACAAGGATCCCTTTGCTGTGCTGGACAACAGGCAGGCGCTTTCCGGAGAATTCTTCATCACCTATGACCCCACCCCGGCCAGCTTTTTCTATGCCTGGGACAGCGATAAACGGGAAGATGCCGGTTTCGCTTTCAGCGTCGGGGGCAATTTCACCCGCTATGAGACCGTGACTGACGCCCATCTGTTCTACTATCAGGAAGGCAAGACCAACGCGCCCTTTGGCAGTGGATTACCCGCCGAGGATGTCTGGCTGGCAAAAGGCCGCTTTATCTTCAATCCCAACCCCCGGCTGAAAGTTATCGCCAATATCGAGGGCGGGAAACAGCAGGCATCAGGCAATCCCGACGGGGATCCGCCCCAGTACATTTCCCTGGCCACCGATCTGGTTATCGCCAAAAAACATTACATCTCGACCTATGCCAAAAAAGATGCCTGGGGCCCACTGGACTGGTACCGCCAGTTCAACATCACCTTCCCCTACCAGTTCATGCTGGATTACTCAGTGTTGATCGATAATATCCTGGACAAGACGATCTCCAGCCGGCTTGGATTCAGATCCCTGTTCAGAACCCTTGATGCAAACTCGCCCGTCAATGAAGGCGAAGCTGAACCCAGTGACTACCAGTTTCAAACGGGCATTTATCTCAGACATGAATTTTAATGGGAGGAAATCGTGAAGAAAATATCGATACTAATTATCCTGAGCCTGGTGCTGATCCTCATCGCGGGCTGTGACCGCAGAACCGGCTACATTTTCAATGTGGTGGACCTGCCCACGGATAACATCCTTGATCTGTACAGCGCCAATGAAGGAATACATCCGGACCAAAGCGTTCTGGAGGATCCCGCCAATCCTTTTGCCGACGCGAATCTCAATATGGAGAATGTCTGGGATCTGACTGATGAATGTCCCTCGCCAAAAGCAAGATTCTATTTGTGGGCGACCATATTGGCCAATATTCCCATCGGCGAATATCAGTATTTCACCGCCAAATCCCTGCATGAATTATACACGGTTGGCGGCAGTGAGAACGCCCGCCAGCAGGCAATAAAAGCTTATCGCGCCACACTGGACCACTTTTTCGATTCCGCGACCTGGTGGCTGGCGGATTGGATCGTGGAGGAAACATATTACGCTGTCCTGCTCAGGAACATGGTGGGGGAAAGCCTCTATGACCCCTCCGAAATGAACCTCCTGCCCCTTTATAGCGATCCCGTGCTTGCCCTGGCAGACCTCAGCAAATGGGGATATGTGTATGATATCGAAACGGGAACGGTATCCAGAAGGGACTAAGATAAACTATCACAGAAAGTTCCATGATAGCAAAGCCCGGTTGGCAAAGAAGGTCAACCGGGCTTTGCTTATTTTGCTGCAGACACCTGCATGGTGTTTGCGAAGGAGGCTCAATTGCAGACCAAGTGGATACACACGTTTGATCCCATGATATCCTGCCCATATTCAGCTAACCCACCTCAAACCCACAACCGCCTGAGTTCCCGCCTGGCTGGCAGGTACTCAGGCGGTTGTGAGTTGGTTGCCAGGCAATCAGGCATAAGGGGGATTTGGGCATGCTTGCCTATCCGTTTGCAAGAGAGCCTTAAAGGATAACTTATGAAACCATCCGTCAAAGAACTTGTTTACACCTCTCTCCTGCTGATCATGTTCATGTCCGCAGGCTCCTTGACCGCTCAGATCGGAGAACTGATCTGGGCGGAGGACTTCGACGATCTCGATAACTGGATCATTGAAACCGGTAACGGTTCCTGGGGCTGGGGTAATGGAGAACTGGAATTTTACCAGGCAGCCAATGTTTCGATCTCCGAGATCACCGGCGAACCGGGAAATAATGCCCTCCACATCACTGCCAGACAGGAAACCGGGCCAAACATCGTCGATCAATGGGGAAATCCCCTTTCTTACACTTCGGGCAGGATAAACACCAAATCCAAGGTCTCGCTAAAGTATGGCATGATCGAGACCAGGGTCCGTGTGCCAAACATCGACCTGGGCGGCTGGCCCGCGGTCTGGATGCTGGGAACGGCAAACTATGCCTGGCCCCGCAAGGGTGAGATCGATCTCATGGAAATGGGGTTCACCGAAGCTTTCAGGGATCTGCACGATGACCATAACGGCGGAAACGGCCTGGATAACTCTACTGTAAACCAGATGGTCGGGGCCAATGCCATTTTCTATTCCGATGACGCCGTCGACCCCGACAATCCTTCCGGCGCGGCCAGTCTGGCTTGGGACCCCGATGACGATTTTTGCCGCCCCTATTACAATTACGATCCTTCCCTGATCGACCGATTTCTTATCTACCGTACCTACTGGGATGCGAACAGCCTTCGATTTACCGTGACCGATTATGACCTTGAGCGTGACCTTTTCACCGTGCCCTTTGCCATAGACAGCGTTTCCGCGGAATTCCAACAACCTTTTTATCTGATCGCCAACCTGGCGATCGGCGGTGCCTTTACGGATGCCTGGAATCTGGGAGACCCCGGCAGTGGGCAGCCCGTATCCATGCCTTTTCCCGCGGACATGTACATCGATTACATAAAAGTCTGGCGGTGGAACGGGCAGGGCGAAGTTCATCAGGGTCCGCCGGATTTTGAAAGCGGAACTTATGGCATATTTACCGATGAAACACCCACCGATAACGGTTTGGAAGCAGGCCTGGATGCCGAGATCTATGTGTGGGAAGGCACCCTTGCCCCCGGTTCGATCCCTCCCTACGAGGGTGATAACGGCATATCCTGGATAACCACCGGCCTGGGCTGGTTCGGCGCCGGGATTATGTCCATCCAGCCGGTCAACCTGTTCAATTTTGGCGATGGAGATCTTAAATTCATGATCAAGATCCCCGCCCATGTCACTTTTAAGATCGGCATCATCGATGCCTGGGGTAATCAAAACTACGTGTCCTTTCCGGCCCACCAGACCACCTATGGCCTGGTCCGGAACGGTGATTGGGGCCAGGCGGCCATACCCGTGGCCGATCTCCGGGGACTGGATATAGATCTGCGCATGCTCAGCTATGAATTTGTGATCCTGGAAGAACAGGGCACCCAGTGTGAATTTGCCCTGGATGACATTTACTGGGAAGGCGGAACCTCGGATGCCAGTGAAGAGGTGACGGTTCCCAGGCCGTTTGAATTGCGGCCCAACTATCCCAATCCTTTTAATCCGAGCACCAACATCGGCTATAGTTTGAAGGAAGCCGCGGATGTCCGCCTGGAGATATTCGATCTTCAGGGCCGGAAAGTCAAGACCCTGATCTCTGGCCGGATGGGGCCTGGCGAGCATTCCACGGTTTGGGACGGCACCGATTCAGCCAACAGGTCCGTGGCCTCTGGAGTGTATTTTTACAAACTGGAAACCGGCAGGGGAGCTGAGCTACAAAAATGCGTATTGCTGAAATGATGGATAAGGCTAGCTTGAGGATCGCATTATTGCTCCTCCTGATGCTGCTCTTCGCCCCGGGATTACAAGCCCGGGCGGTAGCGGTGGAGGTGGTCCAGACCGCCGAGGGAAACTGGCAGCTTCTGCGTGGGGGGCAGCCCTACTACATCATGGGGGCTGGTGGCGAAGGATCAAAGGAATTGTTGGCAGCCTCCGGGGCAAACACCTTCCGCACCTGGGGCGTGGAACCCGGCCTGGGAGAGCAGCTTGACCGGGCTCATTCGCTCGGTTTGGCGGTGATCGTTGGTCATTGGCTGGGCCACGAAAGGCATGGCTTTGATTATCGTGATGAAATGATGGTGGCAGATCAGATCGCCCGGGTACGCAGGGATGTGCTCGCCTACAAAGACCATCCCGCTGTGCTGATCTGGGGCCTCGGCAATGAAATAGAGGGAATCGGCGCGGGAGACGATCCCGCGATCTGGAACCACATCCAGGATTTGGCTGCCATGGTCAGGGATCTGGACCCCGATCATCCCACCATGGTCGTCACGGCCGATATCGGCGGCAAAAGGGTGGAATCGGTACATAAATTATGCCCGGATATAGATATCATGGGGATCAACACCTATGGCGGTTTGCCGTCTCTTCCCCAACGCTACAAGGAACTGGGCGGGACCAAACCCTATGTCGTAACCGAATTCGGTCCTCCCGGGGTTTGGGAGACAGGCCGGATGAAGTTTGGCGTTCCACCCGAATTGACCAGCACCCAAAAAGCCGGGTTGTATAAAGAGTTCTTCCAAAAGGGTTGCCTGGCGGCTGGGGGTTTGTGCCTGGGCGGATGCGCTTTTCTCTGGGGTTCCAAACCAGAAGCCACCGCCACCTGGTTCGGAATGTTGCTTCCCAACGGAGCCAAACTCGCCGCAGTGGATGCCATGACCGAGGTCTGGAGCGGCCAACCGCCCGCCAACCTCTGCCCGGAGATCAAGGCCTTTCAGCTCGCCGGACCCGATGCCCTGCAGCCCGGCGACACGGCAAGGGTCGATCTGGAGGTTGTTGATCCCGAAGGCGCTGAGTTGACCGTGCACTGGGCGTTTTGCACCGAAGCTCCGGAATATCTGACTTTTGGCGAAACCTGGTGGCAACCTTTGGAACTTGGCGGAGTCATCGTCAGTTCTTCGGCCACGGGAGCGGAACTGGTGATGCCCGGTGGAGGCCTGTACCGGCTGTATATGGTGGCATATGATGGATCTGGCGGGGCTGCCACAGCCAATGTTCCCTTCAAGGTCGTGGGAGAGCCAGGCCCTGTCCCGCTCAAGCTTCCCCTTGCCGTCTATGCGGACAACTCTCCCCAGCCCTGGGCCCCTTCCGGTTGGATGGGCGATTACGAAGCCCTCAGCATGTATACCGGATCGCGCATCTCACCCCGCAACGGGGATACTTGCCTGGAATTTCACTATGCACAATCCAATTCCTGGGCTGGCGCGGCTTGGCAGGATCCTCCCAATGACTGGGGTGAACTGCCGGGCGGCTATGATCTCACCGGGGCAAAAAAACTGACCTTTTGGGCGCGGGGCAAAACCGGCGGCGAAGTCGTGAATTTCGGCGTTGGCCTGCTGGGCCCGGAGAAAAAATTTCCGGACACCCTTGCTGCCGAACTGACAGGCGTGAAATTGACAAAAGATTGGAAGCAATACCGGATCAACCTCAAAGGCAAGGACCTCTCCCGGGTCAAGACGCCTTTCTACTGGTCCATGTCCGGCAGACAACATTCACTCACCTTTTATCTGGATGACATCCGGTTTGAATAACCATGGGGAGACGCATATGAAACCCTCTACTTTTTTTCTATCTGTCTTACTGCTTTGCCTGATCACGGCAGGAGGCCTGCGGGCCCAGTGTATCCTGGCCAATCCCAGCTTTGAGGTTTCCGGTTCCGGAGGAGCTGTGTTTGCCGGCTGGGACCAGTTTGGGACAACCGGATCTGTCACTCTGGCTTTTCATGGCTCAGCCGCGGCCAGGGTCAGTGGGCAGAACACTGGCTCCGTGAATGAATCAGGCTATTGGCAGCAGCTCGATTGCGAGGTTGGCCAGCAGTGGCGGATCGCCGGTCATGTTTTTAATCCCGCCGCCGCGCCTTTAACCTGTGATTCCGGAGCGCGGATCAAGGTGGAATGGTTTGGCGCGGGGGGCGGATTGATCGATCTTGCCTCTTATTCCGTGGCTGATGCCTCCTCGCCCCCGGATCAGTATCTTGCCTTCGCCCTCCTCAGCCCTCCCGCTCCGGCCGGAACGGCTTCCCTGCGCCTGGTGCTCACGGTACTCCAGGGCCAGAACGCGCCCGCAACGGATCTGTATTACGATCAGATCACCTGTTACAGCACCACCTATCCCACCATCGACGACGTTCAATGGGACGACTTTCCCAGCGGCCGCACCCTGGAATTTTCCAACCGTGTCTGGCGGGTGAAAGGCTCCGGCTGGTATGGCCCCGGTCCCAACAACTTCAGCCACCTGCCCCAAAGCGTCTGGGTGGATGCTGAAGACCACCTCCATTTGACCATCAAACAGATCGATGGTACCTGGTACAGCACGGAAGTGACCCTGGCGGACACCCTCGGTTATGGCGATTACATTTTCACCACCCTCGGTTCCCTGGACCAGCTGCACATTCGCGCCGTCCTGGGCCTCTTCCTCTGGCAATATTCCACCTGCTGGGATCCCGGCAATCCCTGGTGGAACCCCTACAATGAGATCGATATCGAATTCAGCCGCTGGGGAACAGTGGGCAACCAGATCGGCCAGTTCGTGGCCCAACCCTGGGACTGGCCGGGAAACATCACCCGGTTTGACGCGGTATTCGGCGCGGAACAGCTCTCCAGCCATGCCTTCAAATGGTTGGGCGACCGGGTGGAATTTCGCAGCTGGTATGGCGGGCACCAGGATGAAACTCCGGCAAATATGATCAGCGAATGGATCTACCAAGGTCCCCATATACCCCGCCCCGAGCAGCCCAGGGTGCACCTGAACCTCTGGTACGCCGGCTCTCCGCCGGACACAGACCAGGAGGCCATCCTCACGGCCTTCACCTTTGTTCCGGCAGGTGAAGGCACCGATACCCAGGATCAGGCTTCAGTCACGATCCCGCTGGAATTGCGCCAAAATTTTCCCAATCCCTTTAATCCCCGGACCTGCATCAGCTATGACCTTCCCAGGTCGGGGCACGTCCGGCTGGACATCTTCGACCTCCGGGGCAGGAAGGTTGCCACCCTGGCGAACGAGGCCAAACAGGCCGGCAGACACTTTTTGGAATGGGATGCCCGTGGCCAGGCCAGTGGCATCTATTTCTACCGCATCAGTTCAGAAGGAAGATCTGTCACCCGTAAGATGCTGCTGCTGAAATAAGAGTTTCAATTTACATCACAACCCACCCCCAACAGCCTTTCCAAGAAAGGTATTTGAGCGGCTGAGGACAGCCCAAATTACTTGATGATGACGAACTTGCCCACCTTCGCCCTGCCGTTTGCCCTGTTTTCCACCGCGTAAAGATACACTCCGGGGGCAATGATCTGCCTATGCCTGGAGAGCAGGTCCCAATCGTGCATTCCGCTGGAGGCAAGGCCGCTTGTGGCGGCCTTGGAGATGGTGAGGATGTCCGCCTGGTAAGCCCCGTCGTGCTCGATCTCTTTCACCAGGTCGCCGGCCAGGGTGTAGATCCGGATCACGCACCGTTCGGGCAGGTTCACGAACCACAGTCTGCGGCTCTTGTCGCCCTGGGAGTCATTTTCCCGGCGTCCGTCAAATTTGCTGCGCCCGAGATAGGGATTGGGTACCACATAGATCTTATCCATATTGGCTTGGGCGCCCGTTCCGGGGAAGAAGACCTGCATGTTGGCATCGGCATCGCGCCCGGTTTCCAGGGAACTGAGGTCGTTGGAGGGGATGCCGCGGTCATAGGCAGTCACGGCGACGTAATATTCGATCCCCTTGCGCGGATAATGGATACAAGAGCTGTAATAGCGGCGGGCAAGGCGCTTTTGCCTCAATTTCAGCAGGGCTTCGGGGTCTTCTAGGTAAAACTGCCCGCCATGCCCAGGCAGGGGGATCAGCTTCGTGTCATAAAGGGCGTCAAATATCTCGGGACGCAGCTCTTCATGGCAAAAGATCCTTGCCTGCAGGCGCAGGATCTCTTCATCCGGCAGTCCGGAATGGGCGTCCGCAATGGCCTGGGCCTCGGTCAAAACATCCGGGCCGTAATCCTGGGAGGCGGAGTAGATGGGAAAGCCATAAAATGAATCCGGCGGATTGGGGGCCAGATCGTAATTTTCATCCAGGACATAAAAAGAGGAGTATTGCGAAGTTGCCGGCCAGGCATTGGGATTGGGGAGGCCTTTGTCCACGCCCAGATATCCGCCAAAATCAAGGTACAGGGAATCCGCATGGGGGTTATCGGAATTGACCTGATAATCGGCCAGGTCTAGCGGGGTCTCGATCCTGTCCCATTTTTCCACCAGGGTCCATTCCTCCTGCGAGCCGCTTCCGCTGCGGCCCCAGATGGTGTAGCCCTGGAAATCGTGGCGCAGGCGGTGGGCGGTGAAAGGATTGACAAGGGCATTCATATTGTATAGCTCAGGATCCCCGGGCGGCTGGAACACGGGCGGGAAATCACTCCAATCCACAAAGGTGGGGTCGCTGTCCAGTTGGGGTAGGAAGAAGGGGTGGGAGGGATCCTGCCAACCGATGATGGCCCTGCTAACGGTCTTGGGATCGTGGGAAAACTCGCTGCGGTTGTCCCAATATAGGTCGATCCGACTGCCGTCCGGCTGCATTTCAGCGAAAAGATGCGGAATTTCGGGGGGCTCGGGTGGATCGTAATGGGGAAAGGTGTCCGGCAGCACCACATTCACCAGGGTCTGGGCTTCGCCATAGATATCTTTCGCCCAGCGCGCCGTGCGTTTCAGCTCCTCCATGTCATCCCCCGGAAAAACCGCCACGACGATCTTCATCGTGCTTCCCGGAGCGAGGTTCCAGCGCTTGTAATAGACCCCGTCCTGCATCTCGTCGTATTCCGCGGTCCCCGGCTGCGCGCCATAGAAAGCGAACAGGAAACGGGTGTCATTTGGAGACGGCTGCACATATTCCATCAGGTCATCCTGCTCCGGGCGCAGGGGTAAAAACCTGGATTCATCAGGATTCCGCCCGGTCAGCAGCCAGTATTTTTCGTTGGCGGTCCGTCGCGGGGCAAAATTGAAGGACAGAGGATCGTTGTCAAACGGACCGTCACCCCCCTGCCAATACCAGCAATGGAAACGGAGTTGTTCGGGATCGGGGGTGCAGACCCTGGCGCCAACTATTCCGGGGGTCAGCCCGCCGTCGCCGTCAAGATCGCGGGTATAGGCAAATTCGTAGTTTTCACCTTTCACATAGCCGGAAACGTCATCCAGGACCTTATCACTTCCCCAGCTCTGGGGACCGCAGTCGCAATCCATATAGATCCCCATGGTGCAGTCATACAGGGTGTCCTGGGTGGAAATGTTCATGTTGGTGACGTCAAATTCCACATAGACCATGTTCTTGATGTAATCATAGCTCCATTGGTAGGACATCTGCCGGGTGAGCACATTAAGGGGGAAATGGCGGCTCATGCTCCTATTGACGCCCAGATCCCGGTCACCGGGAGTTCCGAACGGGCAGTAATCATAATAGTAGGAGATGAAATCCTGCTCGGAAACGGGGGCTCCGTCCTCGTCCACCAGCCCGTCCCCGTCATCGTCATGCGGGACCGAGAAGGCAAAATTGTTGAAACTGCGGTCCGAAAGGTCCATGAACCCGAGCGGGAACCAGATCTCGGAATTATAACCCTCCTCGATGACAGGAAAGTTGTTGGTCTGGGCAATAAACTGTCCCCCAAATGATTGGAACTGGGCGGGTAGCTCCTGTGCCCGCCGCAGGGGAAAGGTGTAGCCAACGAAATCCTCGTCCACAATGCCATCGCCGTCATCATCTTCAGCGCGTTTCTGGTGGCGGGTGCTGGCGGTGATGATCCTGTCGATCCCGTTCCAGGTTTGATAGAGGTCCGTGGCATCCGGATTTCCGGCCACCAGCGGATTGTAGGCCGGCAATAACTCATAGACCCCCATATCGCCATCAAAACCAACCGTAACCAGGGTATCGACCACCGGCTTCATCCAGGGCTGCCAGTCCGCGGTGCCCTCGGCCACGGTCTGGATGCTGTCTGCGCTGGGGTGGAGCGCCATCCAGTAAAGTTTCCGGCCGGCTGCGTCACGCCGGTATTTTCTGGCTCCAAACCAAAGCGAACCGCGAAACAGATAATCGATCCCGCTGCCGCCGGGGTATTCCAAAGAGGGATAGCGTGGCAGGGCTTCCGAGCCGGAACCGAAAAATCCGTAGTTGCTCACGCGCAGCCAGATATTCCCCACATTGTGGTATAGTGATTGATCCAGCCGCTTTGTCCCTTGGGACTCATTGTTGTCCGCCGCGGGCAGATAACCCGCCAGCCCTGCCAACAGCAATGCCACCAATATCACGCGCGTTTTCCTCTTCATCAGGTGCTTACGCTCCTCGTTCATTTGAGCATGCCAGTATTGTTACCGTGTTTACAATCTGACTCCCCAGCAATAAAGTGAATCTTTGCCTGCCAGGCTTTAGCTGTCAAGGTTTATCTCAAGGGATCACAAGAATCAAGCGGTCGGTTGCAGCGTGCTCTTTGCTGAGATTTTTGCTGATGTGAATCAAGGATGCACGGAAGAGCTGAAAATACAACATACAGCAAACAGGAGGGGTGTGTAAATATAAAAACACCAAACCTGGCAAACGGGGCCGTTTGCCGTTCCTCTATATGTGTCGCCCCTGAGGGGGCTGGTCTGAGTCAATTATTTATCGTCCGATCTGTCCGGTCCGTTAAATTAGTATTGAAATTCTTTTTAATCTGCGAATTCCTTCGCCGCGCTGGGCAATTTTGGCCAGATACCACAAAGTTAAAGCCCCGGTTTCGCAACCGGGGCTTTCTAGCATTTTTCTTTCATCCTTTGGCTTAAGGAGAAAGCCACCAGATGACGGGAAGAGGAACTTTACTTTTGCATGACCATCTTACGGGTTTTGGTGCCATCCTCGCTTTGCAGACGCAAGTAGTAGATCCCACCTGCAACAGCACGGTTGTTATCATCCAATCCGTTCCAGACGACACTATGTTCGCCGGCAGGTAGAGAGCCATCGAACAGACACTTCACCAACTGACCTTTCACATTGTAGATCATCAGCTTGAGGGTGGATGATTTTGGCATACTGAAGCTGATTGTTGTGGTCGGGTTGAAAGGATTGGGATAGTTTTGATTCAGGTTCAAGGTCGGCTGCGTGATGGGATCGTCGTTCCCGCTGGGCACCAAGACTATCGTATTGCTGGGCTCGGAGATTCCCATGTCATATTCAGCCAGAATATAGTAGCTGAGGTTGGAGCTATTGGACCAAGGATCGCAGAAATACTGGTCATATTCGCTAATGACGCCGATCAGGGAGTTATTTCTGACAACGTGATAGGCAGTGAGATCGGGATACAGGCCGCGACCCACCGGGATTATCACGCTTGGCTCGCTGAATTTAAGGCGGAATTTCCAGTTTTGAGCGATGCCGCAGGCATTCTGCAGATCGCTCCAGGTTCCATCCAGATTGATCATATTGGCCCCGTCTGCACCTTCGGAAGCGTCATCCAGCATCAAGCCCCCTTCGCTGCTGATCTCAAAGCGATAGGAAGCATATGGCGCATAGACCTGGATGCCCCAACTTGTGATCTTGTTCCATTCATGAGGAACGGGATCGGAAACCACGATCTCGTTAACCATGTATTCCTCTGGTTCGGTGGTATTGTAGATCTTGATCGTGTAGGGCACATCTGAGACTGGGAAAAAGGCCAGTTCAACGAATTCTTTGTCCATCGCCGGGATCAATTCGCCGGCAAAGAAACTGATTCCTGCCGAGAAAAGGGCATCCGGTATGTAAGGCTGTGAAGTTCCGGGAGAGTCTTTACCCAGGATAATTTTGCCATCGTTGGGACGGTTCCAGCTAAGCTTAACGTTAACGGGATCAATCGTGCCGGACAGATCCGTGGGTGGATGCAGGACCGGCGGCCCTGCCACGACGTCGTATTGCATGCTCCAGGCGATACCCTGCTCATAAACTGCTGCCACCCGGTAAGAATAGATCTCGCCATGGACAACATCGGTATCAGTGTATTCCGGCACGGGGGGCAGATCGATGATGATCTCTGATTCGTCCGGATGCATCCGTTCGATTCTGTAGCTGACAAGATCCCGCCCCGGCGGCGGAGTCCAGCTCAATTGCACTCCTGCAGGGGTTCCCGCCGCGGAGATATCCCCGGGAGGAAGGAAGAGGCGGTAAACGTGGATCTCGCTGCTAGCGGAGCTGCCATCTTCATACAAAGCTTCCAGCTGATACTGCACTTCCTGGTCATTTTCACAGAGCAGATCGTGATAAACGGCCGTGAACAAGTTTTCACCAGCGGGAAAATCCGTATAAGTGTTTACTATCATGGAGTTTCGCTTCAGGTTCAATTGCGCAAGACCGCTGTTGATGTGATATGCGTTGATCAGCAAGCTCACATATGGGGCATCATCCTCGGGGGCCATATAGACCACATAGGGGATGCGGAGGGCTGCCACGTTAACCCGCACGGCATTGGTGATATTGCTTTCCCCGTCACTGTAGAGGGCAGTGGCATAATACAAATGCTCTCCCCAGGGTGGATTCTGGTCGTTAAAATAGGTGTCGGGCAGGGGATTTGGATTCAACAGCTGGTGATCACGGTACAGATTGTAGCCGATAAAGCTGCGTTCATCCCAAGGCTCCCATTCTTCTCCCAGAATGCGGATCATCGCCGCTTCTCCATTGGCTTCCTCCCAGATGTTTTCGCTGTCAAAACTGTAATAGGTCTGGGTATCATCCGTATCGGCCATACCGACGCTATGCATGTTTTGCGGTAGAAACTTCACTCCGGCATAGAAAGGAGTGGCGGGAGCTATATCCAACCAAAGGGGAAATTGCACCCATTCGGGGTAGCCAGCCACGTCTGGGATATAGGTGAAAACCTGCGCTTCATCGAATATCGGGGAGTTCAGATCCGGCTGTCCGTTTTGCTCAAAGAACCCCACGATCTCCACCTGAGTGGCGGACATTGATTTCAAGGCGATCTTAATCGCGCCCACGTTCATTTGCCAGGCGTTTTCAAAGCGCACCACCAGATACTCGCATTCGTTGATCATATAGGGATTGTAGAAGGATGCCGCGGGTGGATCATCATACCCAAGTTCCACTGCGCAATCCATAGGAGTTTCATTGACCCTGTTCCAGCCAATGTTCACGTAAGGGGCATCCGGGCCGTTGTGGACTGAGGCGTTCAGCCGATATGGATCCATCAGTGGGGTTTCCGGGCTCAGTACAAAGTTTTGGTTATAGGCAGTGTCTGAATTTATGCCAGTTATGGTGGCAACTGCGGGGTCATAACCAAATGCTTCCACGCTGAGGCTGCAAGTCTGGACCGCTTGAACGGACAACTGGTAATTTCCGCTGTAATCGGTGCGAGCATAATTTGTTCCATCGGATACCAGCGCCTGTACCAGGGGCTGCAAATCAGCGTCTGTGACCAAGCCCGTGATGGTGGCCGGTATCTGGTAATTCTGATCCCGGAGAATGATGTCGTCAAAACGCCAGAATATCAGATCGGAACTATCGGCCCCATACACCCGGAACCGAAACTGCAGCGTGTTGCTGCCCAGGCAGTTGTCGAGGTTGAAACTGTATTCGGATAATGGGGATCCCACGTCTCCGACCATAGGATTGAGCTGGCTTAGGAGGTTCCAACCACCGCCGTTGACGCGATATTCGACAGATAATATTTCAGTGTCGCTGGGCTCGATCAGGATGCCCGAAACCTTGAAATCAAGAAACAAGCCAGTGACCCCGGAGATGTCGAACTCTCTTGAGGTCAGGCTACTATCATAGTTTTCCAGTTGGGGATATCCGGCAAAGCGGAGCTCAGCTCCACCGATATTCAATATCTGCCAGTTGCTACTGTTGGATTCCAGGGTCCAGCCATTGCTCCAGAAACGTCCAGAGTCCCAACCTTCATGCAGATAAACCGCATTTAGGAGGCTAATGAACAGGACCAGGCAAATCAGGATATATTTTCTCATGTTCTCTCCTATTTAACCAAGGTCATTTTATGGGATTGGAGGAAGGATTCGGTTTTGAATCTGACCAGGTAGATCCCGGTGCCGCATTCTGTACCGCTTTGATCCTTACCGTCCCAAACCAGTTGATGGGTTCCTTTGGCATAGTGCCTGCGGCCATAATTGCGCACCATCTGGCCGCGGGTGTTAAATATCCCCAGTTCGGCCGTCTCGCCTTTAATCATGTTGAAGGAGATAGTAGTGCTGGGGTTGAAGGGGTTGGGGTAGTTTTGAACCATTGAGACCGGCACCCCGATCTGTTCTTCGGGCACGTCTGAGTATCCATAGTTCAGGCAATACAATCCGTTGCTAAAGGGATGCACCCACAATCTGCCCTGTTTGTCGGATTCGACCTTGGCGATGTGATCTGTAGGCAGAGGCGAATTGTCCCGCGTATAGGCATAGTAATCGGAATCGGTATAGCGGATCAATCCCAGATCAAGAGTCCCCAGCCACAGCTCATTGTTTTCATCCACACTCATATCCAGGACATCGATGCCGTCAAGCGCCGTGATAAGCACCCAAGTTCCGTTCTCATAACGGGCGACACCACAGTTCGTACAAACTAGGAGAATCCCGGAATTGTCGAGCACGAAGTCGTTTGCCTGCCAGCCTGGAATGGCGGAGTTTCCGGGGTGGAAGTATTGCCATGACCAGGCATCAGGATCGCTGATATCGACCCGATATACACCCGCCACGGTGGCAACCCACACTATCGGCTGATCGTGCAGGGCGAGGATGTCCGTGATCGTGTTGGAATACAATCCCGGCTGGGTGTCCGTGTTCAGTATCGTCCATGAATTGCCGTCATAAACAGCCATACCTTCCGTGGTCGTACCGGCCCAGAGATTTCCGTGATAGTCTTCCTGAGCAAGCCCGGCATAGACGAAAGGATATCCGGTGTTGTCATAATCATATTTGATCCAGCCGTCAGCGGTCTTGCGGCAGATGCTGCCATACATGTCAAACATTGGCGCTGCGTCGCTGTTTGCGTCCCCGGTCGCGATCAGCAGGTCGCCCTGGGCGTCAAAGCTGATGTCGTTGACCACATAGTTTTGATAGTCACTGTAATTATAGGAGATCCACTCTTGATTTCTGTATTCCAGCATGGATAGTTTCTGGGGCACTTCACCCCAAAGATACCAGCCGCTGCCAAAGTAGGTGTTGCCAAAGGTATCGGCGGTAATATCCCAATAGCTGTTCAAACCTTTCATGGGTGAATTGACGTTCAACTGGGGCACCAAGTATTGTGAACCGTCATGGGCGATCAGGATATCGTCATACAAAGCCACCCACAATCTATCCGTGGAATCCATGAATATGTTCTGCAGAAAATGGTCCGTCGCCAGATTTTCGGGATCGGCCAATACATCCCAGGTGTTGTTGTCATAGCGGATCACCTCACCGATGATCGTGTTCACATAGATCCTGTCCAGAGAGTCAATTGCCACTTCCCAGTACATATTGCTCTGATCGGTGCTGATCTTGGTGAACACGTCGCCGTCGAACATAAACAGGCCGGTATCCACGCTGCCGGAAAGGCAGAACCACATGTTTCCCTGGCTATCCTCAAGGATATTTTTGATATACCATTCTTTAAGGGGTTCGGCAGGGTCGTCGGCTATTTGTGTGTTATAGGCTTCCCAGCCGCTTGCTGTAATATGCAAAAGCCCTCCTCCAACGTATGGATTGGGATCCACGTCTCCGCAAAAGGTGATCCAGAGAGTGTTATCACTGGCATGAGTGATCGACATCACCGTATTGGAGGGAAGGGAAGAGTTTTGCTTTGAATAATACTGCCAGTTTCCGGTGGCAGGATCATAGGAAGAAAGGCCTCCCTGGGACATGTTATTCATGCTATACCCGATCCATAGCTTTCCATCGGAGTCAAATTCCAGACAGGAGATGATGTTTGATTCAAGGGGAGCATCCTGATAATTCAGCGCACTCCAACTGCCGTCGGCATGCAGGATGCTGATCCCTCCACAACTGGGACCGTCTCCAATAAAAACGAGATGCGAAAACCAATAGTTTCCATAGGAATCTTTGGCGATGTCTGTCACAAAGTTTGAGTTCAAACCGCTATTGGCCGTATTGAGCACTTCTGTAATCATATTTACACGATCATATCTGTACACGCCAAAGGGGCTGCCAAACCATATATACTCGTTATCTTCATACATAGAAGAAAAGTTATAGGGATTGGTATAGGCGGTCCATGAACCCTCGGGATCCGTCTTGACCGGAAGTGTGATCCCGCTTGAGGCTATACTGCTTGAATAATCCGGGCGAATTAATTCCCGGGGAATCCCCCCTTCCAAAACCGATGCAGCGAGGCAGATCTGGAAAGAGACCAGCATCAGCAGTATCAGATAACGGCGCAGGTGTATGTTTCCAAGTTTAGTGCGATACATTGTTCCTCCTTGTGTCGCATTGTATTACTGTAAGGATGTCATCCAGGATGAAGGGTTTTTTTCTTATCCTTAGATTGGTTACTAGATTAATTTCACTCATTGCTTCCCACTCCGGAAAGTCACTATACACCAATATGCTGCAGTGGGGATGAGAAAGGCTCAGATTCTGCAAAAACCATTTGCTTTGCTCAATGTCGATGTCGCTATCCAGGATCACTGCTTCGATCAGATCCCGGTTCGCGGCCATCAACGTTGCAGCCTCACTTATCCGATGTATTATCAGTGCTTCTTTACCCATCCGCAGCAACAGCTGGTACAACGATTGGCTCATGAGAGCATCTTGAACTATTATGATTACCATATTAACTCCTATGATCACTTAAGTACCAAAAACCGTGCCAACTGGAGCCAATAAAAATGGAGACAGTTAATCATATGTTAGACAATATATTAAGCAAATCCATCCCGCTTCCGAACCTACTTCATTATGATGTATTTATCCAAAATGGATTATCTAAAACGGATTTAACCTAAAAAAATGGATACTTTGTGGAAGATTTTTCTGGACAGCCTAAGCTATCTGAGTTTTTTAATCCCATGGGGAGGTTCATATGGATAACATTCATGAGTTGAAACAAAGACTGGAAGATTGCCAAGATGGAGCTGAGAGGGCGGAACTCCTGATCTCACTGGCTTCCGGAGCCTGGCAAACGGGTGAATACAGCGAGGGCAAAACTTTCGCAGAAGCAGCGCTCGAATTGTGCATAGCCCGGCATGATGAACCTGGACAGGCCTGCGCCACCCACATTCTGGGCACCATCTATTCCTATCTGGATGCCTATGACCTGGCGCTGGAGCATTATCTCAAAGCCCAGCGTTTGAACGCCAGGTTTGGAGCCATTGAGCGTGAAGCCGAAGCCTGGAACGGCATGGGGGATATCTACATCAAGTTGGGCAACGTTCCCAAGGCCAGAGAGTGCTTTGAAACATCGCACCGTCTATATCCGGATTATGAGCGCAGCGTGAACAATCTGGGGTTTCTTAAAATGCTGGATCAGGATCTTTCCGAAGCAATTCGTTACTATCGCCTGGCCGGAGAGATTGCCGCCAGAAAGAACAACCGCCGCAGCCTCGTGATCTCCCACATCAATATCGCTGATGCCCTGTGCAAGCAAAATAACCCGGGCGATGCCATGGCAGAATTGGAAACCGCCTGTGAGATCCTGGATGGCGGCAGTGTGGAAACCCCGAACGAGTTGAAGTGCGCTCTGCACCTGAATATTGCAGTTGTGCAGCAAGACCTTGACCGGGATACCGAAGCTTTGCAAAACCTCAAGGATGCCCTCCACATCGCGGAACAGGCACAGCTGCGGGACTATCAACAGAAAAGTCTCTTTATCCTCTCCGAATTCTACCAACGCCACCGTAAGTGGCAAAAGGCCTTCGATTATCTAAAGCAATATACAGCAATTAATGCCGAACTGCTGAGCAGTTCCACGCTGGAAAAAGCAGCAAGCATCCAAAACTTCTATACCAAGGAAACCAGGGATCTCACAACTCTGAATCTCTCCGAGAAATCCGCACGTCTCGCCACGATGGGGATCCTATCCACCGGGATCACCCACGAGTTGAACCAGCCTCTTTCCGCCATCCGGATTTCCACGGAGAGCATACTCTATTGGTTGAAGCGAGAATCCATCGTGCTGCCAATGAATTTTAATGTTGAGCTGGATCATATAATGGAAGGCATCAAACGCATCGAAGCTTTTGTGCGGCAGATCCGTCAGTTCTGGAATTCCGGCAAAAGTGGGGAACCAAGCTGCTGCGATTTGAGTTTGGTAATAGATAAGTGCCTTAGCCTCGTCTCCCGCAGGGTCTTCGCTCATGGGATCCAGATGCAGTTGGAAGAGGCACCGTCTTTGCCAGGGATCATGGCCACGGAGATCCATCTCCAGCAGATCGTGATCAACCTGCTAAACCATAACCTTAATATCCTGGAAGCTGGCACAAATAGACACAAAAGCCTGCTGATCAAAACCGGTGCCGCTGAAGAGGGGGTCTGCCTTAGTGTGATGCAAAACTGCAAGGAAATCACCCCTCAGATGACGGCCCAGCTATATAACCCTCTCGGTTTCGAATGCGCTGCCGTCACTCCGGAAATGGACATGGCAATCGTGAAATATCTTTGCGATCACTATCACTATAAGATCAGGGTAGCAGATCAGGACGATGAATATTGGGGCTTTTCTCTCTGCCTGGGAGCTTGCCGATGAAGATTCTGCTTATCGACAGTGATCCCCTCTTCGTGCGTTCCGCGTTGAACTTCATCGGCACGCAACTGGGATACGACGCCAGATCCTGCCTCAGCATTGAGGAAGGACTCCCCTTGTGTGAAGAATATATGCCAGATATCGTGATCAGCGAATTGATGATGCCGGGACTTGATGGATTTGACCTGATCGCCAGCCTTCATGCTCCGGAAAGCAACTGCAAGGCCGCGATCCTGTTGTTGTGCGGCGAAGGAGATATTGAAGCGCAGATCCGGTCTTTGGAACATGGTGCGGATGAAGTGCTCACCAAACCTCTTCCCCTTGAGTTGCTTGCTATCAAGATCAATCGTCTGCAGGAGATGCAAAATGCCAGACGTGAGCTCAATAAACTAAGCCAGAGTTTTGAAAGCGAGCTACAGCAAAGGTTGAAATCGATCAAAACTGAATTGGGAAAGCTACAAAAGGAATATCAGCAGGAACTTGGCATTGGCGGCATCGGCGTCTATGGCGAAGCGATGCGTCAGATCACCCAGCTTTGTCTGCGCATTCATCAAGACCGCGATCTGCCTGTGTTGGTCACCGGTGAGACCGGGACAGGAAAGGAATTGATCGCGCGGTTGATCCATTTTGGCGATACCGGCTGCAAGGAGCCTCTGATTACTTTAAATTGCTCCGCTATACCAGCCACCTTGTTCGAGAGTGAACTTTTTGGCTATGAGCGCGGCGCTTTCACCGGTAGCAACAGAGAAGGAAAGATCGGAAAGCTGGAGATGGCAAATGGCGGAACACTTTTCCTCGACGAGATCGGCGATCTGCCGCTGGATCTGCAGCCCAAACTTTTGCGAGTGATACAGGAGAGGGAGATGTATCGCGTGGGAGGGAGAAAGAGCATCCCCCTGGATATCAGATTCGTCTTTGCCACACACCGGGATTTGCGCAAGGAGATCCAGACCGGCAGTTTCCGGCAGGATCTGTTTTATCGAATTTCGACCGTCTATATAAACATCCCACCGCTCCGGAAAAGGCGGGAGGAGATTATCCCCCTTGCCCAGCTTTTCCTCAAGCAGATCTCTGTCAAGAAGCACATGCCCCTCAAATTTTTGAAAACAGAGACGACAAAACTGCTGCAAGAATACCCCTGGTATGGCAACGTCCGCGAGCTTTTGGGAGCCATGGAGCGGGCTTATCTGATCACTGATGAGGCGGAGATCAGCCCGGATTATTTCAGCTTTCTACTACCGAACACTCCTCTTAATATGGGTGCCCTTTCCAAACGGCAGCTGTTTCTGGAATTCCCTGACGCCGGTTTCAACCTGAAGGACGCCCAAGCAAAGATCATCGTAAAAGTTCTGGCAATACACCGGCAGAATAAGACTCAAAGCGCACGCTATCTGGGTATCTCGGTCAACCGGCTGAAAAGATTGCTGAACAAACCGGGAAATGAGACACAGGAATAAACACTGTGGCAGGGTCAAACAATGGACAAAAACACCTATCAATTTGTAGATTATACTTTGCATGCGGTTGGCCATTCTTTTTGTTACAACTTTTTGAATTCTATGCCTTTATACTTGTAAGTGTAGCTCTTCATTATATAAACAATACTCTGTGGAGCCGGGCTCGAGATATGGGTTTGGTAATCCAGAAGCAAAATTCATTTGACATAAAGGGACTGATGTTTTCCTTAGCCTGTAGGTGGGATTTATCCTGCCGAACCACTATCCGTGAATTGAAATTGCAGAGGTTAATACAATGGTCGGCATAGTCAGAACCTACACCACGATCGGGATCGACGGCCAGCAACTGACGGTTGAGTGCGACGGCAAATCCGAGGTTTTCAACGTCAATATTGTGGGCATGGCTTCCAATGCGGTGAAGGAAAGCAAGGACCGCATCTTCGCCGCGCTGCGCAACTCCGGTTTTGACGCTGCGGTGCGCAGGTTTACGATCAACCTTGCCCCGGCGGACATCAAAAAGGACAGCGCCGCGCTGGACCTGCCCATCGCCATCTCAGTGCTGCAGAGCATCAAACAGCTGCCGGTGGAATACCTCACCAAGACAGCGATCATAGGAGAACTTTCGCTGGACGGCAACCTCCGCCCCATCAACGGAGTGCTGCCGATCGCCATGGCCGCCCGCAGGGATGAGCTGGACGAACTTATCCTTCCCTATGAGAACGCCGAGGAAGCCGCGATCATCGAAGGCCTGAGGGTTATCCCCGTCACTTCATTGCGCGAGGCGGTCCAGTATCTGCGCAAGGAGATCGACATCAAGCCAGCCACCGTGGACAGGGAAAAAATCTTTTCCGTCCTCAACGAATTTCCCGTGGACATGCACGACGTGAAGGGCCAGTATCAGGTGAAACGGGCGCTGGAGGTTTCCGCCGCGGGAGGCCACAACCTCCTGATGATCGGCCCGCCCGGCTCTGGTAAAACGATGCTCGCCCGCCGGGTGCCCACGATATTGCCGGAACTATCCCTGGACGAGGCTTTGGAGGCCACCAAGATCCATTCCGTGGCCGGCTTTTCCAAGAACTTCCGCAACGGTATCCTGACGATGCGCCCCTTCCGCTCACCCCACCACACAATAAGCGACGTGGCCCTGATCGGCGGCGGAGCTTTCCCGCGTCCGGGCGAGGTATCCCTGGCGCACAGCGGCGTCCTCTTCCTGGATGAACTGCCCGAATTCAAGCGCGGCGTCCTGGAAGTGATGCGCCAACCCCTGGAAGACGGCATAGTGACGATCTCCCGCGCCACGACGAGCCTGACCTTCCCGGCCGAATTCATGCTCATTGCCTCGATGAACCCCTGTCCCTGCGGCTATTTCGGCTCCAACATCCCGAACCACCAGTGCACCTGCGAATACGGCGCCATCCAACGCTACCGGGCGCGCGTCTCCGGTCCGCTCCTGGACAGGATCGACATCCACGTGGAGGTTCCCGCGGTGAGTTATTCGGATCTCGCTGCCCTTCCCTCCGGGGATAGATCCGTCGATATCCGCGCCCGGGTGAATAAAGCCCGCCTGGTCCAACGTGAAAGATACGCCCGTGAGGGGATCTTTTGCAACGCCCAGATGAGTTCCCGGCTCCTGCGCAAATACTGCAAGCTTGATGAGGCCAGCCAGGCGCAGATGCAGAACGCGATAGACAAACTGGGCTATTCCGCCCGGGTCTTCGACCGTATCCTCAAAGTATCCCGCACCATAGCCGACCTCGAGGGAATGGCCGATATCACCAGCGACCACATCTCAGAGGCCATCCAATACAGGACTTTGGACCGAAAATATTGGGGCTGAGGCCTCCGTATCCCCCACCCCGGCATCCCTCCCCTGATAGGCTTTATTCCCTGACCGCCAACACGAGGTAGTCTGTTTTATTAATGTAGTAAGAGGGTTAACAAAAATGTCTTGACACATACTACTGGTGGATTATAGGAGTTGTAGTGTTTTTTTTCTATACACAGAAAATATATAAAACTTCTGAGGCACAATGCGTATAGCACTTCAAATTTTTATGATAGCTACGCTCGTGACATCCCTGCCGGCACTTGTTGGATATGGCACTTCAGGGTCAGTATCAAATGACACTGCGGATCCTGTCTTGGAAATTCTAGCCCCCCAGGGCGGAGTGGTCTTGTACTTTCCGGCCACCTACGAAATTCAGTGGTACGCGGAAGACTCAAATCTGCTCACTGAAGAAGATTGTTTATGGTACAGCCTCAATGGAGGAACGGATCTCATCCTGCTAGAAGACGCAATATCGGATTCGGGTAGCTATTCCTGGCAGATACCGGAGGAACAAAGCACCGAAGCTTTGATACAAATCAGTTTGACCGACAGCTTTGGCAATTACACCCAGGAATCCAGCGGTCTTTTCTTGATCGTCAATCCACTGCCGGACGAACCGCAGGATGTTCAACTGGATATCTCGAACAATGTCGACGCAGTGATCTCCTGGCAGCCGGTTACCCAGAACATTTATGGATTCCCGCTCACTCCGGATGGCTACATTGTTCTCTACAGCGAATATCCCTGTAATCAGGATGATCATTTCTATTATTATCTGGGCGAAACGGCTGGAGAGACCAGCTTTACCCATTACAACGTCGTCCGCCGCCGGGACCAGATGTTCTATAAAGTGATCGCCTTCATGGACCTCCGCGGTTCCTTGGCAGACATTCTTGCTCCCGCCAGACGGGATCCGGAGTTGAAACTCAGCTTTGACGAGATCAGGCAGACTTTGATGGAATACAGTTTTGGAGGCGAAAGATGAGAATAACCACCTTTGCCCTTCCTCTGGCCGTGATCCTACCGCTTCTTTATATCCCACTTTCCGCCCAAGCTCCGGGTCTGAACTCCAGTGGGCGAGAACGTGACTCAAAATTCAGATGGCCCTATTATGATCCGACCCCGCCCGAAGTTACTAATGTGTCCGCCGTCCAGCGCGCCGACGGCAGCAAGATAGTGGATATCTACTACGATCTGGCCGACCTCAATAGCGATGTTTGCCAGATCAGCTTCAAACTAAGTGCAAACGCCGGATCCAGTTTTGACATTGTCCCCAGCCCGGTGAACCTGAGCGGGGATTTTGGCGATGACGTCGTCCCCGGAACCGGAAAACACATCGTCTGGAACGTGGGCGGGGAAAACTATAGCCTGGATGGTGACTACCTCTACCGGGTTTACGCCGATGACTTAACCTCTGCGCCACTGCCGCAGTGGTTTGAATGGGTGTTTGGCGGAACCTTCCACAACGGAACTTCCAATGTGACGATCTCCGACTTCGAGATGAGCAATATCGAAACGACCCAGCTCAGCTACCAGACGGTGATGGCTGCAAATCCTTCTCAATATTACTGGTGCGATTACAATCCCGTGGAGCAGGTATCCTGGTTCGACGCCATCATATACTGCAACCGCCGCAGTACCATAGAGGGACTGACACCTTGTTACAGCTACAGCGGCTACGGCACGGATCCGGACTACTGGCCGGCCGGCTGGAATACAGATCATGAAGATTTCGCCTGCGATTGGAACGCGGACGGATACCGCCTCCCCACAGAAGCGGAATGGGAATTTGCCGCCCGTGGCGGGATCAGTTCCATTGGCTATGTCTATGCCGGGAGCGACGATATTAATGAAGTGGCTTGGTGGTGGGGAAACTCAGATTTTTCACCCCGTACGATCGGCACTAAAATGGGTAACGAGATTGCCCTCCACGACATGAGCGGCAATGTTTACGAATGGGTGTGGGACATATATGAAGAAGAATATCCCACCGGAGACCAGACAGATCCGACAGGTCCGGCCAGCGGTTATGCTCGTATGCTTCGCGGCGGAAGCTGGAACAGCGGTCCCGCTGATCACGATGTGTCTTATCGCACTGCATTGGATCCCTCAACCACCAGCTTTGATATTGGATTCCGTGTCTGCAGGATCGTGTTCTGGCCTTGAATGACGAGCAGAAGTTTACGGCCCTAAAGGTACTTACCTGCAAAGAGACACTCTTCAGATATAATTGAATCAGTTTGTTTGCTACCCAGCTATCATTTGATATTGACAGAATGGCGCGCCGGAATTTGCTATCCATCAGACGGACTTGCCCAAGGAGTTTGGAGATGAAAAGATTTCTAGTTTTTTTGCTTGCCCTGGCGGGGATCCTGGCGCTTTACGCCCAGCCCTGGGAACAGGACAATTCTGTTTTCAATCCCAGCGGCGTACCCAGCCTCACCTTTTCCCAGCCCCGCTTTTCCGATCTTGACGGTGACGGGGACCAGGACTTCCTTTTGGGAAATATAAACCGCTCCCCCATATTCATCGAGAACACCGGCACGGCAAATTCCCCCGCCTTTGCCCCCGGCGCTGATATCACAGCCGGAATATCCGGCCTTGCCGCGGAGATGGGGGTTTGCGCGGACATGGACGGCGACGGCGACCTGGATCTCGTCACCGGCGGTTACACCGGGCTTCATCTTTTCGAGAATGTTGGATCCCCGGCATATCCCGTGTTTGCTGAAGTTGCGGGATACTTCTCCTCTCTGACGCTGGGTCCGAATCCCGTTCCCGACCTCGCGGATGTTGATTCGGACGGGGATCTGGATCTCGTTGTCGGCCTGAGCGAGGACGGCGGGGTGAGGCTTTACGAGAACACGGGAACGCCAACTGAGGGGCAATTTTCCGGATCAAACATGCAGAATATCGG
Source organism: uncultured Candidatus Cloacimonadota bacterium (assembly GCA_964427765.1). Lineage (GTDB taxonomy): Bacteria > Cloacimonadota > Cloacimonadia > Cloacimonadales > Cloacimonadaceae > Syntrophosphaera. Next base: position 38,481 of record CAYRVG010000140.1, read on the forward strand.
CGATGTCGGCCTCTACGCCTATCCCGTGTTTTGCGACCTCGATGGCGACGGAGACCAGGATATCCTCTGCGGACGTGACCTCCACGGCTTTATCTATTACGAGAATGTGGGGGATCCCTCTGCCGGCGACTGGCAGGAAAATTCCGCCGGTTTTTCCGGACTGGGCATGGATTCATACTGGAATTCCGGGGATCTGGCCGACCTGGACGGCGACGGGTTTTACGACCTCGTTTACGGCACCGCGTCCGGTCCCCTGCAGTATTACGTGAACACGGGCACCCAGACCGAGCCAGCCTGGCAGCAAAACACCTCCCTCTTTGGGGGAGTGCTGGACGCCGGAGGCGCGAGCAGCCCCGTCTTTTACGATTTTGACGGTGATGGCGATCTGGACATGATCAGCGGCAGCCAGATGGGGGACATAAAGTATTACGAAAACACCGGCAACCATTTCTCCCCCGCCTGGAACGAGGACAGCGGCTATTTTTCCAGCATCGACCATTCCATCTATTCCGCCGTGGCCATTGGTGACGTTGACGGGGACGGCCTTCCGGACGCCATAGTCGGAGACCTGAACGGGGGATTCTATTTCCATCGCAACACGGGACTCGGATTCATGGAGGAAACCGGGGTTCTGCCAGATATCTCCCTCGGCGGCTGGTCCGTGCCCCGGCTTGTGGACATGGATTTTGACGGCGACCTGGACCTGGTGACGGGCAACGAGGCCGGAAACCTCCGCTATTACGAGAACCAGGGCACTCCTGCCGATCCGGATTGGGTGGAGATAACCGGATATTTCGGCACGATCGACGTGGGCAGCAACTGCGTGCCCACTTTGGCGGATCTCGATGGCGACGGGGATTACGACCTCGTGGCCGGCAATCTCTTTGGAGATGTGCAATGCTGGCTGAATGGGCCATTCGGCTGGGCGCAGGATACGACTCTCTTCAGCGGAATTTCCACGGATCAAAATGCCGCCCCCGCGCTGGCGGATCTTGACCACGACGGTGATCCCGACCTCGCTCTGGGCGATTACGACGGGACTTTCAGCTATTGGCGGAATCTGATGTATTCCGCGGACGTGCTCAACCCGCCCCAAAACCTCACCATGGACATAGCTGACGAGGTCACGCTCACCTGGGCGGAACCGGAGCCAGGAAGCACTTCACCTTTCGAGCATTACAACGTCTATCTGGACGGAGTTTTGGATGGCGTTACGACAGGCCAGGACTGGGTTTTCATGGATCTGGAACCTGAGGTCAGTTACACGGCTGCGATCACCGCCCAATACATTGCCGGGGAATCACTTCCCATCGAGATCGAGATCTTTTTCACCCCTTCAAGCGAAATCCAGCAAAGCCCCCTGACTCTGGCCAACCATCCCAATCCGTTCAAACCCTCCACAACGATCAACTTCAACGTGGGGTCTGAAAGCACGGCCAGCCTGACGATCTTCAACCAGAAAGGCCAGGTGGTCAGATCCTGGGAAGGCCTCACGCCCGGCAATCACAGCATCGTCTGGAACGGCAGGGACAGCCGGGGACGGGACTTGGGCTCCGGCGTGTATCTCTATCGCCTGCGAACCCAGGACGGGATCCGGCAGCGCAAGATGATGCTGGTGAAATAAACCCGCCAAATGAAATTTATCCTAACCCTTAGGCACCGTGACGGGTTACGGCGCAGATAGATGCTCTCCCTTGTCCTGAGCATACTCTGCTCCGTGCTCATCGCGAACCTCTTGATGGGTTTCAACCACCGGGGCCGGATCAGCATGCTGCCGATCTTCCTGGGAAATTACCTTGTGGCGGGAATTTTCAGCTACGCCAGCCTCCCCGCCGCGAAATTCGTCGGCCTGCCCGTCTTCGACATCGCCTTTGGGATCATCACCGGCGGCCTGTTCCTGGTCAATTTCTGGGTGTATCAGCGCTCCATCGTGATCAACGGACTATCGCTCTCCGTGGGCGTGATGCGGATCGCCATGATCATCCCGATCCTGCTGGCACTTATTGCCTTCAGGGAGGGCCTTGATCTTTGGAATGTCTCGGGAATCGCCCTCGGGATCGCGGCTTTCAGCCTCAAGGCGAATCCCGGCGAGCTGAGGAACCTTCTCTGGATAATCGGTCTGTTTCTGATCTCCGGGGTTACGGACGCCACCATGAAGGTCTATAAGGAATTGGGCAGCGGCGCAGAGCCCTCATTCGTTTTCATCATTTTCAGCTCCGCTTTCGTCTTCACTCTGCTGGCGATCCTTTTGGGCAGAATTCCCGTCAGCCTGAAGAGTATCCTGCTGGGGTGCGTTTTGGGCATTCCCAACCGCTATTCGACCGTCTTTTTCCTGAAAGGTTTGGACAGCGTCCCCGCTGCGATCGCCTACCCCCTGGTCGCCGTCTCCATCGTGCTTTTGAGCATTGTGAGCGATGTCGCGATCTGGAAAAAACAGCCCCAAAGGAGGGATTACATTCTCTGGTTGCTGCTTGTCCTGAGCCTGCTCCTCCTCAACCTGTAGCCAACAGCCATTATCGGCTGTTGGGTGCCTTGAGCTCCTCCCAAAATCTGTTTCAGATAACGGGGGCCATCCAGTGGCGATACTTATATCTTGTTGATCATGAGGATGTTGCCCGCCTCGTACTTCCTGGCAGGACCGTTATTCTTCTTTCATGTGATGCTTGATGACCTCTCCGGAGGACAGGTAGACCGTGTCTTCCGCGATGTTTGTGGATAGATCGCCGATGCGTTCCAGGTTTTTGGCGATGCGCAGGATGTGAAGATACCTTTCCGTGAGATTCGGATCTGCCTTGATGAGTTCCACCAGCTGCTTGTATATCTTACGGTTGAGTTTGTCCACAATGTCGTCCGCGTCGCAAACCCTGCGGGATTGGGCAAGATCCTCCCTGGCAAAGGCATCAAGGCTGTTTTTCAGCATCGCGAGGGCGTATTTCTTCATCTGGACGAGTTCCGGAACTGAGCTGACCACGGGATCCCGCACCAGATGGCCTACACTCTCGGCGATATTCACGGCCTGGTCTCCCAAGCGCTCGAGGTCATTGTTGATCCTGTAGATCATCAGGACAAGGCGCAGGTTTTTTGCCTCCGGCTGGTGCAGGGCGATGATCCCCGTGCATATTTCATCCAGTTCCAGTTCGATCTGGTTCACCCTGTCCTCAAAGATCAACACTTCCTGCAACAATTGCTCGTTGCCGTTGTAAAGTCCATCGATGGACATGGATACCATTTTCTCCACCAGAGACGCCTCGGACATCAGCAACTGCTTGGCTTCCATTATCTTTGCGTGTAGCATCATATCTCCTTTTAGCCAAAGACACCGTTCAGGTAAGCTTCCGTTCGCTTATCTTCCGGTACCGTGAACATCTTTTGGGTCTCGTTGAATTCAACTACCTCACCCAGATACATGAAGGCGGTGTAATCCGATATCCTTCCCGCTTGGGCGATATTATGGGTGACGATCAGAATTGTCACGTTATTTTTGAGTTCAAGGCACAGTTCCTCAATTTTAGCCGTGGATTGGGGATCGAGGGCGGATGTGGGCTCATCCAGAAGCAACACCTTGGGATGGTTTGCCAGGGCGCGGGCGATGCAAAGCCTTTGCTGCTGGCCGCCGGAGAGGCACATTGCCGGTTGATTCAGGCGGTCTTTGACCTCGTCCCAAAGCCAGGCGGCTTTCAGGCTTTCCTCCACGCGGTCTTTGATCTCCGCCTTGGTTTTGGTACCCTGGATATGCAGGCCATAGGCGACATTTTTGAAAATGGTTTTGGGAAAGGGATTGGGTTTTTGAAAGACCATTCCCACCTTGGCCCGGATCCTCGTCACATCAGCCCTGGAGTCGTATATATCCTGATCTCCGAGGACCACCTTCCCCTTGATGCGCGTTTGGGGGATCAGATCGTTCATCCGGTTAAAACAGCGCAAAAGGGTGGATTTCCCGCAGCCTGATGGACCGATCATCGCTGTCACCTGATTCGCGTACACGGGCAGATCCACATCGTGCAGGACGTGGTTTTTATCAAACCAGAGGTTGAGTTCGGAAGTCTGTATCTGAGGTTTTACCATTGTCTTTTTCTCCTGATTGAAGAGCGGATGAATATTGCCAGGGCGCTGAACAGCAGCACCAATAATAGCAGCACCAACGCGGTTCCGTAAGCGATCGGGACCTGGGATTCCGCATGAGTGCCCTCGGTCATCAGCGCGTAAATATGATATGGCAGAGCCATCACCTCATCGGATAAGCTTTTGGGCAGGCGGCGCGAATAAAACGTTGCGGCCGTGAACATGATCGGCGCGGTTTCCCCCGCCACGCGGCCGATGCTGATGATCGCCCCGGTGAGGATATTCGGCAATGCCGAGGGCAGCAGGATCCGCGTGATCGTCTGGCGCTGGGTCGCGCCCAGGGCGAGGGAGGCATCCCGAAAATCCGTGGGCAGGGACCTGATGGCCTCCTCAGCATTGTTGATGATCACCGGCAGCGCCAGAATGGCCAGGGTCAGTCCGCCGGCCAGCAGGGAAACCTCGAGGTTCATCAGATTCACAAAGACAGCCATTCCGAAAAGACCGAAAATTATCGATGGCGTACCGGCCAAGGTGTTGATCGAGATGCGCAAAATGCGCACCAGCCAGGCCGGCCTGCCGTAATTGGTTAGCCAGACAGCGGTGAAGATCCCCAATGGCAAAGCCACCAGCATCGACAGCCCCGTAAGAAGGAATGTCCCCATCAGCGCGGGCCAGATGCCTCCCTCGGTCATGGCTTTGCGGGGGGCCGTGAACAGGAACTCCCAATTCAAAACTGAATACCCCTTGGAAAATATATGGATCAGGAAAATAACCAAAAACAGCGCGGTGGTCAGAAGCATGGCTGCCAGGATGCCTGTTGCGAGGTAATGCTTGAACTTGCGCCTGTTCATTTTCCCCTCTTTTTCAGGAAAACCGCTTCCGTGATCAGATTTGAGATGAAGGTTATCAGAAAGAGCAGGATCGCCAGGGCAAAAAGCGATTTGTAGTGCAGGTCACCCATCACGGTCTCCCCCATTTCCGCGGCGATGGTTGAGGTCATGGGACGAACGGATTCGAAGACAGATCCGGGTATCCTGGCCGCTCCACCGGCAACCATCAGGACCACCATCGTCTCCCCGACGGCCCGGCCAAAGCCGAGCAGCACGCTTCCAATGATGCCGCTTTTGGCCGCGGGGACTATCGCCCGGAAGATCGTCTCCGTACGGTTGGCCCCAAGCGCCTGGGAGGCTTCGCGAATGCTTTTGGGAACGCTGGAAAGGGCGTCTTCGCTCATGCTGCAGATGATCGGTACGATCATTACACCCAGGATGATCGAGACCGTGAACACGTTCAGGCCGGTATCCAGGCCAAACCATTGGCGCACCTGGGGAGCGAGAAAGGCCATGCCAAAAAGGCCGTAAACCACGGAGGGTATGCCAGCCAGCAATTCGATGACCGGCTTGGCGATCTCGCGCAAACGGTGGCTGGCGATCTCGGATACGAAGATCGCGCTTCCCAGCCCCAGCGGTATCGCGATCACCAGAGCGCCCAGGGTTACATAGAGGGATCCCACGATCAACGCCAGGGCGCCGAATTCAGGCTCAGAATGGGTGGGATACCAGTTGTTTGTAAAAAGAAACTTAACCGGATTCACCTTGGAAAAAAGCGGCAGGCCTTCCCGGAAAATGCCCAAAATAATGGCCAGCAAACAGACTATGGTAAATAATGACGCCATATAGGTCACTGCCCGGAAGGTTTTTTCCTTGAACCTATTCATCTCATCCCCAAAAGCGGGAGCCTTGGCTCCCGCACCAGGAGGTTTCTTTGCCATATTTCATCAACGACTTGTTCAAGTACTATTGAAGGGCTAGGAAACCTTGTTCCTCAACTATTTTCTGGCCTTCGGCGGATTGGATGAAGGCGATGTAATTGTTCACGCCACCTTTCGCCTTGCCATTGGTGTACATATACAGCTTGCGGGAGAGCTTGTAGCTGCCGTCCACGGTCGTTTTCTTGCTGGGAGAGACTCCGCCGACGGACACTGCTTTCACGTCATCGGTGAGATATCCCAAACCTATATAGCCGATGCCGCCAGGGGTTGTGCCGACCGTGGTCGCGATGGCATTGTTCGAAGCTAGAAGCTGGGCGGAGGAAGTCACTTTTTTTCCTCCCAACGCCTTTTCATTGAAGACCTCGAAAGTTCCGGAGGCCACGTCGCGGGAGATCACGACTATCGGGAGACTGGGTCCGCCAACCTGGTTCCAATTCTTGATATTCCCGGTATAGATGTCTTTGATCTGGTTTATGGTCAACTCGCCAACCGGATTGCTTTTGTTGGTTATCACGGCGATCGCGTCCAAGGCAACGGCATAGGGTGTGGGGTTTATGCCTTTGGATCTTGCCTGGGTCATTTCCTTGGATTTCATCGGACGGCTGGCATTGGCAATGTGGATCGTTCCATTTATCAGCGAGGCGATGCCCACGCCAGATCCGCCGCCACGAATGGAAACATTGATCTTGGGGTTTTTGTCCATGAAGGCTTCGGCGGTCGCCTGGGCGATCGGCAACACCGTTGTGGAACCGGAACAGGTGATCTGGTATTGGGCGAAGGCGGGCAGCGCCAGTATAAGCAGTGCCAGGGAAATCAAAATGAGCTTTTTTTTCATTGTAATACTCCTGTTATATATTGATCGTATTTGAGAACTTCCATTTGAATTGCAGCATCAGCGCTGAGGAATCCGCGGATGCATTGTCGCTGTTGCTCTTGTCTGTATAATTCAATTGGATCTGCATGGCCGGTTTTGCCTTGGCGTCATGCAAGAAGTTGTAATTTATGCCGCCGGTGATGGCGGTCAGCACGTTTTCGCCCTTGGATTCGTCTTCCCATCTGTCATAGCGGGCGATCAGATCAATGTCTGTCCCAATGATCTTCTTGAGTTTGAGGCAGGGCTTGACCATCAGGGCATTGGCCGAGTAATCCTCACTTGCGTCGTTGGGATATGTGACATTCTTGTTGAGGTATTCAAACCAAACATCTGCCGGGCCGTATGCAACCCGCAGAAGGCCGTCCATCAGGATCTGATCGTTGTAATCCGGATTGTCAGAGTCGTCCGCCAGCAGTTCCTTGCGTTCATTGCTATTGGCCAGAACGGAGCCTCCCAGGGTTATACCGGCCACCGGGGTCAGGCGCAGATTTGCCAGGAAGGCAGGATTGATGTTACCCTTGAGGTTGTCACCGTATTTCTTGTAACCCTCACCATTGTACATTCCGAGAGCGTACTCGCCCCAGCCTTGGGGAAGATAACCGTGGACTGAGAGGCCGTAATCCGCCGAATTGGCAATTTTATACTCATCCGCGGGCGCCTTCCCGATCAGGTCGTAGGACCAGTCGTAAAGTGAACCAAAATATACTTTCTGCAGCCCGACTGTGGCTGTCATATCGCGGATTGGTATAAGGTTGCCAAAATCCACATAGGCATATTTAAGCTTGAGGCCGGCACCGTCCGATAACGCGTCGGTGCTGAATATATCCACCCTGAAGCGGCCTTTGATTTTTTCACTGAACTTGGGTTCCAAGCCGATGTAGCCTCTTTCCACCGAGAAGTTGTTCCTGATTATCTCATCGTCGGAGTCCATTTGAAGGGACCAGCGGTTCCAGATCTCCCCTGTGATTTTCAGTTCCTGGGAATTGAGCATTCCGGGCAGCATAAGAATGCCCAGAAACGTAATAAAGAGCAGTTTTTTCATACTTTTCTCCTTGAGAATTACTTAGGTCTGCTCTGTTATACGCTTTGAATGTTAATTTTTTATTAGATGGGTGTTAAGAATTGTTAACTTTTGGCTCTCTTTCAAATTGAGTGGGGCCTTGATCTCCCGGCCGCAGATCCGGCTTCCTTGTGCCTTTTGATCCTGCGCAATGCCTTTCCGCGGAGTTGCTTGACCTGTTCGACAGAAATTCCCAGAAGCCGGGATATCTCCTTCAGGCTCAGACTCTGGCCGTAGGAAAGCAGGATTATCCGGCGCTCGGCAGCCGGCATTTCAGCCGGGAGCTGGGGGGCGATGTCTTCAGGCAAACTGGGTTCCGACGCTACCTGCTCTGCCAAATGACTCTCCTCCAGTTCCCCCGCCTGGAGCGAGGTGGCATTTTCCCGGCTGATGGCCTGAAGCATTTGCTTTTTGATCCAGTATACGGCATAGCTGGAAAAACTGGCTTCCCGGGAGGGGTCGTAATGTCTGGCGGCAAGCAAAATGCCCACCAGCGCCTCCTGCCGCAGGTCTTCCAGGGAGAGGCCGCGCCTGGCATATTTATTAGCAATGCTGTAAGCGAGGGATAAATTTTGCTTTACGAGCGTTTCCAGGTCACCGCCCGTGCTGCCAGTCAGTTCATCAGCTACGCTTGCAGCCGGATCCCGCATTGTGGTTTTATTCATCTGATGCCCGGGTCCTGTTCCTGGGAAGCGGCAGGTCCATCCTGAAGATGGTGCCCTCCCCGAGCCTGCTGTCCACGGATATCGTGCCCCGGTGCAGCAGCACGATGTGCTTTGTGATCGCCAGGCCCAAGCCCGTGCCGCTTTGGCTTTTATTGCGGGATGGATCCGCCACGTAGAACCTCTCGAAGATCCGGGGAAGGTGTTCCGGCCCAATTCCCCTGCCTGTATCCAAAACCTCGAAACTCACCGAATCATCCCCCCGCTTGCTGCGGATGGTGATGCCGCCTTTTTCGGTGTAACGCAGTGAGTTCTGGACCAGGTTGATGAACACCTGTTCAAATTTGAAAGGATCGCAAACCAGGCGGGGACAGGATGGATCCAGTTCGATCTTGAGAAAAAGATCTTTTCCCTCGATCTCCGGTTCCAGGATCAGCCTGATATTGTCAAAGAACGTTTCCAGGTTGATATCCTTTGTTTCCAGATCAGCCGCGCTCTCCAGGCGGATCAGCTGCTCCAGGTCCCGGATCAGGTGGATGAGACGTTCGACGTGCTTGCTTATGATCTTCAGATACCTGGTGTGATCCATGCCGGAGCTGTCCTGCATGGCCTCGGTGTAGCCCTTGATCGCCGTCAGCGGGGTGCGCAGCTCATGGGCCAGGTTGATGATGAAATCCTTCTTCATCTGGATCGCCTGCTGCCGGGAATCGATATTGTGCAAAATGAAAACCTGGCGCTGGCTGTTGTCATTCCTGCTCACGGATAGAATGTAGTCGTGCCTGCCAAACCGGACGTCCGTGACCATGTTTGCGTCATCCCCCCTGGTTGCCCCGAGCAATTCAAGCAGGTCAGGTTCGCGGATAACCTCCCAGTATTGCCGTGTCTCACCTGGTTCAAAAGCGGGGAAAAGCGCCCTGAATTTATCATTTGCCCAGAGGATGTTCCCGGCGTAATCTTGGGACCACAGCGCGTCCTCGATGGAGCTCAACACCAAACGCAGTTCCTCCCGGTGCATCCCCAGATGTTCGATGGCGTAGTTTAACTCCTCCAGCATTTGATTCAGGTCTTCGCCAATGAGGTCAAACTCCTGAATGCCGGAGGCGGCAAATCTCTGGCTGTGGTCCCCGGCGGCAATATCCCGGGCGGTTCCCGAAAGGCGGGAAACTTGTTTACCCAAAATGCCCCGCAGATAAAGATACAAGCCGGCAAACATCAGGAACAGGAACAGCAAGACCAGCCAGGATGGGATCTTCAAAAACAGGAGCACAGCCACCACTACCAGGATCAGGCCAAGGAAAACAAGCAATAAGCGGCTCAATGCTGGCTTAGCCATCTTTGCCGCCCCCATCGTCCGGCTCGGAAGAAAATTTATACCCCAGGCCGCGTACATTTTTCACCATGTAAGAAAAATCTTCCAGCTTTTCGCGCAGGTTGCGGATATGCACGTCAACCGTGCGTTCGATCACAATTTTATCGTTTCCCCACAGGTGGTCCAGGATCTGGCTGCGCTTGAAAACCCAGCCCGGACGCTGGGTTAGCAGCTGCAGGATCTTGAACTCTGTGAGGGTCAGATCTATCCTCTTATCCCGGATGTAGGCTTCGTATCGATTGAAATCAAGCCGGAATTCCGGGGTGATGTTCAGCACGTTCCTGCTCTTTTCCCAAGAGGTCCGGCGCAACACAGCTTTCACGCGGGCCAGAAATTCGGAGGCTTCGAAGGGCTTGGTTATATAATCATCAGCCCCGTATTCCAGGCCTTTCACCCGGTCCTCGATATCCGCCCTGGCCGTGAGCATGATGATCGGAATGCGTTCCCAAGCCTGGGCCGTCTTTATCGTGTGGCATATTTCCAGGCCGTCTATATCAGGAAGCATCAGATCAAGGATGATCAGATCCGGGATCTCCTCCCTAAGGCGGTCCAGCATTTTTTTGGCATGCATGAATCCACTGGTTATATATCCCGCTTTCTCGAGCTGGAATCTTACCAGTTCAAGAATGTCGGATTCATCTTCTACGACGTAAATTCTGCTGCTCATGCTATGTTTTCCTTCCTGTTGAACACAAAAAGTCACCTGCCTTTTATGACAAGGAAAAACCCCGGTTTTCCAGTTAATTTATCTTAACAATGGTCCAAATCATCCTTGGCAAGGCTTTTTTAACGGCCCAAAGATAGAGACCTACCCGGCCAACCTGCAAAACGCCCGATCAAGAATACCCAGATACCGCCCCTTCCCCTGTCTGCCTAACCACTAATTGGCCAAGTACTTGCCAAACACTTGGCGGGCTTTGCTCAGACAGTGGGGCGAATCAAACCCAAGGGCGATATGTTATGGAAAACTCATGTATCCCCTCAATTGGTAAGAGAATTTTTTGTCTCCCACAACCCCTTTTCCAGCACATAAAAAAACCGTGGGGAGCACCGGGCGGTGTCCCCACGGACTCGGAGGGCATTCTATGTAGGGTCTATGATTAGACTCTGGGAGATGGCTTGTTTTTGTCAAGCTTTTTTTTGCAGTTTGGTTTGTCGCTTTATGATATACTGATATCAAGTTTCCTTTCCCTCAAAACCTGAGGTATATCACAAGTAGATAAAAAGTCTCCTCTGAAGTTAATGGGAGAGGGTTATGGATCAACATTCCCCGAAGAAGGCAGTAAAAGACAGGGATGGTTATATTCCGGAAATAATTCATAATCATTCTGGTCCTGTCCTTTATTCTGGAAAAAGCAGCTTTCGTGAATGATCTGCTGACAAGTTCTGGATTTTTCAGCTTATGGTTTTGGATATTTGGCTATGCTCCGGGGTTGTGATTATTGGTCTTTAATCTACTTCTATAACTTACCTGATCTGTGCCCAACTGAACCCGAGTGAATCCTAAACTTCGGATTATCTGGTATTAATGTCCTTTCTGGCAAGTGCTATGATCTACAAAGGTATTTAGGACTTTACGATGATTGCTATTCAATTTTTATCTTGACATCATATTAGTGTTCAATTTTATATAACCATGGATTTGTTTAGGGCATAGATTTGTTTAATTGTGTGCATTGACTTGTTTATAAAAGGAGAAACAAATGAAAAAGAAAGTGACCTCAGTTACATTGATCCTCATCGCGTCTATTTTCAGCATCTCAATCCTCAACGCCAATATTCTCAACATAGGTAAGGTCTATTGTGGAGACAGGATCGAGATCAAAGGATGGGAAACAGTCCGCCTGACCGGCATTAAGGCACCACGTCTGGATGAGCCTATGGGCAAGGAAGCATTTGAATTCACCAAAAAAGAACTGGAGGGTAAGTTGGTGGAAATCTACACATTCACAACAGACAATACGGAAGAAGGTATTGTAAGGGATAAGGAAGGTTTGGCACGGGTTCTCGTCAGATACGGTGACATAGGACACGAAAAGAAAGATACCTCTGATCAATCATTTGCAATATCTCCAGATTATGAGCAGCACCAAAGCGTGGATTTCAATGCCCTGATGTTGATCAAGGGTCTGGCACGGGTGGATGAAGCCTTTCTACCAGAGTACCTTGATTACTACAAAGACCTGGAAGCTATTGCCAGACAGGAAAAAACTGGAATCTGGAAATAGCTCTTTTTCAAACTTAGCCAAACATAAAGCTCAATCAACATCTGTAGCTTAAATAAGTGAAATAGCGGAACGACCTTTGATAGTTACTGCCACGTTAAATCGGATTCCCGGCAGGACATTGCCCTTACTGGAAAGCTGCAACGATCCTAGCTTCAGATATTTAATGTAATTCTGGATCTTGTCTGCCTCTTTCCCCTTGGAGTTTTTTTAGAGCCATCAGAATGGGTTTGGTCCGGGGATGTGTTTTCCCAAAGGACCTGGAGTAAACTGCCAGGGCTTTTTTATAATATACTTCGGCTTCCTGATGATCACCTTTGGCCAAGTACAGGTCGCCCAGCCTTTTTACATAAAGTCCCGAGGATACGTGTTCGGGGCCCCGATGTTGGTTTGCTATCTTAAGAGCCCTGTTGAGCAGAGGTTCCGCATCATCGAGCCTGCCGGACTCGATGTACATTTTCCCCAGATTCCCCGCGCATACAGCGGTGAACCAGAAATCCGGCGGATAGTTTCGATCCACAATATCCAGAGCTTCGCGGAACATTTCGATCGCCTTGTCCCACTCGTTCATTAGCGAGTAAAGGTGCCCGATGTTATTTATCCTGTCCGCGACGTTGGATGACCCCGGGGATAGCTTTTTCTCGATTTCCAGTGATCTTCGCAGGTATTCCTCGCCCTGCCTGAATCTCCCCGTATCCTTGTAAAATCTGCCCAGATTGTTTACATAGGGGCTGAGCTTTGGGCTATCCTCCCCAAATTCCTTCTCGGCCAGGCGAAGCACCTCGTGATAGAGGGGTTCGGCCTCCTCCATACGCAGGAGGTAGTGGTAAAGGATGGCAAGATGGAAAAGCATCTCGCCATACACCATGTTTTCCTTGCCCGTGGCCTCTTCGCAGAGCGCGATAGCTTTTGTCATGTTGGGCACAGATCTTTCCAGATACATCTGGTTCCAATTATAGTTGCTGGCCATATCATAGTATTGCGCGGCCTTATACAACTGGCCGGCCTTCTCGAAATGCAGGGCGATCTCTTCCGCCTGTGGGTCAAGCTTCAATTCATAAACCCTTTCCATCGCTTCGGCGGCCGCAAGATGCAGCTTCTGCAACTTATCGCTCACCATCCTCTCGTATATTGCGTCCCGAATCAGCCAATGTGAAAAAATGAAATACACTTCATCCAGATCTTTCCAGATGCGGTTTTGAATTCCATTCTCCAGGTCCCCGCGCGGATCGGAATTCAGCATCCCGGAAAGCACTTTGATGTTGAATTTCATTCCCAACACACTGGCATTCTCCACACATTCTCGCACTTTCTGCGTGAGCCTGTCAATGCGGCTGATGATTATTTCGTTCAGTCTTAACAACCTGTGGGAAAATGGCTCGATATCCGGATCGAAGAGAAATTCGCCGCGGGCATTGATCTTTTTGTTTTCCAAGACCCAGGAAATGAACTGCTCTATATAAAAAGGATTGCCGCTGCTTCGCTGTTTGATGATCTTTAGGGTTGGCGGCGGAAGTTTTGCAAGCCTGAGCAGGGATTTCATCAGCTTGACGCGTTCAGGCATGGCCAGGGGTTTCAGTTCCATCCGGTGGGTTGTAAAATCCTCAAGTTCAAGATCCGGCTTTGCGCCGTCCTCAAGATAGCGCGAGGTGGCGACAATGCAGAGGCCCCTGATTTTTTCCCATTTCAGGGCCTGGAGAAATCTGCGGGTCTGGGGATCGATCCACTGGATGTCGTCAAGGTGGATCAGCAGGGGCTTTTTTTTCGCCATTTTGGCGACCATCAGCTGCCATGCCTTGATCATTTCAGACAAACGCACCACCGAAGCCAGAATATCCCAGTATGATCCTTCCCAAAAATATCCCAGCAAAGCGCCTATGAGCGACTCTGTCTGAACCAGTTTTTTATCCTTTCCCGCCCAGGCCTTCCATTGCCCGCGGAATTCCTCCACCGCTTTTTCATCTGTATTTGTGATGTTGATCCCAAGCAAGCTGCAGATCAACTGCTTGACCGGCTCCAAGGTCTTGGTGGGGAGCATGTCGCAATAAAGCCTGTATTTTGTGCATTCGTCAGCAGAAAATGATCTAACCAGCTCACTTACCAGCCTGGTTTTGCCAATGCCGGCTTCACCATAAATATACATGATGCTTTTATCCCGCCCACTTAGCGAGTGTTTGATCCATTCCTGCAAACGTTGCTTCTCCGGTTTCCGGCCCACAAAGCTGCCCCGATCTCCCGTGAAATCACGTGAAAAAGCCTCCGCAAGCTTGAAATACCGGACTGGTGCACTGATCCCCTTCAGCTTCGTTGTACCGCGGGACACAAAAACATAATCATTTCCCAGTTCCTTCTTAAAGATGGCTTCAGTGAGGATCTCCCCGGGCCGCGCCCGGGAGGCCAAACGGGCGGCAAGGTTCATGGTGGAGCCCAGAGCCGTGTATTCGCTCAGATGCGGACCTTTGACATAAATCGCCAGAACATTGCCGAATGAGATCCCCAAGCTCGCCCGCGGAAGTGTCTTCACAACCTTGAGCGCAAAACGGCAGGCCCGTTGCATCGAATTTCCCTCAGTCCGGGGCATGCCATAGAGAACCACTGCCTGGAACACCGATCCTGTATTGACCAGATTGTTCACATATCCACCGTAGGTCACAGCAAGAACCTCAAGGGTTTGCAGGGTTTTCCCCAATTCAGTTTCCGGTCTGGTCTCGATATTGACGAAACAGCAAGTAACCGGACGGATCTCGGTTTCGGGTTCGACGTCAAGCAGATTGCTGTTGACGAAGGATCTTGCCGTCTCAAGCTTGAATTCTCGATCAGGTCTGCAGGCGGGAAGATCGAAGGTTTTGCAAATGGGCTCGTAATCTTGGCCGGTTTTGTGGAAAAACTGCATTCCCACCTTTTCCGCCGAATATTCACAAAATACCAGTTCACGGTCTTTCTGGCTCAATTTGTGGACTTTATCCAAAACAGCGCCCTGGAAAACATATTCATTCTTCAATTCCGCCGAATATATCTTCCAGTTCAGGCTGCCGTAACAAACGCTTTGTCTGGCCTTTGTCCTCAATTCACCAAAGGGGAAGGAAAATACGCCTTTCTCCCGCATATGCTCACGGTTGGCAAGGGTGGCTGCCAATACATGCCTGGCATCTTCAACTGGAAATATCGCGTAGAATGCGTCACCGGCATAGCAAAAAATAAATCCACAGTGGTTTTCCAAATTCTGCAGCGTCACTCTCATCAGGGATTCCATTACCGTCCCGACAGCCTCCGCGCCGGATTTGCCAACTTTCTGAAGTTCACTGCAGGTACGCGTGAATCCGATCAGATCAAAGTGCAGAATAAAACCGGTGATTTCCCCCTGCATTATACCCCGTTCATAGTTTTGCAGGATAAATGCCGGTATGTAGCGGATCATAATGTCCCGCCCAAGTGTGTCAGCCGGTGTGTTGACCTTTTCAAATTAGCTACCTTTTCCAGCTTGTTAAATGTTGGCTTCGCGTTGGTCCGCTGCAGTTAATTTCTAACCTAGTGAATGAATGTAAATTTACCAAGTACTGATCTGCATAAACAACTTTTCAAAAATTATTTTATAATATATTGTCCAAACACGTCAAGTTTTTTTTTGAACCGCCAATGTCGTACAAGTGTCTATTCCAAATCCGGTGTCCATCCACATTGGCGGGGATATTGCACGCACAAAGGGATGATGGCACACAAAATTGATTGTACCTCACTATCCTGATCACGATTTTGTTTTCGGGGAAGACCCTCTTTCTTGCCTGCCTTTTATGGCAAAAATCAATACTACGCTCTTGACATCTTAGGCCTGGGAATTTGATTTGGTAAAATTGAATCACCGGTCATTGTTTTAGATTCCTTGATCCGAAGTAAGGGAGGATTATGCAAAAGGAACAGGATTGGGAGCTTCAAAGCCATCCTTATGAGCCGTACATACCTGAAAATGCCGCGGCGCTGATCCTGGGCAGCGCGCCTCCCTGGCGCTTTTGCGTCCGGGAGCCGAAACCGCTTAAAGCCCTCGATGTCGATTATTACTACGGCAGCCATAACAGGGGCTACAACCTGCTGTGGGAATTGCTGTTCCGGGTCTTCGAACCCTCAGGGCTGGAGGAACTTGATGGGATCCGCAAGCTGCAAAAACCCCGGCCCCAAAGGAGCAAACTGCAGATACAATTTTTCCGGGTATTTCTCCGAAGCCATTCTCTGGGGATGGCGGACATCTTGCTAAAGTTTTCCCGCAGGGACCGCAGCGCCGCCGACGGCAAACTCAAAGCCCTGGAATTCACCGCACTCCTGGGCATACTGGAAAAACATCCTGGAATGCGCAGCATTTTCTGCACCAGCCAAAACAGGGTCTTCCTCTGGCTGGAGCATTATCTTGCCTTAAATGGCGTCAAAATGGAGTCAGGTGCTGGCAAAACGCTGTTTTTCACACTCCCCGCCCTGCCCGGAACAGATCATTCCCCGCGCAGGATCAATGTGCTCGTGCTTCCGTCGCCTTCACCTGTGGGCAGGATCAGGTTCCCCAGCCACCAGGCTTTCGTTGCGCACCTCACAGAAGTCTACGCAAGAATGTTCGGCGCTGAAAGGGATTCCCACCCAGGGATCTGATATTGCTGGATCTGCCACCTAAAAGATCTCTTTGGAGAAACAGGATCATTTCAGCAGGATCATCCTGCTCCCGCCGGTGTAATCCCCCGCCTTCATCCTCAGATGGTAAACTCCGCTGGAAACAGGGCTGCCGGCGTTGTCCCTACCATCCCAGACAACTGAATGGAAACCGGATTCCCTGGCTTCATTGAGCAGGTTTGTGACCAACTCCCCCTTCAGGTTGTAGATGCGGATGTCCACCCGGGCAGGGATTTTCAGGCTATAGCGGATGGTGGTCTGGGGATTGAAGGGATTCGGATGGTTTCCCAGCAGCTCAGTCACGGTGGCGGGAACTGAATCTTCACCGATCCCCACCGCGTCCAGGACGAAATTGACCGTTGTCGTCTGTCCCGTGAGCACCACGACGCTGTCCCGGGTAACCGGAGCATAATCCGGATGGCTGGCGGTCACGCTGTAGGTCCCCGTTTCGAGTTGCATCGTGTAAGCCCCGTTGGCATTGGTTTGGGTGGAGTTATCCCCGCAGGTGATCGTGGCATTCATGATCGGCATGTTTTCCGTATCGCGCACGATCCCGGCGATCGAGCCGATCTGGGTTATGTTGAACAGGACATTGGAGAATACCGGTTCTGAGAGGACACCGCCGGTATAGACTGCCTTCACCGCCCAAAGGTAATTCCCGTCGGGAATGTCGTCCCAATCATCATCCTGGAGCGTTGTTTGGGTGACAGGTTCGGGGGTCAGGCAAACCCAGGCGGCCTCGTTTGTCTCCTGGCCCTGCAGCAGGCGCCAGACGTCATAACCCTCCAGGGCACGGTTGCCAGGATCATTCACGGATACCCGCACCAGGGAGATTGGCGTCAGGGCGGGTGGGCCGTCCGGGGGTGTGAGGCCGGCGTAGCCCTGGATGTTCCAGTTGAAATCGCAATACGCGTTAACGTCCAGCAAAGTCGTCCAGCTGCCCTGCCAGTAGATCATGTTGCCAAATCCGTCCACGGCCGGGCCGTAGTCCATTCCCGCATAGGCGGGATTGACGCCGGTCACGTCGCAAAGAAAACCAAACCAGAGTTCCTCGGTGGCGGTCACGGGAACCGGGTTATCCAGCATGACAAGGTTGTAGGAATTAAGCACGGGGATTATGGGCTGGTCCACCACCATCTGCGCTGGGGCGGAGGCATCCCCGCCTGTCCAGACCCGCACGGAGAAGTTACCTCCCTGGGCGGGCCAGATCCTCACCGCCTGCAGGCTGCCGCCGGCGTAATCAGTCAAAGCGTCCGGAGGATAGCGGATCGCCACGTCAAAGCTGAGTGATCCGGCTGTCCCGAACGAGGTGTTGTTCTCCCCGCTGTCATAATGCAGCCAGCCTTCCTCCGCCAGATTGGGCTCTTCCCAGTCAAGGGAAACATAACTGCAATCATCGGCTTCGGTGGCAACGGCATTTTGTGGCGGATAGGCAATTTCATCCAGGACGATATCTCCCATGTCAATATCCGCATTGCCGATCGTCACTTCAGAATCCAGGACCTGGTAGCCGGAGGCGCTCGCGGTATAGGAATAGGTCTGGTTCGCGTAAACCTCCGCAATGCTGAAATTTCCCTGCGCATCAGTGCTGGCAGCGTAATCCGCGTAGCCCGTGAAGCTGATGCTCGCTCCATCGATGCCGATTCCGGGAGCGTCGCTTCCGACAATCCTGCCAGTGACGGTCACCTGAACCAGCTGGGGCAGCTCAAAATCCTGGGTCGTGTTCTGGTCGGCGCGCTTATGCTCACGTTATGGGATACTGCCGCATAACCTGTTTTTGCCGCGCTGACAGCATAATTTCCGGCAGGAACATAAGGAAAGCTGTAATTCCCGTCAGCCCCGGTCGTTGCGCAATAATAGGTATCCTCGATGCTCACTGTCGCCCCTTCAAGGGGAACGCCGGATGAGGAAACATACCCGGACAGCGATCCCATCCCCGAAACATCCACGGTGAAGGTTGTCTTGGGGAACTGGCCCGTGACGCCTGTGGTGGGCGGATTGTCCGGATTTATCTGGGTGTTGTCATTGAAAGTGGTCAGGGAACGGTTCGTACCGACGGTTTGGGCGTAAAACAGTTCCATTGAGGTATAGTAGTCATTTTCCCAGGGCCGGAAGACCATCATCACCAGATTTCCCCCGTGATAGGTGAAGGGATTTGTGAGAGGGATCGTGATCTCATTCTGCCCGGCGGGGTAATCCACATCCCCCCAGAAAACCTCTGTGAGTTGGGAAGATGGGATCCAACCACCCGTAAGGTCGAACAGGTTTGTCTGTCCAAGCCAGATCTGGGTCGGCTTGTCCGGCAGGTTGGTCATGAAATTGTTATAAAAGCGAATGTGCGTGATCTGGCCGGCAACATTCATCTCATTGGCCATGTAAATCGTCTCAAAAAGGCTGTTTCGGTAGTACATGTTGACCGGGATAAGCGCCTGCTGGTCACCGCTGCCGACCGTTATTTCCACAACCTCGGTTGGATGATAGTTCTGGCGAGGGTCCTGATGATCGTTAACGACCCCGGCATGCAAAAAACCAAACAGAGCTAACCCGATGATGATCAGCTGATTTCTTTTCATAACTTGCTCCTTAAGGGATGATCTTCCCAGGTTTCAAAGGTCTCCTGGCCTTTTTCCAAATCGAGCGGGTAAACCCGCCCTTATCCCTGACTGCCTGGCCACTGCCTGACCACGCGCTCAGTAAACGCCGAACCAGCGGGAACTCAGGCGGTGGTGGATGTGTTGTGGACGTTCCAAATCCCAGCGAGATATCACTTGAGATAGAAACGCTCGTATCCACCCAACGTGAAAAAGAGCCATTTTTTATTCCTATGTGTTTTTTCTATTTTCAGACGATGGATGTTTTTGTAAAGTACTTTTTTGCAGAATGATCCCTTTTTATATCAATTTCAAACAAAAAGCCCCGGGGCATCAAGCCCCGGGGCTGGTTTATGGGTTTGTGTCCCGCGAATTACTTCATCAGGATCATTTTCTTGGTGTTGCTGTACTTGCCGGCGTTCATCTTGAAGTAGTACACGCCGCTGGATACGGATGCGCCGTTGGCGTC